>DASVWB010000042.1:0-45169 GCA_036389815.1 Pyrinomonadaceae bacterium | reverse complement strand
GCGCGGGGGCCGGGCAGTTGGCGCGCGCGTGCCGCGGCGAGGGGCTGGCGGCCCTGCGCGCGCGCGTCGCCGCGCTGGACGTTGCCAAGCGCGTGCTCGGCAACTCGGTGTACGAGAGGCTGCGCTCGACCGCTCTCGGCCGCGGGGGCGGCAACGGCTGACGGCCGCGCGCCCCGCGGCCGACGACAACAGTCTTTCCGGGCCGACCCGGCCCTCCCGCTCTCAAAACTCGAAACGGACGCGTTGGGGAACTAAATGAGACTAAGCATCTTCGGTCTGGGATACGTCGGCTGCGTGTCGGCCGCCTGCTTCGCGCGCGAGGGGCACGAGGTCGTCGGGTGCGACGTGAACGCGACGAAGGTCGAGATAATCAACTCGGGCAAGAGCCCGATAGTCGAGGCCGGCGTCGGCGACCTCATCGGCGAGATGGTCGCCGCGGGGCGGCTGCGCGCCACGACGGACACGGCCGACGCCGTGAACTCGACGGACGCCTCGCTCGTCTGCGTCGGCACGCCGTCGAAGCCGAACGGGAGCCTCGACCTGACCTACGTCAAGCGGGTCTGCCAGGAGATAGGCGCGGCGCTCGAACGCAAAGGCGCGCGCCACACGGTCGTCATGCGCAGCACGATGCTGCCCGGCACGATAGAGGGTGTCGTCGTCCCGGCGCTCGAAGTCTACTCGGGCAGGAAGGCGGGGCGCGACTTCGGCGTCTGCGTCAACCCGGAGTTTTTGCGCGAGGGGTCTTCGCTGAAAGACTTCTACGCGCCGCCGTTCACGCTCATCGGGGCGGACGACGAGGACACGGGCGCGCTCGTGCGCCGGCTCTACTCCGGCATCGAGGCGCCGTCCTACGTCGTCTCGACGAGGGCGGCCGAGATGGTGAAGTACGCCTGCAACTGCTTCCACGCCCTGAAGGTGAGCTTCGCCAACGAGGTCGGGAACGTCTGCAAGGGGCTCGGCATAGACAGCCACGAGGTGATGGAGGTCTTCTGCAAGGACACGAAGCTCAACCTCTCGCCCTACTACCTCAAGCCGGGCTTCGCCTTCGGCGGGTCGTGCCTGCCGAAGGACCTGCGCGCCATCATCTACAAGGCGAAGGAGCTGGACGTTGACGTGCCGCTGCTGGCGGCGACGCTCCAGAGCAACCGGCGGCAGATCGAGCGCGCCGTCGAGATGGTGCTGGCCGCGGGGAGCAGGCGGGTGGGCGTGCTCGGCTTCAGCTTCAAGGCCGGCACGGACGACCTGCGCGAGTCGCCGATGGTCTCGCTCATCGAGACGCTCATCGGCAAAGGCGTGCAGCTCGCCATCTACGACCGCGACGTGTCGCTCGCGCGCCTGTTCGGCGCGAACAAGGAGTACATCGAGCGCGAGATTCCGCACGTCTCGCAGTTGATGAAGTCGAGCGTGGCGGAAGTCCTCGAACACGCCGACGTGGTCGTCGTCGGCAACAAGGCCGAGGAGTTCCGCGGCGTGTCGGACAAGCTGCGGCCGGGGCAGACCTTGATAGACCTCGTGCGCCTCTTCGACGCGCCGCCGCCGACGGGTAAGTACGAGGGCATCTGCTGGTGAGCGCGGCGGCCGCGCGGGGGCGAGGGTGAGAGCCGTCCGTCTGAGCTTGAGGGGGGCGCGCGCGGGGCGCGTGCTGCCGGTCGCGGTCGTCGCGCTGGCGGCGTGGGCCGTCGCGGCGCGGGGCGCGGCCGAGGCGCTCGTGGTGAGCGAGGAGCTTCCGCGCGCGGACGCGCTGGTCGTGCTCGCCGGCTCGCAGGCTAACGCCGAGCGCACGGCGCGCGCCGCCGAGCTTTACCGCGAGGGGCGCGCGCCCCTCGTCCTCCTGACCGACGACGGGCAGCGCGGCGGGTGGTCGCGTGAGCTTCAGCGCAACCCGTCGTTCGCCGAGCGCGCCGCGTGGGAGTTGGAGCGCGGCGGGGTGCCGCGCGGCGCAATCGTGACGCTGCCCCCGCCCGTGTCGAGCACGCACGAAGAGGCTTTGCTCGTGCGCGGGTACGCGCTCCAGCGCGGGCTGCGCTCCGTCATGCTCGTCACCTCGGGCTACCACACGCGGCGGGCGCTGTGGACTTTCCGGAAGGAGTTCGGGGGCGACCGCGTCGCCGTCGGCGTCTCGGCCGCGGGGAAGACGCCCGCGCCCGGCGGCTGGTGGCTGAGCCCGCGCGGGTGGCGCGCGGTCGCGGGCGAATACGTGAAGATGGTCTATTACCGTTTGCGGTACTGAGGGTAAGAGGATGAGCGCACACGCAATTGAGGTGAGCCGCGGGGAGCGTTTCGAGTTCGGCGAGAACTGGTCGCGCTTCCTCGCCGTGCTCGACGACGAACGCATCGGGAAGGCCGAAGAGTCGCTGCGCGCGATGCTGGAGGTCGAGAGCCTCGCGGGCCGGAGCTTCCTCGACATCGGCTCGGGCAGCGGCCTCTTCAGCCTCGCCGCGCGGCGCCTCGGCGCACGCGTCCACTCCTTCGACTACGACCCGCGCTCGGTCGCCTGCGCGCGCGAGCTGCGCCGCCGCTACTTCCCCGAAGACCCCGCCTGGGTGGTCGAGGAGGGCTCGGCCCTCGACGCCGACTACGTGCGCTCGCTCGGGCTCTTCGACGTGGTCTACTCGTGGGGCGTGCTGCACCACACGGGGAGCATGTGGGAGGCGCTCGACAACGCCGGCCTGCCCGTGGCGCCGGGCGGGCGGCTCTTCGTCGCCATCTACAACGACCTCGGGAGCCGCAGCGCGCGCTGGAAGTGGATCAAGAAGACCTACAACGAGCTGCCGCGCCCCTTACGCGCGCCCTTCGCGGCCGCGGTCTCGGCGCCGAACGAGGCCAAGTCAGTCCTGCGCGCCCTCGTCACGCTGCGGCCGGGCGAGTACGTGCGCTCGTGGACGCGCTACAGCCAGAACCGCGGCATGAGCCGCTGGCGCGACATCGTGGACTGGGTCGGCGGCTACCCCTACGAGTACGCGACGCCCGAGGCCGTCTTCGACTTCTACCGCGCGCGCGGCTTCCGGCTGGCGAAGATGAAGTGCGGCGGCGTCGGGCTCGGGTGCAACGAGTTCGTCTTCGTGAAAGACAGCTAAGGCGATGCCCGGCCGGACGCGGCTCCTACTCCTGCCGGCGGCGGCGCTCCTGCTCGCCGCCGGCCTCGCGCTGGCGCTGGCGCAGCGGCGGCGGACGGCCGCGCCGCCGCCGCCGGGCGCGCCGCGCACGCTGAGCGTCCGCGCGGGCAGTAGCCTCCAGGCGGCGCTCGACGAGGCGCGCCCCGGCGACACAGTGGTCTTGGAGGCGGGCGCCTCCTTCAAAGGCCCCTTCACGCTGCCGAACAAGGGGGCGTCGCCCGGGTGGATAACCGTCCGCACCTCGGCGCCCGACGCGAAGCTCCCGGGCGACGCCGAGCGCGTCTCGCCCGCCGACGCGCCCCTGCTGCCGAAGCTACTCGCCCCGGGCGGGGGCGAGGCCGCTTTGCAGACCGCGCCGGGCGCGCACCACTGGCGGCTCGTCGGCCTTGAGTTCAGGACGGCGCGCGCCGACGCGTCGGCCTACGACCTCGTGAAGCTGGGCGACACCTCCGAGGCGCAGGACACTTCGGAGGAGGTGCCGCACCACCTCGTGCTCGACCGCTGCCTCGTCACGGCCTTCCCCGGACAGACCTTGAAGCGCGGCGTCGCGCTCAACAGCGCCGAGACGAGCGTCGTTAACTCTTACGTCGCGGGCTTCAAGTCAGCCGAGCAGGACGCGCAGGCCATCGCCGGTTGGAACGGCCCCGGCCCCTACCACATCGTCAACAACTACCTGGAAGCCTCCGGCGAGAACCTGATCTTCGGGGGCGCGACGCCGGCCGTCGCCGGCCTCGTCCCCGCGGACATCGAGATCCGCCGCAACCACTTCTTCAAGCCGCTGTCGTGGCGGCAGGGCGACCCGTCCTACGCGGGCACGCGGTGGAGCGTGAAGAACCTGCTGGAGCTGAAGAGCGCGCGCAGGGTCGTCATCGAGGGGAACGTCTTCGAGAACAACTGGGGGGACGTGAATTCCGGATACGGCGCCATCAACCTGACGGTGAGGGGCGACAGCGGGCCGCAGGCGACGCTCGAAGACGTGCTCTTCACGAACAACCTCGTGGCGCACGCGCCGAACGGCTTCAACATCCTCGGCAGGGACACCTACCAGCCGAGCCGCCGCGGGCGCGGGCTCAGGATAGTCAACAACCTCTTTCTGGATTTGGACGGCGCGCGCTGGAAGGGCGACGGCGAGTGGATCAAGTTGAGCGACATGCCCGACGTGCTGGTCGACCACAACACCGTCCTGCACACGGGCTCGCTCGTACAGGTCTACGGGCCGGCCTCGCCCGGCTTCGTCTTCACGAACAACGTCGGGGCGCACAACTCCTACGGCATCATCGGGGAGGGCGTGGGCTCTGGGCGTGCGGCCGTCGCGCGCTACTTCCCCGGCGCCGTGATTCGCCGCAACGTCATCTCGGGGCACGGCGGCGGCGAGGGCTACCCGAACTACTACCCGGCCGACAACTTCTACCCGCAGCGGCTCGCGCAGGCGGGCTTCGCCGACCCGGCCGCGGGCGACTACAGGCTCGCCGCCGGCAGCCCCTACAAGGGGCGGGCGACGGACGGCAAAGATTTGGGCTGCGACCTCGACGCGCTGCGCGAGGCGACGGCCGGCGTGGTGCGCCGCTGAAGCCCTCGGGCAGAGAGTCGCCTTCAGCCCAAAAGCTCGCGCAGCATCACCCCGAACGACGCGGCCACGGCCCGAGCCTCGTAGCGCGCGCGCACGCCCGCGTCGCCCCAGTGCTCGCGCGGGCGGCCCCGCGCACGGGAGAGGAAGGCGAGGAACTCCTCCGTCGCGCGCCTCATCGCGCCCGCGTCCGAGGGGTCTGCCGACCAGCCGCCTAACTCGCCGATGAGGCGCGCGGACGCCCCCGGCGGCGTGAGGCCGAGCACGGGGCGGCGCGCGCCGATGTAGTCCACCAGCTTCGAGGGGAGGAAGACGCTGCGCCCGGCGGGCGCGTCGATGATGAGGAGGCCGTCGGCCGCGGCCGCGAGCGCGAGGCTCTCGCGGTAGCCGACGGGCGGGCGCGTCGAGACCAGCCCTTCGGGCAGCGTCTCCAGCCCCGACTCGGCGCGCGCGCCGGGCGCGACCGGGCCGATCAGCTCGAAGCGCACGCCCTCCAGAAGCCGCGGCGCGTCGGCGAGTATCGAGCGCAGCGTCTCGACGAGCGGGCGCGGCGTGCGCCGGCCGTAGAACTCGCCCGTGTAGCGGACGACCGTCTCGCCGCCCGGGGCCTCGGCGGCCGCGGGGTAGAGCGCCGGGTCGAAGCTGTGCGGGAGCACGCGCGCCTTCCGCCTCCAGGCGGCCGGGTGCTTCCGCATCACGAGGTCTACCGTCTCCTCCGAGGTGAAGACGAGGCGGTCGGCCGCCTCGGCCACGCGCCGTTCGAGCGCGAGGTTGATGCGGCGCGCCAGCCGGTCGCGCGGGTCGAAGGGGTTCTCGACCCACGGGTCGCTGAAGTGCGCGACCCACGGCACGCCGTAGAGCTTCCTGAGCCTGAGGCCGACGAGGTGGTCGCTCATCGGCTGGCCGAAGCTCACGACGAGGTCGGGCCTGTAGCCGCTCGCCTCGGCGAACTCGCGGACGGCCTTCAGCGCGGGGCGCCCCCACGACCTGTACTCGTCGGGAATCTTGCTCCACACGGGCAGGCGCAGGCGCGCGGCCAGACGGTCTGCGTGGCGGCGCACGCCGGCCGGGGGGAAGGGGACGCGCAGGCACGCGCGCAGGCTCGATTCGGCGTCGGGGTCGAGCGTCGGGTCGCGGCGCGCGCCGCGCTCGTCGGCGCAGACCAGCGCGGTGTCGAAGCCGAGGTGTTTGAGGAGGCGCGCGACCTGCCCCGAGCGCGGGTATGCGAGCGGCGGGAAGGCGAAGGAGACGGCGAGCAGCCGCGGCGGGTCGGCGTGCGGTGTTGAATGACTCGGTGCCATCCGGTCGGCGCGTGTCCGGGGCGCGGGCGCGGCAAAGTCCGACTTCGGCCGTCCCCGTTTGTGCTAGAATCTTTCGGCGAGGGTTTACGGATTCCTTAGACTCCCGCCCGCGTACTTCGGCGAACCGCCCGCCCGAGAAATCACCCGGCATATTCACACGGATGTCTCTGAGAGAACAAGCGGCCAAGGCCCTGGGAGCGATGCGCTGGCTGCCCGCCTACGGGCTGCGCCGCCTGGCGCGCGACCGCCCCGGCGCGCGTGGCGCGCACCTCGTCATCGCGCTCGCAGACCACTTCGAGCCCGCGTATCTGCCGGAAGCGCCCGAGGACTTCGCGCCCCGCGAGGTGCAGGAGCGGCGGCTCGAAGAGTGGTGCCGCGAGTACCCGAAAATCTTCGGCCGCTGGCGCGACGCCGAGGGCTTCCCCTTCCGCCACACATACTTCTCGCCGGCCGAGCAGTACGACCCGGCGCAGCTCGCGCGCCTCGCCGAGCACTGCCGCGACGGCTGGGGCGAGGTCGAGATACACCTCCACCACGGGCTGCGCGAGGCCGACACGGCCGAGGGCACGCGGCGGGCGCTCGCAGGGTTCCGCGACGCGCTCGTCGGCCACGGCTGCCTCTCGCGCCGCGAGGGCGACGGGGGGGCTCGCTACGCCTTCGTCCACGGCAACTGGGCGCTGGCGAACTCCGCCGGCGGGCGCTTCTGCGGCGTGGACGAGGAGATGCAGGTGCTCGCCGAGACGGGCTGCTACGCCGACATGACGCTGCCCTCCTTCCCGAGCGCGGGGCAGGTGCCGAAGGTCAACTCGCTCTACGAGTGCGAGCCGCCGCTCGCGCGGCGCGCGCCGCACAGGCGCGGGCGCGACCTGCGTGCGGGGCGCGCGCCCGAGACCTTCCCGCTCATGGTGCAGGGGCCGCTCGGGCTCGACTTCGACGGGCGCAACTCGCGCCTGCCGCTCCCCAAGATAGAGAACGGCGAGCTGACGACGGCGCACCCGCCGACGCTCGCGCGCCTCCGCCTCTGGCAGAGCGCCGCCATCGCCGTCGCGGGGCGGCCCGACTGGCTCTTCGTCAAGCTCCACTGCCACGGCATGAACCCGCTCGACAGGGAGGCGATGCTCGGCGGGCTGATTCAGAAATTCCTGGACGAGTTATTAGAGGAGTCGCGCGCGGGCGCGTTCACGCCCCACTTCGTCACCGCGCGCGAGATGGTCAACATCATCCTCGCCGCGTGCGACGGGCGCGACGGCAACCCCGGCCAGTACCGCGACTACCGCCTGCGGCTCATCACGCCGCACCGCGCCGCCTGAAGCCCCCTGCGATGAGCACCGCGAAGAGCGCCAAAGAGTTGCAGCCCGAACCGCAGCACGTGCGCACGGCGCGCCGCCTGTGGGTGAAGGAGCGCGTCTACGGCTCGCCCGCGCTGCAAAGGCTCTACGCCGCCTGGGCCGGCGCGCGCGCCCGACGCGCCCTCGGGCGGGGCCGGCCTTACGAGGCGGCCGAGTCGTTGATGCGCGCGTGGCGCCACCTCGGCGACGAGGGCTTAGGGGCGCGCAGGGTCGGGCGCGTGCGCGCGCTCATACGTGAACACTGCTACGACGGCGAAGGCCGCCTGCGCCCCGCGGCCGAGAACGGCCTGCGGCTCGACTACGTGCGGACGGAGAAGGCGCGGGAGATCAGGCGGCGCTACGGCTCCTTCGCCGAGGAGCACCGCCTGCGCCTGCGCCTGCCGCGCGAGGACGGGGACCCCGAGCGGCAGGGCGACCTCGTCGTCCTCAAGCCCTACGACGAGGCGACGGGCGAGCGCGGCGTCCTGTTGGTGATGTACGGCGAGGGGATAAAAGCCTTCGCCGCCGCCTACGACATCGGCGCGCTCGCGGCTCGTTACACGCTGGTGCTTGAGACGAGCGGCTGGGGCTACCAGGAGGCGCACTTCCTGCTCTACCTCGGCTCCGACCTCGACGTGCTGGTGCAGTCGCCGCGGCGCGAGGACTTCGAGTTCGTCGAAAGCCTCGGCGCGAACCTCGCCCCCGTGCGCGTCGGGAGCGGCGAGTGGGTTGACCCGGCGACGTTCCGCCCGCGCGAGGCCGGCGCGGAGGCCGGCTTCGACGCCATCATGGTCGCCGCGTGGGACCCGCTCAAGCGCCACGACCTGCTGCTGCGCGCCGCCGCGCGCCTGAAGCGCGAGCGCGGCATGCGCCTGCGCGTCGCGCTCGTCGGCTACCCGCTCGGCTGGCCGCGCTCACGCGTGGAGGAGCTGGCGCGACGCCACGGGCTCGAAGCCGACTGCGCCTTCTTCGAGAAGATTCCGCACGCGGAGGTGGCGCGCCTCGTCTCGGAGTCGAAAGTCTCGCTGCTGCTCTCGCGGCAGGAGGGCTCGAACCGCTCCGTCTACGAGAGCATGTTCTGCGGCACGCCCGTCATCGTCTACCGCCACCACCGCGGCATCAACCTCGACCACGTCAACCCGCGCACGGGGCTCCTCGCCGACGACGGCGAGCTGGCCGACGCGCTGGCCGCGGCCGTCACGCGCCCCGAAGCCTTCGACCCGCGCGGCTGGGCGCTGGAGAACATCGGCTACGAGAACGCGACGCGCGCCGTCAACGCGGCGCTCCGCGAGATGGCGCGCCGGCGCGGGCTGCCGTGGACGCGCGACATCGCCGCGAAGAAGAACGCCCCGAACCTCCGCTACGCCGAGCCGGGGCTCTACAAAGAGTTCGAGTCCGAGTACGAAGGGCTGCGGGAGTTCCTCCTGCCGCTCGACTGACGGCGCGCCTTCCGCTTTACGCCGCCGTCCTCCTTACGACCCGAGGTCCGCAGTACCTCACGCCGGGGGTGAGAAACGCATGAGCGCCTTCCGCCTAGTCATCTTCACGAGCCTCCCGCCCGCAAAGGTGCGCCACTTCCTCTGGCGCCTCGGCGTAGACCTCCCCGACGTGGAGGTCGCCGGCGTGCTCTACGAGACCGAGCGCCCGCGCGCGCCCCTGGGGAAGCGGCTGCGCCGCGCGGGCAGGTACGCGCGCGACCCCGACTTCGTGCGCTTCGCCGCGCACAAGGCCGCCGCGCGCGCGGCGCGCCCCGCCGCCGGCGCGCTGGCGCGCCTCCTCCACGCCGCGCACGGCACCGCGCGCAGCCCGCACCCCGCGCCGCCCTCGCTCGCGGAACTCGCGCGCCGCTGCGAGGGGGCCGGCACGGCCTTCCACGTCACCGGCGACATCAACGGCGCGGAGGCCCTCGAATTCGTCAAAAGCCTCGGGGCGGACCTCGGCGTCGTCTACGGCACGCGCATACTCAAGCCGCACCTCTTCGAGGCCCCGCGCCTCGGCTCCGTCAACATCCACAAGCACAAGGTGCCCGACTACCGCGGCTCCGGCGCGCCCGGCCTCTGGGAGATGCGCGACGGCCGCGCGGAGCAGACCGTCACCGTCCACCGCGTGACGAAGGAGGTCGACGCCGGCTCCGTGCTCGGCGAGCGCACCTTCCCCATCGAGCCGCTCGACACGCTGGCGAGCGTCGGGCTCAAGGCCGACCTGCTCGGCGTGGACTGCCTCGTCGAGGTCATCGGCGCGGCCGCGCGCGGCGGCTGGACGGAGACGCCGCAGCCGCGGGGCGGCGCGCTCTTCAAGGGCTACCAGCCGCACCAGATTTGGGCCGTCGAGCGCGGGATACGCAGGAGCCGCGGCGACTACCGCCCGCGCACCGGCCGCACGTTCTTCAAGCTCGCCGCGCGCTCCCTCTTCTACCCCGGCCTCTGGCTGAAGAACCGCCGCCGCGCGCGCGAGAAGAGCTACCCCGTAGTCATCCTCTTCCACCACGTCATCACCGACCGCGGGTGCTTCCTGGGTATGCCGACCGACTGCTTCCTGCGGCAGGTCAGGTTCCTCAAGCGCCACTACCGCATCGTGTCGCTCCCCGATGCGCTCTCGATGCTCGAGCGCGGCGAGGTGGACGCGCCGACCGCCGTGCTGACCTTCGACGACGGCTACGCCGACAACTTCCTCGGCCTGCGCGCCGTGGCCGAGGCGGAGGACATCCCCGTGACGCTCTTCGTCTGCACGCGGCACGTCGCCGAGCGCTCGGAGTTTCAACACGACGTCGACCGCGGCGAGCGGGGCTTCCGCGCGCTCGGCTGGGACGAGCTGCGCTACCTCGACCGCCACAACGTCACCATCGGCAGCCACACGCGCACGCACTTCGACTGCGGCGACGACGCGGACGAGGCGCGCCTGCGCGACGAGATAGCCGGCTCGCTCGAAGACCTGCGGCGCGAGCTGGGGCACGACGTGCCCTACTTCGCCTTCCCCAAAGGATACCCCGAGAACATGTCGGCCGCGGCGCGGCGCATCGCGGCCGAGACCTACCCGTACGTCTTCGCGGCGTTCGGCGGCGTGAACTTCGCGCCGCCCGCGCCCGGCGAGGTGGTCAGGCGGAGCGGCCTGCCCGAGTCCCTGCTGGAGCTGGAACTCGGGTTGCAGTCCGTCCTCGATTTCGACACGCAGGGCTATTAGCGGCGGAAGGGGGATTCGATGTCAGAGTGGCAGGACTACGTGCTCAAAGACTACGAGTTCGGCTTCGGGCCGGGCTCGCTCGTGCTCGACGTGGGGTGCGGCCAGGGGCGACAGATGGAGCAACTCAGGCTGAAGGGCTGCACGCCCTTCGGGCTCGACATCGACGCCGACGCGCTCGCGCGCTGCCGCGAGAGCGGGCTCCCGGTGATGCTGGCCTCGGCGGAGCGGATTCCGGTCGCCGACTCAAGCCTCGACGGCGTCGTCTGCAAAGTCGTCATCCCGCTGATAGCGGAGGACAGGGCGGTCGCCGAGTTCGCGCGCGTCCTCAAGCCGGGCGGCGAGTGCTACCTCGTCTCGCACGGCGCCGGCTTCTACCTCAAATACCTCCTCGCGCCGCCGCAGTGGAAGTACAGAATCTACGCCCTGCGGACTCTGGCCAACACTTGGCTCTGGGCGGCGACGGGGAGGCGGCTGCCCGGCTCGCTCGGCGACACGGCCTACCAGTCGCGCCGGCGGCTCGCGCGCTACTACCGCGAACACGGCCTGCGCCTCGTGCACGAGGCCGGGGCGAAGAAGTTTTTGGGCCTCCCCGTCTTCATCTACCAGAAGCTGAGGAAGGAGAGGTGACCTTCCGCCGCGCCGGATGAGTTGACAAATTCCGGGCGAAATTCAGCCGGAATTTGGCTGTTGACAAACAACGGCCAACTTTGGTTTACTGAATCTGGTCGTTGCGCCAGCCCGACCCGAAGGGGGCGCGACGAGAGCTCTTTATAAGCAGCAACGATTGCACACGATAAAGGCAAACCTGCCGCGAGGCAGGGACGCAAAGCCGTGAGTCTCCGCGCTCCGGGGGAGCCCTCCCCCGCCGCGCGTAGATTGTCTGGTTGCCGAAGGCGGTCGGAGAAGACTACGACTTCAAGCGCCTGCCGGGACAACTGTGTGCCGGGGGCCTCAAAAGACCCCACAGGAAGTCGTCAGCCTTGAGCCACGTTCGGCGCGCCGACCCGCGCCGTGTGGCCCCACCCGCATCCATTTCTCCTAAAGCCGTTACGCCTCCAGACAGAAGCCCGTGCGTCCGCGCCCTCGCGCGCCGGAGCCCGCCGTCGTGTCTTCCCCGAAGGCGCGTTCGCGCCCACACGCAGTCTCCCCTAGAGGCTGCGCCGGCCCGAGCCGTCCCTGACCGTCACCGACCAAAGGCACCCTCGCAGCGATGCGAGTCCGCAAAGCCAGGAGTCTCGGCCCAGTCCGAGATCGTCCGGTTACCGAAGTGGGGTTTCACCAATGGGTATCCTTCGTCTCGCCGTCTCCCCCAGCAGGGGAGCTTCCCGTCTTTCAGACTCCCTCGCACGCTTCTCGGTTCTCACCGCCCTCGCGCTCTGCGCCTTCGCCCTCGCGCCGCGCGTCGCGTCGGCGGCGACGCTGAACGTCGCCTCGGGCGGCGACCTCCAGGCCGCGCTCAACGCCGCGCAGCCCGGCGACACGATTGTCATCCAGGCCGGCGCCTCCTTCGCCGGCCCCGTCACGCTCCCGAACAAGAACACGGCCTCCGCCGAGTGGATCACGGTGCGCACCTCGACGCCCGACTCCGCGCTGGCCGCGGCCACGGGGCGCGTCTCGCCCGCGGACTCGCCGCTGCTGGCGAAGATCATCTCGCCGGGGACGGGCGAGGCCGCTTTGCAGACCGCGCCGGGCGCGCACCACTGGCGGCTCATCGGCCTTGAGTTCAGGACGGCCGTCCCCTGGGCGCAGGTCTACGACCTCGTAAAGCTCGGCGCGAGCGACTCCGCGCAGGACACTTCGGAGGAGGTGCCGCACCACTTCCTGCTCGACCGCTGCCTCGTCACCGCCTTCCCGACGCAGACCCTGAAGCGCGGCGTCGCGCTCCAGAGCGCCGAGACGACCATCACGGGCTGCTACATCGCGGGCTTCAAGTCCGAGTTCCAGGACGCGCAGGCCATCGCCGGTTGGAACGGCCCCGGCCCCTACCACATCGTCAACAACTATCTGGAAGCCTCGGGCGAGAACCTCATCTTCGGGGGCGCGACGCCGGCCGTCGCCGGGCTCATCCCCACGGACATCGAGATCCGCCGCAACCACTTCTTCAAGCCGCTGTCGTGGCGGCAGGGCGACCCGTCGTACGCGGGCACGCGGTGGAGCGTGAAGAACCTGCTGGAGCTGAAGAGCGCGCGGAGGGTCGTCATCGAGGGGAACGTCTTCGAGAACAACTGGAACGACGTGAACTGGGGCTACGGCGCGCTGAACCTGACGGTGAGGGGCGACAGCGGCTCGTGGGCCACGCTCGAAGACGTGACCATCACGAACAACGTCATCAAGCACGTCGGCTTCGCCGTCAACGTCGTCGGCAAGGACACCTACCAGCCGAGCGGGCGCGGGCGCGGCCTGCGCATCGTCAACAACCTCTTCTTCGACGTGAACGGCGCGCGCTGGAGCGAGGACGGCGTCTTCGTCAAGATCACCGACATGCCCGACGTGACCGTCGAGCACAACACGGTGCTGCACACGGGCAGCGACGTTCAGGTCTACGGCGCGCCCTCCGAGAACTTCGTCTTTGCCAACAACCTGATGGCGCACAACTCCTACGGCATCATCGGGACGGGCGTCAGCTCCGGCCGCGCGACCATCACGCAGTACTTCCCCGGCTCGACCTTCCGCCGCAACGTCATCTCGGGGCGCGGCGGCGGCGAGGGCTACCCGAACTACTACCCGGCCGACAACTTCTACCCGGCCAGCCTCGACGACGCGGGCTTCACGAACCCCGCGGGCGAGGACTACAGCCTCTCGCCCTCCTCGCCCTACAGGAACCAGGCGACGGACGGCAAGGACATCGGCTGCGACTTCGCCGCCATCGCCGCGGCGATGCGGCCGCCCGCGCCCGCCCCGACGCCGACCCCGACGCCCGTCGCGACGCCGACGCCCGCGCCTCCGCCGCCGGCCGCGACCCCGACCCCGACGCCGACGCCCGCGCCCGAGGGGCGCGCGAAGCTCACCGTGCTGAGCGCGCGCCGCGCCGCGCAGGACCTGAGCAACGACCTCGCCGGCACGACCGCCGGCACGACCGCCGGCACGGCCGGCGCCACCGCGGGGCCGACGGCCGCCGCCGTCGTCCTGAACCCGGCCGACCGCGTCGCGGCCGTCGTCGCCGCCATCCAGCAGGCTTACGTAGACTTCGGCGCCGAGCGCACGCTCTACCCGGCCGCCGCGCGCATCGAGGCGTCGCTCTCCAGCGCGCTCGGCCACGCCGCGGCCGCCAACACCTACGCCACGCAGGGGCAGCTCGCCGAGGCCAAGGCCGCGCTCCAGAAGGCCATCGACTGCCTTGAGCTGGCCGACGTGCTGATGGTCTACGGCAACGTCGAGAACCCCGTGGACTACGCCGAGTACTTCGTGCGCCAGCACTACGTGGACTTCCTCGGGCGCGAGCCCGACGAGTCGGGGCGCGCCTATTGGACGAACAAGATCAAGTCCTGCGGCGCCGACGCGCGCTGCGTCGAGGGGATGCGCATAGACGTGTCGGCCGCCTACTTCCGCTCCATCGAGTTCCAGCAGACGGGCTACGTCGTCTACCGCCTCTACCGCGGGAGCCTCGGCCGCACCGTGCTCTTCAACGAGTTCATCGCCGACACGCAGGAGGTGGAGAAGGGCGTCATCGTCGGCGAGACGGGGTGGCAGGAGAGGCTGGCCGCGAACAAGAAGGCTTTCTACCAGGCGTGGGTGCAGCGCGCGGACTTCCGCAGCCGCTACGACCAGCTAACGGACGCGCGGTTCGTCGACGCGCTCTACGCCTCGATGGGCGTCGCGCCGCCGGCGGCCGAGCGCGACGCGCTCGTCGCGTCGCTCCAGTCGGGCGCGACGCGGGCGGACGTTCTGGCGAGGCTCGTCGAGAACGAGGAGTTCTCGAAGCTCGAAACCAACAAGGCGTTCGTGCTGATGCAGTACTTCGGCTACCTGCGCCGCAACCCCGACCAGGCGGGCTACCAGTTCTGGCTCTCGAAGCTCGAACAGTTCGGCGGCGACTTCCGCGCGGCCGAGATGGTCAAAGCCTTCCTCAGTTCCACCGAGTACCGCGACCGCTTCAGGCAGCAGTAGCGCGCTCGGGGAGAAGGCGGGGGCGGGGGAGACTGGTTCATCTGCTCATTGGTTCATCGGGTCATTTGATAAATGAATCAATGCACCAATGAGCAGGTGAATCAATCCCCCCGCCCCCGCCTTAATTCGTCCCTCGCCCTTTAATCCTGTTGCCGCCCGTCCCCGCATGGGTTAAGCTTTAACGGCGCGCCGGGAGCGCCTTTGAGCCCGCCCGGCGGGCTTCCGTGTAGCCGCACACTCCGGCCCGCGGGCCGGCCTTCAAAAGTTTTGCCAAAGATGTCCCCTGCCGTGTCCCCCGAAAAGCTCTGGAAGCCGCTCCTGATAGCGGCCGCGGTGGCGTTCGCCTACTGGGGCGTGCTCGCGCGGCTCGGCCGCTTCTGGTGGGAGGACGAGAACTACTCGCACGGCCTCCTGATACCGTTCGTCATCGGCTACGTCCTGTGGTCGGGGCGCGGACGGCTGGCCGCGATCGAGAGGCGCCCCCGGCTCTTCTGGGGCGCGGCGGCGGCCGCGGCGGCGCTGCTCGCGCTGTGGGTCGGGACGGCCGGCGCGGAGCTGTTCACGCAGCGCACGTCGCTCGTCGTGCTGCTGGCGGGGCTCGCCGTCTACTTCTGGGGCTGGCGGATGCTGCGCGCGGTCGCCGTGCCGCTGCTGCTGCTCGCGCTCGCCATCCCGGTCCCCGCCATCGTCTTCAACAAGGTCGCCTTCCCGCTGCAACTCTTCGCGTCGCGGTGCGCCGTCTGGGCGATGCGGCTCTTCGACATCCCGGTGCTGCGCGAGGGCAACGTCATCGAGCTCTACCCGCTGGGCTCGCTGACGACGAAGCGGCTCGAAGTGGTCGAGGCGTGCAGCGGCATCCGCAGCCTGATGACGCTCGTCACGCTGGCCGTCGTCTACGCCTACTTCACCGGCCCCTCGGACGACGAGGCGGGCGGGGGCGGCCGGCGGCTCGCGCGCTTCCGCACCCTGCGCGCGGTGCTGATAGTTTTGGCGGCCGTGCCCATCGCCATCGTCACGAACGCGGCGCGCGTGAGCGGCACGGGCGTCCTGGCGCGCTACTACGGGACGGAGGTCGCCGACGGCTTCTTCCACGAGTTCTCGGGCTGGGTCATCTACGTCGTCGCCTTCCTGCTGCTCTTCGCCTTCGGCTGGCTGCTCGACCGCTTCAGCCCCGCGCGGCGCGGGGGCGGAGGGGGCGGCAGGGCGGCAGACGCGAACGTGGTCGCGGTCAAGCCGGACGCGGCGGCGGTCGAGAGTGCGGCGGCGGCGCCGGCCGGCGCGGCGATGTCGGTCGGCCGGGGCGAAGGGACTGCGGGCTAGGTTTAAAGAATGAAGACGCGTGCGAGACAGTTCTGGGCGATGGCGGCGCTGCTGATTCTGGGCGGCGCGGTCGTCAACTACTGGGCCGCGGCGGGCGAGGCCCGCGCCCCGCGCCGCGCGCTCGCCGAGTTCCCGGCGGAGGTCGGCGGCTGGCGGCAGGCCGGGCGCGACTACCGCTTCGACGCGGCGACCGAGGCGGTGCTGCGCGCCGACGACTACGTCTCGCGCGACTACGCGGGTGAGGCGGGGCAGGCCGCGTCACTCTACGTCGGCTACTACGCCTCGCAGCGCGCCGGCTCGACCTACCACAGCCCGCTCAACTGCCTGCCCGGCTCGGGCTGGGTCCTGAAGCAGCCGACCACGGTCGAGGTCAGGCCGGCCGACGGCCGCGCGCCGTTCGAGGCCAACGGCTACGTCATCGAGCACGGGGGCGAGCGGATGATGATGCTCTACTGGTATCAGGGGCGCGGGCGCGCCGTGGCGAGCGAGTACGTAGACAAGCTCTACACGGTCTACGACAGCATCCGCCTGCGCCGCTCCGACGGCGCGATGGTGCGCGTGCTCGTCCCCTTCAGCGGCTCCGAGCGCGAGGCGGCCGAGACCGCCGCGCAGTTCGCCGCGCAGGTCGCGCCGAGCCTTTCGGCCTACGTGCCGGACTGAGCGGTCGGGGGATTGGTTCGTTGTTTCATCGGGTCGTTGATTCATTGGCCATTAATGTAATGAATCAACGACCCGATGAAACAATCTTTCAATAATGTTAATCCTTGCCTTTTCGGCCTTGCGTAAGGCATTTTAGAGGAAGGGAAACGTCTTTAGACGTTTCCCCCGACGTGGTTCCGACCGGCACGCCCCGCCGGGGCGGAGCGAACGAACCGCCCTCCGCGAGAACCCGCAAGCGGCTTTGCCCGCCGCCGAGCGGGGCGAGACGGAAGGGGCGGTAGGAAGTGGCAGCAGCCCCGCAAGCGGTCGCGCCCGAAGGCCATTAGCCCCGGCCCGGCAGGCGCGGCGGGGGGCCGCTCGCCGGCTCAAGCGAAGGAGTGCCCGTCAGATGAATCTTCAAGAGTGCCGCCGCGCCCGGGCGTTCCGGGCGCCGCTCGCCGTCCTGCTCGCCTGCCTGGTCGCGCTCGCGGCCGCCTGCTCCAACCCCGAGAAGTCGAAGGCCGAACACGTCGCCAAGGGCGAAGCCTTCCTCAAGGAGCGCCGCTGGCAGGAGGCGTCGATAGAATTCCGCAACGCCCTCCAGATAGACGATAACCTCGCGGCCGCCCACTGGGGGCTCGCGCAGTCCTACGAGCAGCTCGGGCGCGCCAACGAGTACGTCGAGGAGTTGCAGCGCACCGTCAGGCTCGACCCGGCGAACGTGCCGGCGCGCATCCGCCTCGCCAACGCCTACCTGTTCGCCTACGGGCGCCAGAAGAGCGCGGAGCTGCTGGCCGAGGCCGAGCGCCTCGCCGGCGAGATCACCGCGCGCGAGCCGAGGAACCCCGACGGGATGATCCTCTCGGCCAACGTCGTCTACTTCAAGGGCGACGCCGCGAAGGCCGAGCAGATGATCAAGGACGCCGTCGCCGTTGACCCCAGGCGCGTCGAGTCCTACATGGGGCTCGCGCGCTTCTACCTCCAGACGAACCGCGGGGCCGAGGCCGAGAAGGTCTACCAGCAGGCCGTCTCCGTCAACGACCGCTCGTCGCTCGCGCACGTCGAGTACGGTAAGTTCCTGACGCAGTCGGGGCGCGGGACGGAGGCCGAGGGCGAGTTCCGCAAGGCCGTCGAGGTCGACCCCGAGAACCGCGACGTGCGCTGGGTGCTCGCCAGCTACTACCTCGTCAACCAGCGGCTCGACAAGGCCGAGGAGGCGTACAAGGCCTGGGCGCAGCTCGACTGGGACAAGCCCGAGGGCAAGGCGCGGCTCGCCGACTACTACGCGACCGTCGGCCGCTACGACGACGCGGCGAACCTCTACCAGGAGATCGTCAAGGGCGCGCCCGACTACACGCGCGGCCGCTACCGCCTCGGCGAGATCAGCCTCCAGCGCGGCGACGCGCAGGGCGCGTCGGCGCAGGCGGACGAGCTTTTGAAGCGCAACCCGAAGGACTCGGACGCGCTCTTCCTGCGCGCGCGCCTGCGCGCCGCCTCGGGCAAGCTCAAGGACGCCATCGCCGACCTCAAGACCGTGCTCGACGCCGAGCCGCGCTCGAAGCTCGGCCTCTACTTCATGTCCGACGCGCTCTACCGCGACGGCCAGTTAGAGCAGGCGCGGGCGCGCGCCGGGGAGCTGGAGCGCTACTACCAGGACTTCCTGCCGGCCAAGCTCCTCCAGGCGCAGATCGCGCTCGACTCGGGCGACGCCGAGGGCGCGCGCCGCGCCGCCGACGAGCTGGCGCAGAAGCTGAAGGACGCGGCGCCGAGCGGCGACATGACGCCGCAGCTTCTGGCCGACGTGCGCACGAACGCCTACCTGCTGCGGGGCAAGGCGGCGCTGCGCCTGTCGCCACAAGGGCCGACCCCGGCGCAAGTGGCGCAGGCGCGCGCCGACTTCGACGCGGCGCGCCAGTCCGCGCCCGACTCGCCGCTCCCTTACGTCAACCTCGCCGACGCCGCGGCGATGGAGAAGAAGTGGGACGAGGCGTGGCAGCAGCTCGACCGCGCGCTCTCGCTCGACCGCGCGAACTTCCAGGCGCTGACCGCGCTCGTCAACCTCGGCGCCGCCAACGGCCGGCTCGACCAGGCGCGCTCCCGCCTCGAACAGCTCGCCGCCGAGCAGCCCAACAGCGCCCCGCTCCAGTTCCTCCTCGGCCAGTCCTACCGCGCCGGCACCGAGCAGCTCCCGTCCGACGCGCCCCGCGCCGAGGCCGCCCTGCGCCGCGCCGTCGAGCTCGACCCGGACTACATGCCAGCCTACTCGGCGCTCGCCGAAATCTACTTCGGCACCCAGCAGCCCGACCGCGCCATCGACGAGTACAAGAAGATCGCCGAGCGGCGGCCGGACGACTTCACGGCCTTCCGCAACATCGGGCTCATCGAGGCCGGGCGCGGGCAGGTGGACACGGCGATGGAATACTACCGCCGCGTGCTCGCCATCCGGCCGGACGAGCCGGTCGCGGCCAACAACCTCGCGGCCATCTACGCCGACCACGGCAAGGGCAACGCCGAGGAGGCGATGCGTCTGGGTCAGGACGTGGTGCGCCGCTTCCCGAACGAGCCCGGCTTCTCGGACACGCTCGGCTGGGTCTACTACCGCAAGGGGCTCTTCCGCGACGCCGTCGAGCAGCTCCGCCGCGCCGTCGAGGGCGCGCAGAAGCGCGGCGGCGACAACTCGCTCTACCGCTGGCACCTCGGCGCGGCGCTCGCCAGGAACGGCGACAAGGCGGCCGCCCGCCGCGAACTCCAGAAGTCGCTGGAGCTGGCCGCGCAGGAGCAGCAGCGCACCCAGAGGCCGCCCACCGCGACCCCCGTCGAAGAGGTGCGCCGCACGCTTGAGAGTTTGTAGAAGTCCGGGGTCTGGGGTCTGGAGTCAAGGCAGGACGCATCCGGTCTTTGACTCCAGACCCCAGACCCCAGACCCCGGACTCCGGAGATTGCCATGAGTGTTGATTTCAGACAGCGGAAGCCGGCCGAGCTGGCGCGGATGGTTTGGCGGCGGAAGTGGCTCATACTGCTGCCGACGGCCGCGGTCGCCGTGGCGGTCGCCTACCTCGTGTGGCGGCTGCCGAACGTCTACGAGTCCACGACGCTGCTCACGGTCAGGCCGGCGAGCATCACGACCGAGACGGTCGCGCAGCTCTCGGACACCGACCTCACGCTCCGCATCAACAACATCACGCAGGAGGTCACGAGCCGCAGCTCGCTGGAGCCGCTCATCCAGCGCTACGACCTCTACGCGCGCGAGCGCGCCCGCGGCGACTCGATGGACGAGCTGGTCGACCGGATGCGCACGCGCGACCTCAAGTTCACGCTCAACACGAGCCGCGACGTGACCAACGGCTTCTTCCTCTCCTTCCGCGGCTCCGAGCCGCGCACCACCCAGGCCGTCACCGAGGCGCTGGCGCGCAAGTACGTGGACGCGCAGGCGAAGGCGGCCGGCGACGAGGCCAGCATCACCAAGGAGTTCTTCGACGCGCGCGTCGAGGAGCAGAAGCGCAAGCTCGACGACATCGACCGCCGCCGCCTGGCCGCCATGCAGAGGAACCTTTCGAGCCTGCCCTCGCGGTCGCAGGCGCTCGTCGGCAGCCTCGCCGGGCTGCGCGAGGAGCAGAAGGCGCGCATCAGCGAGATCGGGCGTCTGAACGACCAGATCACCCTGCTCAACCGCGCCGCCTCCGACCTCGCGAAGTCCGTCCAGCAGGACACCGAGGCCGTCCTCGCGCAGATGCAGGACCCGAAGGGCACGGCCGCCTACGCCGAGCTGATCAAGCGCAAGGCCGAGCTGGAGTCGCAGAAGCAGGTGCTGGCGCAGACCTTCAGGCCGGCCGCGCCCGAGATGAAGGCCGTCCAGAAGCAGATCGACTACGTGCAGTCGCAGATGGACGACATGAACGAGGAGCACAAGCGCAAGGTCGAGGAGACGCGCGCGCGGATGGAGAACCGGCTCGACCCGCGCGTCAACGCCTACAAGGCCGAGGCGACGCGCCTCGCGGGCGAGGTCAAGCGGCAGCAGTCGCTGCTCGACCGCGCCGAGGGCGACATCTCCGCGGTCGGCCAGCAGCTCAACAGCGTCCCCGGCACCGAGGTCGAGCTCGAAGCCATCCAGCGCGAGTACCAGACCGAGAAGGCCATCTACGACCAGATGGTCGAGCAGCAGAACAAGGCCGAGATCGGCTCGGAAGTCGCCAGCCGCGCGCAGGGCGAAAGTATCGCCGTCATCGACCCGGCGAGCCTCCCGCAGCAGCCCGTCGCGCCGAAGCGCCCGCTGCTGATGCTGCTCGGCCTCGTCGCGGGGCTCGCCTGCGGCGTCGCGCTCGCGGCCGCCTTCGAGGTGCCGCGCCTCCTGACCGTCCAGACGAGCGAGGACGCCGAGCACTACACGGGCCTCCCCGTGCTCGTCACGCTGCCGCTGCTCCTGACCCCGCGCGAGGAGCGCCTCCGCCGTGCGCGCCGCGTCGCGCTCGCGCTGGCGGCGGTCGTCGCCACGGTCGTGAGCGCCCCCGCGCTCGCCTTCGTCCTCAGCCGGCTGCACGTCATCGAGATGTTCGCGTCGAGAGGTTGAGCGGATTGATTCATTGACTCATTTGTTCATCGAATTAACGAACAAATGAATCAATCGGAGGAGGGGGATGTACCTCGAATTCTACGGCCTGAAAGAGCTGCCCTTCGCGCTGACGCCCGACCCGCGGTTCATCTACTTCACGCCCTCGCACACGGAGGCGATGGCGAACCTGCACTACGGCATCGAGAGCGGGAAGGGGCTCATCGTCGTCACGGGCGAGGTCGGGACGGGCAAGACGACCATCCTGCGCTGGATGATGAACCGGCTCGACCGCACGGTGCTCGTCGCCTACCTCTTCAACCCGCGGATGACCGTGCCGGAGTTCTACCAGTACATCTCTTCGCCGAAGCTCCTCGACGTGCCGCGCTGGGAGAGCAAGTCGGAACTCCTGCTCAGGCTCGGCGAGGTCTTGGACTCGCGCCACTCAAGGGGGCTGCGCACCGTGCTCGTCATCGACGAGGCGCACGGGCTCTCGGCCTCCGTCCTCGAAGAGATTCGCCTGATGTCGAACTTCGAGTCCGACTCGGCCAAGCAGTTGCAGATCGTACTCACAGGCCAGCCCGAGCTGCGCGACGTGCTCAACCAGCCGGAGCTGCGCCAGCTCAAGCAGCGCGTCGCCCTGCGCTGCGAGATTCGGCCGCTGCCCGACATCGAGGAGACGGCGCGCTACATCGCCTCGCGCCTGCTCGCGGCCGGCGCCGAGCGCACGGACATCTTCACGACGGCCGCGGTCGATCTGGTCTTCCGCTGCTCCGAGGGCATCCCGCGCCAGATCAACAACGTCTGCGACAACTCGCTGCTCGCGGGCTTCGCCGCCGGGGCGGAGACCATCGGCCGCGACATCGTCGAGGAGGTCGCCGAGACCTTCGACCTCCTGCCGAACGCGCAGCGCGGCCGCCAGGCGGGCGAGGAGCGCGCCGCGGCCGCGCGCATCTTCACCGCCGCGGGGCGCAGCGAGCTGTGGGCGGCCGGGGCGAGCGCCGAGCGGCCGGACACGGTGGGGCGCGCCGCGCAGGTGAGCCACGAGCGCGAGGTCGTGCGCGAGCTGGAAGGCGGCGGCGGCAAGCCGCCCGACGCCGACGAGCTGGGGCGCGCCTTCCAGAGCTGGGACAGCAAGGGAGATTCCTGATGGGCAGAGTCTACGAAGCACTGAGGCGCGCGGCCGAGCAGAACGGCGGCCGGCGCGAGGCCGGGCGGGAGGAGCCTGCCGCGCCGGAGGAGAAGTCGGTCGCGCCCTTCGCCGAGTCCAACGGCAAGTCGCGCGCGCGCGCGCCGCAGGAGGCCGCGCCCGAGTACCTCTTCGCCGCCCCGAAACATTTTCATCCGCCGGAGACGGCGGACGGTTCAGCGTCCACTGAGCACACCGGGACCACCAGCGGGTCGGCACTCCCCGCGGGTCAGGCTTCGCGTGCTGCTGGGGCAACTTTGGGCGCTGCCGGTTCGGCGCGCACGCCGGAGTTTGTCAGCCTAGACATCTCCGCCGCGCGCGTCGAACCACACCTCGTCGCCATCACGCAGCCGCGCTCGTCGCAGGCCGAGCGCTTCCGCTCCCTGCGCACGCGCGTCCTCCACGCCGGCGAGCGCCGGAAGATGCAGGCGTTCGTCGTGACGAGCGCGGGCGTGATGGAGGGCAAGACCCTCTCGGCCATCAACCTCTCGTGGCTGCTGGCGCAGACCGACGGCGTCTCGGCGCTCCTCATCGACGGCGACCTCCGCAACCCCTGCGCCGCCGACTACCTCGGCATCGACGCGCCCGTCGGCCTCTCGGAAGTCCTCGGCGAGGCCGCGCCGCTCGCCGAGGCGATTGTGAGGCTTGAGCCCGCGGGGCTGCACCTGCTGCCCGGCGGCGCGGCGCGCGACGACGTGGCCGAGCTGCTCTCGGGGCCGCGCTTCCTCGCCGTGCTCAAGGAGGTGCGGCGCATGTTCGACTACGTCATCATCGACGCGCCGCCGCTCGGCATCTTCACCGACGCAACGGTGCTCATCGGCCGCGCCGACGCCGCGCTCATCGTCGCGCGCGCGGGCCGCACGCGCTACGCCGCGCTCGAACGGCTGCTGGAGCCCCTGCCGCGCGAGCGCCTGCTCGGCGTCATCCTCAACGGCTCGGACGAGCAGCTCGACGAGCAGAACTACTACTACCGCCGCTACTCCTCGCGCCGCGGCGAGGGCAAGGAAGAGTAAGGGGGGCGGGCTTGGCTTCGACGCGCCTGAACGTGCGGACGCTGCTGCTCATCGTCGCGGAGGCTTTGCTGATATTCCTCGCGATGGTGACGGCGGCCTACCTGCGCCTGGGCTGGTCGGACGCCTACTACGAGCTGAGCGAGAAGTACGGCTTCCTCAAGGCCGCGGTCGTCACGCTCTTCTGCCTCGCGTCCTTCTACCTCTACGACCTCTACGACTTCGTCGTCATGCACGACCGGCGCGAGCTGGTGCTGCGGCTCGTCCAGGCGCTCGGGCTCGCGTGGGTCGCGCTGGCGATAGTGATGTACCTCATGCCGCGGCTGATGATCGGGCGCGGCGTCTCGCTCATCGCGCTGCCGCTCGCGCTGCTGATGATGGTCGGGTGGCGCGTCGGCGCGCACTGGCTGCTCGGCCACCCGGAGGTCGGCGAGAAGGTGCTCATCGTCGGCTCCGGCCCCTCGGCCGTCGAGGTCGCGCGCGAGGTGCTGGAGCGGCGCGACGCCGGCTACCGCGTCGTCGGCTTCGTTGACAGCCGGCCGGAGCTGGTCGGGCAGAGCCTGATCAACCCGCGCGTCATCGGGCTCACCGACGACCTCGCCCAGATCGTCCGGCGCGAGGGCGTCAACCGCATCGTCGTCGCGCAGGCCGAGCGGCGCGGGCAGTTCCCCGTCCGGCAGCTCCTCGACCTGAGCCTGTCGGGCGACGTGCACATCGAGGAGTGCGCGAGCTTCTACGAGCGGCTGACGGGGCGCGTCTCGCTGGACATGATGCGGCCGTCGTGGCTCATCTTCTCGTCGCGCGCGCGGCAGGCGCGCACCTCGGCCGCGCTGCGCACGCTCTTCCACCGCGGCGCCGCGCTCGCCGGCGCCGTCGTCTCGCTCCCCATCGCGCTGCTGACGGCCGCGCTCATCAAGCTCGACTCGCGCGGCCCCGTGCTCTACTCGCAGGAGCGCGTCGGCAAGAACGGCCGCACGTTCCGCGTCTACAAGTTCCGCTCGATGCGCACCGACGCCGAGAAGGACGGCCCCGTCTGGGCGAGCCGCGCGGGCGACGCCCGCACCACCCGCGTCGGGCGCGTCATCCGCAAGATTCGCGTGGACGAGATACCGCAGTTCTGGAACATCCTGCGCGGCGAGATGAACTTCGTCGGCCCGCGCCCCGAGCGCCCGCACTTCGTCAGGCAGTTGGCCGAGGAGATTCCCTTCTACGAGCAGCGCCACCTCATCCAGCCGGGGCTGACGGGCTGGGCGCAGATCAAATACCCGTACGGCGCGTCGGTCGAGGACGCGCGCCAGAAGTTGCAGTACGACCTCTACTACGTCAAGAACCAGAGCCTCGTGCTCGACGCCATCATCCTGTTCGAGACCGTGAAGACGATCCTCTTCGGCCGGGGGACGTGAGAAGCGCCCGACCCGCAAGGCAGTTGAACGGAGGTTAGAAGTATGAAGTCACAACCGAGAATCGCCGCCGCGCTGGCCCTGGCGCTGCTCGCGGCCGCGCCGGCCGCCGCGCAGAAGAAGCAGAAGGGCGGCGCGGCGCAGACGCCGCCGGCCGGCGAGCGGCTGGAGCCGGACGAGCGCGGCGCCCCGCGCCAGGACGTGTCGGAGGAGGTGCTCGCCAACCGCCGCGAGCGGCTGGGCGAGGGCGACGACGTGTCGATCCCCTACTACAACAACTTCCTCTCGGACTACAGGCTCGGCCCCGAGGACGTGATCTCGATCCGGCTCTTCGGCCCGAACCTTGAGAAGTACAACCTGACGGGCATCACCATCCCGCCCGACGGGGTCATCGACTACTTCCTCATCCGCGACGGCGTGAACGTGGCCGGCAAGACGAGGCAGCAGGTGGCCGACGAGATAGCGCGCCACCTCGACGAGTTCATCATCCAACCGAAGGTCACGGTCACGCTTGAGAAGGCGATGTCGATGTACTACGGCGTGCTCGGCGACGTGGCGCAGCCCGGCATCCGCCCGATGGCCCGGCGGCTGAGCGTGCTCGAAGCGCTCAACGCGGCCGGCGGCGTGCTCGGCACCGGCGACAAGAAGAAGGTCGTCGTGCTCCACTGGGACGCCGGCCGCATGGTCAGGCAGACCCCAATAGACGTGGCCGCCATCGAGCGCGGCAAGGCCGCCGACAACTACTTCCTCAGCCCCGGCGACCAGATTTTCGTCCCCGGCAACAGGTGGAAGACCGTGGACAAGGTGCTCAAGGCGCTGCCCGTCATCAGCTTCGCGCGCATCTTCACGGGCGGGTTCTGAGGAAGAGTAGACAGTAGACAGTAGTCAGTAGTCAGTAGAAAAACCGGCGGGGCCGCGGGCGGGGTGAGGTCTCGGGCCCGGCCTCGCCCACGCGCAGGATTTCAAGCTCAGGCCCCGAGGCTGCCGACGCAGGGTTTCAAGCTCAAGCTCGCCGATGAAGAATTTCAAATTTCAAATTTCAAATTTGAGATTGCCCGCGGCCCGCGCGCGACGGCTCGCGACGGCCGCCGCCTGCCTCCTTCTCTCCGCCTACTGTCTACTGACTACTGACTACTGTCTACTGCCTGCGGCCCACGCCGCCGCGTGGGAGAGGCAGAACTCGGGCACGCTGGCGTGGCTGCACGGGGTCTTCTTCGTGGACGAGCGGAGGGGCTGGGCGGTGGGCGGCAAGGGGACTCTGCTCTCGACCGCGGACGGGGGCGGGACGTGGGAGCCGAGGCGGCCGCCGACGGAGGACTCGCTGCGGGACGTTTTCTTCAGCGACGCCGAGACGGGCTGGCTCGTCTGCGAGCGGAGCATGTTCCCGCCGGCGGCCGACGACGTGCCGCTCTCGTACCTTCTGAAGACCGCCGACGGCGGCCGCACGTGGTCGCGCGTCGAGGTGACGCGCGGGGCCGACGCGGGGCTGAGGCTGACGGGGCTGCGCTTCGCCGACCGCGAGCACGGCTGGGTCTTCGGCGAGATGGGCGCGCTCTACGCCACGCGCGACGGCGGCGGCACCTGGGAGCGGCAGCGCGCCCCGACGCGACACCTGCTGCTCGGCGCCTCCTTCCTCGACGCGCAGACGGGCTGGGTCTCGGGCGGCGGGCTGACGGTCTTGAAGACCTCGGACGGCGGCGCGACGTGGCGCGCGGGGACGGTCTACCTCCCCGCCTCTTCCGGCGCGCAGCGGCCCGACGCGCCCGGCGCGCCGGAGGGGCGCGAGGGGCGCGCGCCTTCGCGGCGGCTGAACGCGGTCTGGTTCGCGACGCAGGAGGCGGGCTGGGCGGTCGGGGCCGGGGGCGTCATCATCGCCACGGCCGACGGCGGGCGCACATGGCGGCCGCAAAGCTCGGGCGTCGGCGACGACCTCTTCGACGTGAAATTTTTCGACGAGCGCGAGGGCTGGGCGGTCGGCTCCGGCGGCACGATGCTGCACACGCGCGACGGCGGCCGGACGTGGGGCGACGCGCGGCGCGCGACGACGCACGCGCTCGAAAGGCTCGCCGCGGTCGGCCGCCGCGCGTGGGCGGTCGGCTTCGGCGGGACGGTCGTCGCCTTGAAGGGTTGAAGGGCGGAGGGACGAGCGATGAAAGAGTTCTTGAAGGCCGGGCCGGCGCTGCTGCTCCTCGCGTGCGCGCCGTGCGCGTGGGCGCGACAGGGGCAGGCCGCGCCGGCGGCGACGAAGGTCGGCGAGGCGGCGGTGCGTGAGCGCCGCGTCGAGGCGGACGCCGCGCGCGCCGAGGAGTCTCCGCGCGCGGAGGAGGCGCGCCCCGCCGCGGACGACGCCGCGTCGGACGAGGTCGAGGCGCTGCGCTCGAAGGCCGAGTCGGCCGCCTCGCCCGGCGAGCGCGGGCGCCTGCGCGTCGCGCTGGCCGAGGGGCTTGCGCGCGCGGGCCGGCGCGCCGAGGGCGTGAGCCTTCTCCGCGAGGTCGCGGCCGAGGAGCGCTTCGACCCGCAGCTCTTCTACAACGCCGGCAACGCGCTGGCGCGGCTCGGCGAGTCGGAGGCCGCGGCCGAGGCGTACCGCAAGGCGGTCGCGCAGCGGCACGGCAACTACTCTCGCGCGCAGCACAACCTCGGCGTCGTGCTCACGCGGCTCGGCCGCTGGGAGGACGCCGAGGCGGCGCTCACGGCGGCGCTCAGGCTTGAGAGTTTCACCTACGCCGAGGCGAGCTACAGCCTGGGCCGCCTCTACGCGCTGCGCGGCGAGCCGGCGAAAGCCTCCGCCGAGTGGGAGCGCACGCTCCGCCTCAAGCCCGACCACGCGGACGCGGCCGTCGCGCTCGCGCGCACGCTCGCCGAGTCGGGCGAGCCGGCGCGCGCCCTCGCACTACTCGACTCGTTCGGCGCGCGCGCCGTGCGCGACGGCGCCGCGACGCCGCGCGAGGTCGGCGTCGCGCGCGGCGAGATAGTCGCGGCGGCGAACGTCGAGGCCGCGCGCCGCGCCGCGGGGAGGTCGCCCGCGGGCGAAGCGCCGGCCTACGTTGCGGCGGGCGCGGAGTCGAAGGGGGCGGCGGCGGTCGCGGCGCTGCCCGACGCGACGGCGCTGCTGCGCTCGGCGCGCGCGTCGAAGTCGCCTCAGGCTCCGGTCGTCGACCGGCAGTCTTACGCGCTGCTGCTCTCGGCGCGCGCCGCACGCGCCGATGGGCGCGACGAAGAGGCCGTGGCGCTCTACCGCCGCGCGCTGCGCGAGGGCGGGGGCTACCTCGCGCCCGCCAACATGGAGCTGGGCTTCGCGCTCATCTCGATGCGCCGCCACGAGGAGGCGGCCGACGCGCTGCTGGCCGTCGTGCGCAAGGACGGCGCGCGCTACCCGCTCGTCCTCTACCACCTCGGGCGCATCTACGAACACCTGGGCCGGCTCGGCGAGGCAGGCGAGGCTTTCGCGCGCGCGTCGGAGCTGGCCGGCGAAGAGAACCCGCAGTTCTACATAGACCTCAGCCGCGTGCGCGAGCGCGAGGGTCGCCCCGCGGACGCGCTCGCGGCCGCCGAGCAGTACGTGCGCGCGATGTCGCGCGCGGGCGGCGCGCCCGACTGGGCGCGCGAACGCGTTGACGGCCTCCGCAAGCAGGCCGCGCAGACCCCGGCGGCGAAGCAGTGAGTCTGCCCCGTAAGGAATCGGCCGCGGCGAACACAGAGGCGATGCGTCTGAAGAGACTGACACTCCTATTCTGCGTGCTCCTGCCCGCGCTGGCGTGCGGGGCGCGGGGCGGCGGGGCGGGGGACGCGAACGCGCCGCGTGCGACGCCGACGCCCGCCGCCGCGGGCGCCGCCGCGCAGGTGCCGAGGAGCGCGACGTGCGCGCTGCTGTCGGACGCAGAGGTGAAGGAGGCGCAGGGCGAGGCGCCGACCGACGCGCAGGGGAGCGAGCACCTCGCGGGCGGGCTCTCGATGTCGCAGTGCCTCTACCGCCTGCCGACCTTGAACCGTTCGGTTGACCTCGAAGTGGTGCGCGCCGCCCCGGACGCCCCGGCCGACGCGCTGAAGCGGTACTGGCGCGCGCGCTTCCACCCGGAGGCGGTCGAGGCGCGCGAGCGCGAGCGCGAGCGGAAGGAGGAGCGCGAGCGCGAGCGCGAGCGGATGTTGGAGCGGGAGCGCGCGGCCGGGCAGACCAGGGAGGGTGGCCACAGGGACAGGGAAGAGGAGGAGGGCGAAGAGGCGGGCGACGAGCGGCCGCAGCGCGTCCGCGGCCTCGGCGAAGAGGCATACCTGACGGGGAACCGCAACACCGCAACGCTCCACGTGCTCCGCCGCGACCTGGTCGTGCGCGTGAGCTTCGGCGCCCCCGAAGACCGACCCGCGCGCCTGAAGACGGCCACGGCGCTCGCCCAAAAGGTGCTCAAGCGGCTTTAGGATAAAAAGCTTTCGCCGCGGAGAGAGGGGGGCACAGCTAAAGTTATTAGCTGTGCCCCCCTCTCTCCGCGGCGAAAGCTTCTGCCGCCGGCCTCAAGCCGGCGGACCGGGCTACTTGGCTTCGACGAGCGTCGCGGCGTGGAGGGTGTCGCCTTCGACGGTGCCCTCGACATCCACCTTCAGCCCCTTCTTCGTCTTGTTGGCCTTAACCAGTTCGGCGGCGAGCTTGTTGCCCTGCTCGTCGAGCTTGTACTTCTTCTCGCCGGCGACGAGGCCGAAGCCGCCCTTCTCGCAGGCGGGCATCAGCGCGCAGGCGTTCGGGTGGTGCGCGGCCTCCTCCTCGGTGCCGTGCATCTCGGCGCACATGTTGTCGATGACGTAGCCCGTGACCTTCACGGTCTTGCTCGCGCCCTCCTGGGCGTAGGCGAACGTGGCGGCCAGCGCGACGGCGGCCGCGACGAGGGAAACTTTGCGAAACATTCTATGCACTCCTTTGTCGAGTTGGCAGGTCTGCGGTAAGTTGCCGGGGCTGCCTCCGGGGGTTGCCCGCCTCGGTCAGTTCGGGTCGTGTGCGGCCGCGTCGTCGTCCGGTTCTTCCGGCCCTTCGGCCTGCGCCTTCTGCGGCCGCATGTGCGGGAATAGTATCACGTCGCGGATGGAGCGGCGATTGGTCAGGAGCATCGTCAAGCGGTCAACGCCGATGCCGATGCCCGCGGCGGGCGGCATCCCGTAGGAGAGCGCGCGGACGTAATCGTCATCCATCTGCATCGCCTCCTCGTCGCCGCGCTCCCGCTGCCCCGCCTGCTCCAGAAACCGGTTGTATTGTTCTTCCGGGTCGTTCAACTCCGAGAACCCGTTGGCCACCTCCATCCCCGCCACGTACAGCTCGAACCGCTCCGCCACCGCCGGGTCGTCCGGCGACGCTTTCGAGAGCGGCGAGACGGACTTGGGGAAGTCCTTGATGAACGTCGGCTGAATCAGGTCGGACTCGACCGACTCCTCGAACATCTCTATGAGCCGGCGGGCGTCGTCCTCGCCGCCGCCGAGATTCTTAACGTCCCCGGGTCGGCGTTCGGCGACGGCCTCCCTCATCGTCAGCCGCCGAAACTCACCTCCGAAATCAATCTCGGTTTCACCGAAGGTGGCGATTGTGCCTCCCACAGTCGTTGCCATCGTCTGCCGAATCATCTCCTCGCAGAAGTCCATCATCCAGTTCACGTCCTTGTAGGCCGTGTAGAATTCGAGCATGGTGAACTCGGGGTTGTGGCGGGTGGAGATGCCCTCGTTGCGGAAATTGCGGTTGAGTTCGTAAACCCGCTCGAAGCCGCCGACCAGCAGCCGCTTCAGGTAGAGTTCGGGCGCGATGCGGAGGTACAGGTCTATGTCGAGCGCGTTGTGGTGCGTCTTGAAGGGTCGCGCGGCGGCGCCGGAGGCGATGGGCGAGAGCATGGGCGTCTCGACCTCCACGTAGCCGTGGTCGTCGAGGTGGCGGCGCATCGCCGTGACGAGCTTCGAGCGGCGCTCGAAGACCTCGCGCGCGGAGAGTCCCGGGCGGGAGTCCTCGCCCTCGTCCGCCCGCACCTTGAGGCTCGAAGCTATCAGGTCGGCGTAGCGCTGGCGCTGCCGTATCTCCGGGTCGCTGATGCCGTGCATCTTGTCGGGCATCGGCAGCAAAGCCTTCGACAGGAACTGTATCGTCTCGACGTGGACGGAAAGCTCGCCCGTCTTCGTCACGAACAGCCGCCCCTCGACGCCGACGAAGTCGCCGTGGTCGAGCAGTTGGAAAAGCTTCCAGCCGCTCTCCTCCTCCTCGACCGGCTGGAAGGAGTCGTTGCTGACGGCGCGCGCCTCCTGCTTGCGCACGTAGATTTGCAGGCGCTCGCGCCCGTCGGAGAGGTGCACGAACGCGGCCTTGCCCATCACGCGCGGCGGCGTCGCCAGCCGCCCCGAGACGCGCACCGCCGTCGCCCCTATCTCGGCGTTCGCCGCCTCCAACTGCTCCGGCGTCGGCTTCTGCCCCGCCTCCGTTCTCGGCTCGTGCCCCCTGAACCGCGCGACGACGGAGGCCACGGTGTCTTCGCCCTCGTCGCTCCCGGTCACGCGCGAGCGCTCGAACTTGTTCGGGTAGGCGTTGCCGACGAGCGCCTGAATCTTCAGGAGGTGCTCGGCGCGCGCGCGCGTCTGGTCGTTGTCGGGGACTATCTCTTCGGGAAGCCTGCTCGTCATGATTCGTGAATGGTAAATGGTAAACGGTAAATGGTAAATCGCCGGGGCCGAGTTTTGTCTATTCACCGCCGACCATTTACTATTTACCAAAAGCGATGGGCGGCAGGGTGATTCTCGAACGGGGGGAGTTGCTGCGCGCGCGCGCCGAGTTGCGCGCGGCGGGGCGCACGCTCGTCTTCACGAACGGCTGCTTCGACATCCTGCACGTCGGCCACGCGCGCTACCTCGCGGCGGCGCGCGCGCTCGGCGACGCGCTGCTCGTGGCAATCAACAGCGACCGCTCGGTGCGCTCGCTCAAGGGCGAGGGGCGCCCCGTGGTGCGCGAGGCGGAGCGCGCCGAGATGCTGGCGGCGCTCGCGGCCGTCGACTTCGTGACCGTCTTCGACGAGGACTCGCCCCGGCAGATCATCTCGGAGCTTTTGCCGGACGTGCTCGTCAAGGGCGGCGACTACGCGCCCGAAGAGATACACGGCCGCGAGGAGGTCGAGGCGGCCGGCGGCCGCGTCCTCGCCCTGCCCTTCGTCGAGGGCGCTTCGACGACGGGCATCATCGAAAGGATCAGGGAAGTGATGAGTGACGAGTGACGGATGAAAGGCAGCGGGCTTTTCATTCGTCACTCGTCACCCGTCACTCGTCATTCAGCAACATGAGCAGTTCCGTTCAGTCGTCGCCGGTCTTGCAGGGCGCGTTGCGGCGCGTCACGGTGGGCGCGGAGTTCGGGCGTCTGGCGGCGGAGGTCGCCGGCGGGGCGCGCGTCGTGTCGGTGGCTGGATTAACGTCCGCGCCCGCGCGCGCCCTGGCGCTCGCGGCGTTGCAGCGCGAGACGGGGCGGCGCTTCGCCGTGCTGGTCGCCGCCAACCGCGACACCGAAGCGTGGGAGCGCGACCTCTCCTTCTGGTGCGCGGCGCTGGGCGTCGTCGGCGAAGACTGCGAGCCGGTCTTGAGCCTGCCGGCGTCGGAGGGCGACCCCTACGCGGGCGCCTCGCCGCACGCCGAGACGCTGGAGCGGCGCGCGCACACGCTCTGGAACCTCGCGCGAGGCCGCGGGCGCTTCGTGCTGCTCTCTTCGCGCGCGCTGGCGCGTCGGACGGTGGCGCCCGCGCGGCTGCTCGAAGCGGGCGCGGCGCTCAGGCGCGACGAGGACAGCCCGCCGGAGGAGTTGGTCGAGGTGCTTCTGGCCTCGGGCTACGTGCGCGAAGACCCCGTCGGCGCGGTCGGCGAGTTCTCGATGCGCGGCGGCATCCTCGACGTGTGGTCGCCGGGCGAGCCGTTCCCCGTGCGCGTCGAGTTCTTCGGCGACGCGGTCGATTCGATCCGCCGCTTCAACCCCGAGACGCAGCTCTCGGTCGAACAGCTACAGGCGACGGAGGTCGTCCCGATGCGCGAGCTGGCGGTCGGGCGCGACGACTTCCGCCTGTGGGCCGAGTTCGCGCGCGAGCGCTGGCCCGAGGAGTCGCGCGCGCGCGCGCTGAAAGACCGGACGGTCTACGCCGACGAGGGCGAGACCTTCCCGGGCTGGGAGTGGCTCATCTCCCTGGCCGTCGGCTCGGACGCCTCCGTCTTCGACTACCTGCGCGACGCGGTGCTCGTCGTGGACGAGCCGGCCGGCGTCGAGCAGTACCTCGCGGGCAGCTTCGAGACCCTGGCCGCGCGCTTCCAGGAGAACGAGTCGGCGGGCGAGATCGGGCTGCGGCCGGAAGAACTCTACCTGTCTGCCGAAGAGTTGCGGCGGGGCTTGGGCGAAGTCCCGCGCGTCGAGTTCCGCGCGCTCGGCCGCGCGGCCGCGCAGACGGACGAGCGCTTCGTCGGCGAGGCGGAGGAGCCCGCCGCGCGGATAGGCCGCGCGCGCAAGACCGCGCCGCCGCTCTTCCTCTTCCCGGCGGTCGAGCGCGCGCCCGAGGTCGAGTGGCGCTCGCTGCCCGCGAAGCGCTACCACGGCCGCATCCCCGACCTCGCGGGGGACGTGCGCCGCGCGCGGCAGGAGCGCGGCGCGCTCACGCTCTTCGCCATGCCCTCGGCCGGCGTCGCCGAGCGCGTCGGCGACATGCTCTCGGACTACAACGTCGCGGCGCGCGTCGCCTACGCGGGCGAGGGCGGCGCGGACGCGGAGGATTTCGCCGCGGTCGTCACCGTCGGGAGACTCTCGGGCGGGTTCGAGCTGCCGGGCGCCGACCTCTTCGTGCACGTCGAGACGGACCTGTTCGACGAGGCGAGCGGCTCGGGCGTCGAGCAGCGCGCGCCGGGGGCGGGCGCGGCGACGACCGCCTCGGCCAAGGGGCGCAAGTCGAAGACCGCCGCCTTCCTCTCAGACTTCCGCGACTTGAAGGTCGGCGACTACGTCGTCCACATAGACCACGGCGTGGCGCGCTTCGGCGGCTTGCAGACGCTCGAACTCGGCGGGCGCAAGGGCGAGTTCATGCTGCTCTACTACGCCGACGACGCGAAGCTCTACGCGCCGGTCGAGCGGCTTGATCTGGTGCAGCGCTATTCGAGCGCCGAGGGCGGCGAGCCGTCGCTCGACCGCCTCGGGGGCCTGGGCTGGCAGAAGACGAAGGCGAAGGCCAAGCGCGCGATGCGCGACATGGCGGACGAGCTTTTGAAGCTCTACGCCGAGCGCAAGCTCGTGCAGGGCTACGCCTTCTCCGCCGACAGCCCGTGGCAGCGCGAGTTCGAGGACGCCTTCGAGTACGTCCCGACCGCCGACCAGGAGACGGCCATCGAGGACTTGAAGAAGGACATGGAGGCCGCGACGCCGATGGACAGGCTGCTCTGCGGCGACGTGGGCTACGGGAAGACCGAGGTCGCCATGCGCGCCGCCTTCAAGGCCGTCATGGACTCGAAGCAGGTGGCCGTGCTCGCGCCGACCACGGTGCTCGCCTACCAGCACTACGAGACCTTCCGCGCGCGCTTCGCCGCCTTCCCCGTCACCATCGAGCTGATCTCCCGCTTCCGCTCGCCGAAGGAGCAGAAGGAGATAGTCAAGCGCGTCGAGTCGGGCGACATCGACATCATCATCGGCACGCACCGCCTGCTCTCCAAGGACATGGCCTTCCGCGACCTCGGCCTCGTCGTCGTCGACGAGGAGCAGCGCTTCGGCGTCGCGCACAAGGAGAGGCTCAAGCAGTTGAAGAAGCGCGTGGACGTGCTCACGCTCTCGGCCACGCCCATCCCGCGCACGCTCAACATGTCTTTGATGGGCCTGCGCGACATGTCGGTCATCGAGACGCCGCCGCGCGACCGCCTCGCCATCCAGACGCAGGTCGTGCAGTTCTCCGAGTCCGTCATCAAGTCGGCCATCGAGCTCGAACTCGGGCGCGGCGGGCAGGTCTTCTTCATCCACAACCGTGTGGAGACGATTGACACCGTGGCCGCGCTCGTCAAGCGGCTCGTGCCGCAGGCGCGCGTCACGGTGGCGCACGGGCAGATGAACGAGAAGGAGATGGAGCAGGTGATGCTCGACTTCGTGGCCTTCAAGGCCGACGTGCTCGTCGCCACCACGATTATCGAGAACGGGATAGACATCCCGCGCGCCAACACGATCATCATAAACCGTGCCGACAACTACGGCCTCTCTCAGCTTTACCAGCTCAGGGGGCGCGTCGGGCGCTCGAACCGCCGGGCGTACGCGTATTTGCTAATCCCATCGGAAGCAGAGCTGACCGCCATCGCGCGCCGCCGCCTCGCCGCCATCCGCGAGTTCTCGGACCTGGGGGCGGGCTTCCGGGTGGCCGCGCTGGATTTGGAGCTGCGCGGGGCGGGGAACCTCCTCGGCGGCGAGCAGTCGGGGCACATGGACGCCCTCGGCTTCGATCTTTACACGCAGATGCTTGAGCGCACCGTCTCGGAGATGCGCGGCGAGCAGGTCGAGGACGAGACCTCGGTCTCGATCAACCTCGGCGTGGACGTCTCCATCCCGGAGGACTACGTCTCCGACATGGGGCAGCGGCTGCGCACCTACAAGCGCATCGCCTCGGCGCGGGACGACGAGGCCCTGGACGTGATACGGCGCGAGACGGAAGACCGCTACGGGCGGCCGCCGGAGTCGGTCGAGCGGCTGTTCGACTACGCGCGCCTGAGACGGGCGGCCGAGGAGACCGGCGTCGTCGCCATCGACCGCACGCAGACGGGGCTCGCCTTCAAGATGACGGAGAGGGCGCGCGTCTCGCCGGAGAAGCTGCTGGCGCTCGTCGGCCGCGGCGAGGGCGCGAGCTTCAGCCCGGGCGGCGTGCTCAGGGTCGAGGCCGCCCCCGACGCGCTCATCGAGCGCGCCCGCGGCGTGTTGCTCGAAATCCGCGCCGGGGGTTAGAATACGCGACTTCGCCCGACCCGGAAGTCCCCGACCGTATCGAGTGAGTGGAGAAAGAATCGAGCCCCGGCCTTGAGAATTTCAAATCTCACATTTGAAATTTCAAATTCTTAAAGGCGTCTCTGTGGTTAATCCCGCGGGCCCCGCGCCCGACCGTAAAAGGATTCAAGAGGAGTGACAGCTGTGCAATTCAGAAACATGACGGCGCGCCTCGCGCTCGCCTTCGCGGCGCTCCTGCTGGCGGCCGCCGCCTCGGCGCCCGCGCGCGCGCAGGAGGAGGCGCCGCCGACCGTGCTCGACGAGCCCATCGCGCAGGTGGACAACTACGTCATCATGCTCTCGCAGCTCAAGCGCGAGAACGCCGAGTTCCGCGAGGTGCTCACCAAGCAGCGCGGGATGACGCCCGAGCAGGCCGAGGCCGAGATACAGAAGCGCCAGCCCGAGATCATCCTCAACCTCATCAACGAGGCGCTGCTCGTCCAGAAGGGCAAGGACATGCCCCGCATGACCGAGGACGTGGAGGCCGAGGTCAACCGCGAGGTGCTGCGCGTCGCCAAGAACGCGGACATCAACTCCATCGAGCAGCTCGAAGAGGCGATGAAGCGCGAGGGCGTCAGCCTCTCGGACGTGCGCGAGACGCTGCGCCGCCAGTTCATGCGCCAGGCCGTGCTCCAGCGCGAGGTGGACGCGAAAATCTACTTCGGGCTGACCGACAAGGAGCTGCGCGACTACCACGCCGCGCACCGCGACAGGTTCGTCAGCGTCACCCTCTCGGAAATCTTCCTGAGCCTGGCCGGGCGCTCCGAGGCCGAGGTCAAGGCCAAGGCCGCCGACCTCGCCGCCCGCGCCCGCTCCGGCGCCAGCTTCGAGGAGCTGGTCGAGAAGAACTCCGAGCACGAGCCGACGAAGAAGTTCAAGGGCGTGCTGGCCGAGGCCGACGGCAAGCCGCGCTTGTTCCCCCTCTCGGAGCTTTCGCCCACCATCGCCGAGGCCATCAAGAACCTGAAGGCCGGCGGCGTCAGCGACCCCGTCAAGACCGACGAGGGCTACATGGTGCTGCGCGTCAACGAGCGCGACGACTCCTTCAAGGAGAACTACGTCCGCGGCGTCATCACGCAGGAGCGCGCCGAGAAGGAGCGCGACAAGTACATGCTCACGCTCCGCAAGGAGGCGTACATCAAGCCGGCCAAGAATTACGAGGCCGTCATCGAGCCGCTCTTAGCCCGCGACAAGCAGGAGGTCGCCGCCGACGGCGCCGCCCAGCCCGCGCCCGAGAAGAAGGACAAGGGCAAGAAGCAGTAACCGCACGGCGGGTGGTAAATAGTGAATGGTGAACGGGAGCGTCAAACTCCCGTTCACCATTCACTATTTACCACCCGCCATTTACCGACCATGCGTCTCGACCTCTTCCTCCGGGCCAGCCGCATCGTGTTGCGACGCACGGTGGCGCAGGAGTTGTGCGAGGCCGGCGCCGTCTCGGTCGGCGGGGCGCCGGCGCGCGCGTCGCGCACCGTCCGCGAGGGCGACGAGATAACCGTGCGCCGCCGCGACCGCGCCCTCACCGTCCGCGTCCGGACACTCCCGCAGACCAAGCAGGTCTCCCGCGCAGACGCCTCCTCCCTCTACGAAATCGTCGGCGACATCAGGCTGCATGAGGATTGAGTGATCTAGTCATCGGGTCATTGTTTCATTTCTTCGTTGAATCGATGACCGATGACTCCATCACTCAATCCATCGTTTTATTTCCGTTCGCCTTCCGCGCCCGCGGGCGAGATTCCGCGCGGGGGTTCGTCTGGAAATAAAACGGCGGGGCGCGCGGTGATTCTGGAAAACCCGCCTTTATCCCACTCTGTTCAAGTGGAACGCGACTTGCCCGACCTCAGGTGACCTCGGCGAAGAATGTCCACAGTCGAAGCAGTCAGAACAAGTGGGGGAGATATGAATATCCTGAGCAGTATCTTTACGGACGACCTGGCGATTGACCTCGGCACGGTCAACACGCTCATCTTCGCGCCCGGCCGCGGCGTCGTCCTCAACGAGCCCTCGGCCGTCGCCATCCACCGCTACACGGGCGAGGTGCTGGAGGTCGGCGCCGAAGCCTACAAGATGCTCGGCCGCGAGCCCAAGGACGTTGAGGTCTTCCGCCCCGTCCGCGGCGGCACCATCGAGAACTTCGACGCGGTCGAGAAGATGCTCAAGGCGTTCATCGCCCGCGCCAACGGCGGCGGCCACCGCCGCAGCCACGTCGTCATCGGCGTGCCCGGCTCCTCGACGACGCTCGAACAGCGCTCGGTGCGCGACGCGGCGCGCGACGCCAAGGCCGCGCGCGTCGACCTCGTGGACGAGGGGCTGTGCGCCGGCTTCGGCGCCGGCCTGCGCTACGACGACGAGCGCGCGCACCTCGTCGTCGACATCGGCGGCGGGACGACCAACGTCGCCATCATCGCCTCGGGCGCGGTCGTCTCCTCGCATTCCCTGCCCGCGGCGGGCAACGCGATGGATCAGGCCATCTGCGACTACGTGCGGGCGACCTACGAGATGCAGATCGGCGAGCGCTCGGCCGAGAACATCAAGAAGCAGTTGGGGAACGTCGGGAGCGAGTGCGAGGGGCGGATGGAGGTCGTCGGCAAGCAGTTGACCGACGGGCTGGCGAAGGTCGTCGAGCTGGAGGCCGCGGAGGTCCGCGACGCGCTGGAGCCGGTCGTGCAGGAGATCGTCGCCGGCGCGCGCCGCGCCATCGAGGACTCGAAGCCCGACGTGACGGCCGACATCTACCAGACGGGGCTCATCCTGACGGGCGGCGGCGCGCTGCTGGGCGGCATGGCCGAGAGGTTGCAGAAGGAGCTGCGGCTCCACGTCGCCGTGGCCGACGACCCGCTCGCGGCGGTCGCGCAGGGCGCCGGCCGGCTGCTCACGGACAAGGCGCGCCTCCAGCGCGTCTCGATACGCGAGGACGTGCCCGTGTGGGAGGCCGAGCAGGCGCTCGTCGTCAACTGGTAAGTTTCCTGAGCGAAGGGGGACGGCAAAAGGGGCCGGGGCTTTTTAGCCCGGCCCCTTTTGCCGTCCGGCCACGGCGGCGTTCAGGCGTGCGCGACGCGGCGCCGCCGTTTCTCGACGGCCCGCCCGCTACCGCGGCCGGTACTGACCCGCCTCCTCTTCCGTCTCACGCCTCAACTCCCCGATGACGTGTGCGCGCTCGCGGTCGGGGAGCAGCCGGAGTGCTTCGACGAGTTCGGCGGCGCGGCCCCCGTCTTCGAACGTCTCGCCGGCGGGCGAGGGCGGCAGCAGCGCGAGGCCGCCGACGTAGAGCGCGAGCGCGAAGAAGGAGACGTAGCCGGTCGCGCCCGCGTAGGCCGGGCCGGCGAGCGCGCCGAGCGTGACGCCTTCGAGCGCGGACGCGGCGAGCCGCCAGAGCCAGCCGCCGCCGGGCGCGTCTAACGACGAGAGCAGGACGTGCTTGACGACGAAGGCCGTGCCGAAGAGCGCCGCGAGGCTCCGCAGCAGGCGGCGCGCGTCGAAGCGCGAGAACTGGTTCTGCCAGAGCGTCCACAGGAAGAAGGAGGAGAGGACGAGGCGCGGCAGCCCCGCCTCGGGCAGCACCGAGTTGAACGCCTGCGCCGTCGCGAAGAAGAGCGCCCCGAGCGTGAGCGCGTGCGAGACGTTCTCGGCCGCCCCCCTTTCGGCCGAAAGCCAGCGGCCGAACTCCACCAGCCGGCCGCGCGCGAAGAGCGAGAGCGCGAGCACGGCCAGCGCCAGCGTCACGAGCGGCGGCGGGGCGAAGACGAGCGCGTGCGTCTCGGCCGCGACGCGCACGCCGCCGAGCAGCGCCGCCGTCAGGAACATCGTCGGCAGCAGCACGAAGCGCGTCAGCGCGCGGTTGGTCGCTCGCGTGTCCGTCGTCACTTCCTCTCGCGGAAGACCTTCAAAGGGTTGAGGTCGTCGGCCGTGCGGTCGAGCCCGGCCTGCAACTCGGCGCGCAGCTCCGAGGCCGAGTGGATTTTAAGCTCCGGGTCTTCGACCGAGAGCGGCGCGTCGGCCGAGAGCGCGAGGGCGCTCTCGGCCGCCTCGACCCCCTGGCGGAAGAGCGCGTCGTCGTTGTAGACGCGCCCCCAGCCCTGCCGGTAGAAGGAGTATGCGACGTAGAACTGCGTGCGCGCGTCACGGCGCGCGGGGTCGGCGCGCTCCCACTCGGAGCGCGCGGCCGCGTACTGCTCGCGCAGGAACAGGTCGCGCCCGGCATCGAAGCGCGCGCGGTCTACCTCGTATGTGCCGGCGGCGACGGAAGCCTGCGTCCTCACCTCGCCGACGCTCTGCGGCGCGGCCGCGTAGAGCCAGACGACGAGGGCGGCGTAGAGGAGCGTCCACGCGATGCCGACCCACTGGATGAGCCTGTGCCGCATTGCTATAATCCGTGCGTTCGGAAAACCCGGCTGATTCGGTCTCAGTCTTTGCCGCGAAAGGATAGCGCATTTTCGCCATGAAAACATTCTTCGTCACCCTCCTCCTCGTCTGCGCCTGCGCCGCGGGCGCCCCCGCGCAGGACGCGCACCACGGCCAACACCACGGGCAGCAAAAGCAGGACGAGGCGGGCCCGGACGCCTCGGGCGTCATCCACCGCGGCGGGCGCCTCGTGCACGCGCGCGCCATCGACTTCGCCGACGCGCTGAAGGAGCCGAAGAAGTACGACGGCGTGACGGGCGTCATCCAAGGCGTCGTCCGCCGCGTCTGCCAGGCGGAGGGCTGCTGGGTCGAGATCGGCCCGAAGGAGGGCGACGGCAGCATCCGCGTCACCTTCGACCACAAGTTCAGCGTGCCGAAGGACACCGCCGAGATGAAGTTCCGCGCCGACGGGACGCTCAAGGTCAAGACCCTGAGCAAAGAACAGGTCGAGCACCTCGTCAAGGAGGACGGCGCCAGGATAAAGACCAACCCCGACGGCACGGCCGACGAGCTGACCTTCCTCGCCACGGGCGTCGAGCTTTGGAAGTAAGTCCGAGGTAAGGGTGAGGGGAGGTTCGGGTATGGCGAGTAAAAAGGGCGCTCCGCGCAAGACCCGGAAGGCCCGGGGCGACCAGACGGTCGGCTCGTTCGAGAAGGAGCACGGCCTCCCGCCGGGCACCATCCGAAACGACAGCGGGAGAGACACGCGGAGCGACAAGCGGCTCGGGACCATTCGCAAAGAGAGAGAAAAGAAGCCGGGAAAGTAGTGTGACTGCCGGATGACGAAGCCTTTCAAGATTCGGGACGTGGAAATCTCACCGCCGCTCGTGCTGTCGCCGATGGCGGGGGTGACGGACGTGCCTTTCCGCGCGCTGCTGAAGCGGCGCGGCGGCATCGGCCTCACGGTGTCGGAGTTCATCTCGGTCGAGGGGCTGACGCGCAACAACCCGAAGTCCCGAAGGCAGATGCGCTTCCACGATTACGAGCGGCCGTTCGCCGTGCAGATCTTCGGCGGCCAGCCCGCGCGCATGGCGATGGCCGCCGAGATGGCCGAGGAGGTCGGCGCCGACATACTCGACGTCAACTGCGGCTGCCCCGCGCCGAAGGTCGTCAAGCACGGCGGCGGCTCCGGACTCCTGAGAGACCTGCCGCGGCTGGAGACGATCCTCAAGGAGATCAAGAAGGTCATCACCATCCCGCTCACCGTCAAGATTCGCGCGGGCTTCTACGACCACACGCGCAACGCCGTCGAGGTGGCGCGGCTGGCCGAGGCGTGCGGCGCGGAGCACGTCGCGCTCCACGGGCGGACGAAGGAGCAGGCTTACAAGGGCTGGGCCGACTGGGATTTGGTGCGGCAGGTGAAGGAGGCCGTGAGCGTCCCCGTCTCCGGCAGCGGCGACGTGACGACCATCGAGGGCGCGTTCAAGCGCTGGCGCGAGACGAACTGTGACGGCATCCTCATCGGCCGCGGCGCGATGGCGAACCCGTGGATTTTTAGACAGATCGAGGACGCGCTCGCCGGCCGCGAGCCCTTCGAGCCGACGCTCGAAGACAAGCGCGAAGTGCTCATCGAATACTTCGACCTGCTGCGCGCGGACATGCCCGAGTTCGCCGCCGTCGGCCGGATGAAGCAGTTGGCCGGGCAGTTCACGAAGGGGCTGCACGGCGGCGCGCGCTTCCGCCAGGTCATCTACCACTCGCACTCCGTCGGAGAGGTCTTAGACCGCATCGGCGAATACTTCGAGACGGTCGCCGCCGGCCGCCCCTACCTCGGCGAAGGCGGCCCCGAGCCCGAAGAGGAAGCCCCCGCGCTCGACTCCTGCGAGGCCGCGACAATCTAGAGGCTAGAGGCTAGTTGGAGAACTTGAACTTCAACTAGCCCCTAACCTCCAGCCTCCAGCCCCCGGCCTCCAGCAACTAGCAACTCACAAGAGGTTGATTATCTCGGCGCTCGCGCCCGCGCCGTTAACCTTCATGCGGGCGACGGTGACGGGGAGTTTGAAGCGGCGGGGGCCGGCGCTGCCCGGGTTGAGGTAGAGCACGCCGCGGCGCTCTTCTATCAGCGGCTTGTGCGAGTGGCCGCTGACGACGACGCGGAAGCCCGCGGCCGCGGGCGCGATGTCCAACTCCTTGAGGTCGTGCAGGACGTAGACGAAGGTCTTGTTGACTTCGACCGCCTCGTACTCGGGGAGCCGTTCGGCCCAGTCGCCGCGGTCGTTGTTGCCGCGCACGGCCAAGACCGGCGCGACTCTCGCCAGCTCTTCGAGCACTTCGGGGCCGCCCACGTCGCCCGCGTGGATTATCAACTCGGAGCCTGCGAGCGCCGCCAACGCCTCCGGCCGGACGAGGCCGTGCGTGTCGGAGATGACCCCGACGAACCCTCCCGCCCCGTCCCCCTTCGCGCCCACGCTCACCCCCTGATGATGTCGCCCGAGAGCCCGAGCGGGCGCGGCGCCTTGCCGCCGAAGAACCACGCCGCGCCGACGCGCAGGCGGTGGTGCCAGGTCGGCAGCCGCGAGGTGTAGAGCGCGAAGCGCGCCTGCCGCGCTATCTCGCCCGTGACGACGCGGCCTGCCGTCAGCACGGCCGCGTCGTCCGTGCCGAGGCTGACGGCCTCGCCCAGTTCCTCGAAATGCCCGGCCGCGGGCACGCCGCCGTCTATCAACTCCTGCACGTTGCGCGCGACGAGCTTCGACTGCTGGAAGGCGAGCTGCGCCGTCCCCGCGAGGCTCGGCACGACGTGGGGTAAGTACGCCATGTCGCCCATCGCGAAGACCTCGGGCCGGCCGTGCACCTGCAAGGTCGGCTCGACGACGACCAGCCCGTTCTTCGTCTTCTCCACCCCGAGGCGCTCGACCAGGGGGTTGACCCGCACGCCCGCCGTCCAGACGACGCCCGACGCCGGGACGGTCTCGCGCTCGCCCGCGTGCTCTAAGACGACCGCGCGGCGCTGCACCTCGACGACCTTCGTCTCCGAGAAGATTTCGACGCGCTTCTCTTCGAGGACGCCCTCGACCACGGCGCGAATCTCCGCGTCCATGCCGGGCAGCACGTGCGCGCCCATCTCGACGAGGACGACGCGCGGCTCGCCGCGCAGGCCCCGCCGCCGGAAGGCGTCGCGCAGAAGGTCCGACATCTTCGTCGAGAGTTCGACGCCCGAGGCGCCGCCGCCGACGACGACGAAGGTCGCGGCGCGGCGCGCGTCCTGCGGCGCGGCGTCGGGCGGGATGCGGTCGAGCGCGTCTATCATCCGCGCGCGCAGGTCGTCGGCGTGGCGGATTTTGCGGAAGGGGAGTGTGTGCTGTTCGGCCCCCGCGACGCCCCAGAAGTTCGTGACGCCGCCGACGGCGAGGACGAGGTAGTCGTATGCGAGCCGGCGGACGCGGCCGGCCACGGAGACCTCCCTGCGGTCGAAATCCACGTCCGTGACGGCGCCGTGGACGAAGTGAACCTTGTTCTCGCCGAACAACTCGCCGTAGTGCGGCGCGATGTGCCACGCCTCGACCTCGCCGCTCAGGTACTCGTAGAGCAGCGGCGTGTGCAGGAAGTGGTCGTCGGCTGAGACGAGCGTCACGTCGCCCGCCCGGCTGAGCCCGAGCGCCGTGAACAGCCCCCCGAACCCGCCGCCCACGACCACGATGCGCGCCCTCTCCTCCACCTTCTCCTCGCTCGCGTCCATAAACTCTCCCCGTCTCTGCGTCGTTCGGAAATCGTGCCGCATGGTAGCAGACAAGCCCGCCCCGGCACACCCTTTCGCGCGCCTTGTGCCCCGCCCGCGGCCTTCGCGGCCGGGCGGTTCGGCCCATAGCGGCGGGGCGCGCGGGGAGTCCCGGGCCGGGGCGGGTCGGCTGGACAGTCTCCGGGGGGCGTGTTAAATTCTTTGGGTCAGTAAATTAACTCTAGCGGTTGCCTGAGGATAGGGTCAGGCTTACTGCGGATTGGGAGGGCCATCTCGAACAGCCATGGCATTAGCAACCGAGGTCAAGGAAAGCATCATCAGCCAGTACAAGACGCACGAGGGCGACACCGGCTCGCCGCAGGTGCAGGTCGCTTTGCTCACTCAGCGCATCAACGAGCTGACCGAGCACTTCAAGACGCACAAGAAGGACAACCACTCGCGGCGCGGTCTGCTCAAGATGGTCTCGCAGCGCAGGAGCCTGCTCGACTACCTCAAGCGTAGAGACATCGAGGGGTACCACGAACTCATCGGCAAGCTCGGCCTGCGCCGCTAACCGGTAGCTCGCAGCGCCCGGGCGCGACGCCGCGGGTTCGCACAGGGTTAAGTGTACGAGGACGAAAGCCTCTTTAACATCGCCCCGCGTCCAGTGACAGGCGGGCGGGAGTGGCCGAACGTGACGGCAGAAACTTTCGCGCGCGGACGAGGGGAAGCGGCCTCTAGCAGACGAGCAAAAGGCGGCACCGGCTTCACGGTTGGAGCAGGGTGCCGCTTTTTCTTTTCCGACCGCCGGCAGCGTGCCCGCCTCACGTAGCGGGGACGCCCGGCCGGCCCGAAACGAACATTTCCGGGCGATGACGCGCGGCGGATGAGACGCCGCGCGAATCCCTAAAGGCCGCCGCTGCCAGGCGCGCGGCCCGCCCGAAGGAGACGAGATAAAATGGCAGCCAAGAAATTACTGAGAGAGAAGATCAAACTGGGCGAGCGCGAACTCTCCGTCGAGGTCGGCCGCGTCGCCAAGCAGGCGCACGGCTCCGTCATCGTCCGCTACGGCGACACGATGGTACTCGTCGCGGCCGTCGGCGCCTCAAGCCCCCGCGAGGGCATAGACTTCTTCCCGCTCACGGTCGAGTACCGCGAGCACAACTACGCGGCCGGCCGCATCCCCGGCAACTACTTCCGGCGCGAGGGGCGCCCGGGCGAGAAGGAGGTCCTGACTGCCCGCATGATCGACCGCCCCTGCCGCCCGCTCTTCTCCGAGGGCTACCGCAACGAGACGCAGGTCATCGCCTCGGTCATCTCGGCCGACGACGAGAACGACCCGGACGTACTCGCCATCACGGGCGCCTCGCTCGCGCTCTACCTCTCCGACATCCCCTTCCCGAACCCCATCGCGGGCGTC
>DASVWB010000041.1:0-6205 GCA_036389815.1 Pyrinomonadaceae bacterium | reverse complement strand
CCTCCCTCTCCGACCGCCTCGCCTGCGTCGAGCCGGAGATCACCGACGGCCGCACGCTGGAGCTCGTCGAGGCGCGCCACCCGCTGCTCGAAGAGAACCTGCGCGGGCAGGGGCTCGAAGTCGTGCCCGTCTCCCTGCGGCTCGACCCGGCGCAGCCCGTCATGGTCATCTCCGGCGCGAACGCGGGCGGCAAGACCGTCGTGCTCAAGACCGCGGGGCTGCTCTCACTGATGGCGCTCTCGGGCCTGCACGTGCCGGCCCTCCGGGCGCGCGTGCCCCTCTACGCCTCCGTGCTCGCGGACGTCGGCGACCGCCAGTCGCTCGCCGCGAACCTCTCGACCTTCACCTCGCACGTCTCGAACATCCGCCGCATGGTCGAGGAGTGCCGCGCGCCCGCGCTCGTCCTCCTGGACGAGGTCGGCACGGGCACCGACCCGGAGGAAGGCTCGGCGCTCGGCGTCGCCGTCGTCGATCATTTCCGTCGGCGCTGCGGCGCGCACGTCGTCGCGACGACGCACTACTCGGGGCTCAAGATGTACGCCTCGAACGAGGAGGGCGTGCAGAACGCGTCGGTCGAGTTCGACGAGCGCACGTTGGAGCCGACCTACCGGCTGCTCGTCGGCGTCGCCGGCTCCTCCGCGGGGCTCGAAATAGCGCGGCGGTTCCGGCTGCCCGACGCAATCATCGAGGCGGCGCGCTCGCGCGTGGACGAGCGCACGCTCGCGGCCGACCGATACCTGCGCCGCATCCAGCGCGAGGCAGAGGAGGCCGAGGCGCTGCGCCGCGCGCTCGAAGAGGAGCGGCGCGCCGTCGCCGAGCGCTACGACTCGCTCGACGCGGAATCGCAGCGCCGCGAGCGCGAGCGGCAGGCCGAGTTCGCGCGGCAGCTTGAGCGCGCCGTCGCGGACTTCGAGCGCCAGGCGCGCGAGCTGTATTCCAAGATCGAAGACCGCGCGCAGCGCGTCCGCGTCGAGCGCGAGGCCGAGCGCCGCGCCGCCGAACTCCGCCGCGAGGCGCAGAAGGCGCGCGCCGCCGCGCGCACGCCCTCGCAGCCGCCGCGCGGCGCCGAGCCCGGCGGCGTCCGCGTCGTCAAGGGCGCGCGCGAGGACGACGCCCCGGCGGCGGAGCCTGCGCCAACCGACCCGCCGCGCGAGATAGCGGCCGGCGACGAGGTGCGACTGACCACGCTCGGCATGACCGGCACGGTCGAGCGCGTCAGCGACGGCGAGGCCGAGGTGCGCGTCCGGAACCTCCGCTTCCGCGAGAAGGTCTCGAACCTCGAACTCGTCAAGGCGCAGCCGCGGAAGTCGAAGGAGGACGACACGCTCGCCGGGCGCCTGCGCCGCATGCAGGAGCGCGGCACCGAGGTCAAACTCCGCGGCGGGCGCGAGTCCGCGGACGCCGAAATCAACCTCATCGGCCGCACCACCGACGACGCGCGCGACGAGGTAGACCGCTTCCTCGACGAGGCGTTCCTCCACGGCCACTCGCACGTCCGCATCATCCACGGCCACGGCACCGGCGCCCTGCGCCGCGCCGTCGCAGACCTCCTCCGCCACCACCCGCACGTCGAGCGCTTCGACCTCGCCCCCGAGAACCAGGGCGGCGCCGGCGCCACGCTCGTCGAGCTGAAGCAGTGAACGGCATGAAGGCTTTTATACGGGCGCGGCCGCGCGTGAAGGTCTGCTGCATCACGAGCGTCGAGGAGATGCTTCTTGCCGTCGAGTGCGGGGCGTCGGCGGTGGGGCTCGTGTCGCGGATGCCGAGCGGGCCGGGCGTCATCAAGGAGGCGCTGATAGCCGAGATAGCCGCGCGCGTGCCGCCCGGCGTCGCCACCTTCCTGCTGACGTGCGAGCAGGAGGCGGCGGCGATCATCGCGCAGCAGCGGCGCTGCCGCACGAACACCTTGCAGCTCTGTGACCGCGTCCCCGCCGGGGTCTACACGGAGCTGCGCGCGGCGCTGCCCGGCGTCTCGCTCGTGCAGGTCGTACACGTCGCGGGCGAGGAGTCTTTCGGGGAGGCGATGGCGGCCGCGCCGCACGTGGACGCCCTGCTGCTCGACTCGGGCGACCAGAGCCTCGCCGTCAAGGAGCTGGGCGGCACGGGGCGCACGCACGACTGGCGCGTGAGCCGCCGCGTGGCGGAGGCCGCGCCCGTCCCCGTCTTCCTCGCGGGGGGTCTGAAACCCGAGAACGTCGCCGCGGCGGTCGAGGAGGTCCGCCCCTTCGGCCTCGACGTGTGCAGCGGCGTGCGCACGTCGGGGCGGCTCGACGCGGAGAAATTAAAACGCTTCTTCGCGCAGATAGGTTGAGACCCGGAAGACGCCCCGCGCGCCCTTGCCACGCGCCCGCCCTTTGCGCTTGAATCTCCCGAGGAGATGCTTTACCCGCAGACATTCATCGACGACCTACGGCGGCAGGCGGACATCGTCCGCGTGGTCGGCGACTACGTCACGCTCAAGAAGAAGGGCGCGAACTGGATGGCCTGCTGCCCCTTCCACCAGGAGAAGACGCCCTCCTTCTCCGTCAACCCGTCGAAGAACATCTTCTACTGCTTCGGCTGTTCGAAGGGGGGGTCGGTCTTCAACTTCGTGATGGAGTTGGAGGGGCTGTCGTTCCCCGAGGCGGTGAAGGTGGTGGCGGAGAAGGCGGGCGTGCCGCTCCCCGACCTGGTGGACGACAAGCGGTTCGAGGCCAAGCGCAAGGAGGCCGACGAGGTCGTCCAGCTCAACGGGTGGGCGCTCGAATTCTGGGAGCAACACCTGGCGGAAGACGGCGCCGAGGCGCGCGCCGCGCGCGAGTACGTCGAGGGGCGCGGGCTCGAGCAGGAGACGGTCAAGACCTTCCGCCTCGGCTACGCGCCGAACAGTTGGGACGCGCTCGGGAATTACCTTAAGGGCAAGGGCGCGAGCGTCGGGCAGATCGAGCGGAGCGGGCTGGTGGTGAAGAAGGAGCAGGGCGGGTACTACGACCGCTTCCGCGGCCGGCTCATCTTCCCCGTCGTGGACGCGCAGGGGCGCGCCGTCGCCTTCGGCGCGCGCGCCATGCGGCCGGGCGACGAGCCGAAGTACCTCAACTCGCCCGAGACGGCCGCCTACACGAAGGGGCGCCACCTCTTCGGCCTCAACGTCACGCGCGACGAGATCAGGCGCAAGAAGTTCGCCATCCTCGTCGAAGGTTATCTGGACCTGATAGTCCCCTTCCAGCACGGCGTGCGCAACCTCGTGGCGAGCCTGGGGACGGCGCTGACGGCCGAGCAGGCGAAGCTCCTCAACAGGTTTGCGCGCAAAGTGGTCGTCAATTATGATGGTGACCGCGCCGGAATCAACGCAGCGAAGCGGGCCATCGAGGTTTTGCTCCCCGAAGACTTCGAGGTCAAGGTCCTCGTCCTCCCGGAAGGAGCCGACCCCGACGAGTTCGTCCGCGCCCGCGGCGCGGAGGAGTACAACCGGCGCCGCGGCCAGGCCGTCCCGCACATGCAGTTCGTACTCGAACAGGCCACGCGCGAGCGCTCGCTTCGCAACCCCGCGCAGAAGGCCGAGGCCGTCGAAGAGGTTCTCCCCTTCGTCCGCGCCGTGCGCAACCCCATCCAGAAGCGCGAGTACTTTGACATGGCGATGGACTCCCTGCGCGTCGAAGACCCGTCGCTCCGGCACGACCTCTGGAAGACGGCGGGCGCGCGCGACCCGAAGGCCGCCGCCCCGGCCGACGACCTGAGGAGACGCATGGCCCGCGCCGCGGCGGGCGGCCCCACGGTCGCCGAGCGGCGCCTGCTCGAACTGCTCCTGCACGACGCCGAGCTGCGCCGCTTCGTCCTGCCGCGGGTCCACGAGAGCGACTTCGAGTCGCTCGCGACGGCCGCCATCTTCGACGCGCTCCGCGCCGCGGAGGCCGCGGGCGCCGGGGTCAGCTTCGACGCGCTGAGCGAGTCAATCGCCGACGAGTCGGCCAGGTCGCTCCTGCCCGAGCTGTGGATGCACGAGCCCGAGCGCGCCGAGGGCGAGGCCGCGGACGCCTTCCTCGCCGAGGCCGAGAGCTGTTTGATGACGCTCCGGCTGATGTCCTACGACCGGCGCATCAAGGAGCTGGCCGCCGACATCGCGGCCGCCGACCGCGCCGGCGACGAGGCGCGGCGCGACGCGCTCATCATGGAAGACCTGGAGTTGAAGCGCCGGCGCTCGGCGCTCCTGCCGAGCGCCGGCAGCGTCAACGGCCCCGCGCCCTCATCGTCCTGAGCCGACCGACCGCGCGGCGAGCCGGCCGCCACGACTCATACTCTTTCGAGCGAACCCCGAGGCGGATGAGAAAGATGAGCATGGAAGAGAAAGACCAGGAAGACGTGATGCAGCGCCTGCTCGAACTCGGCGGCGACAAGAAGTTCCTCACCTTCGACGACCTCAACCGGGAGCTGCCCGACAACATCGTCTCGCCCGACGACATCGAGGACGTGCTCCAGAAGCTCGAAGGCTCGAACATCACGGTCACCGACTCCGACGAGCGGCTCATCGAGGTCTCGGCCGTCTCGGTCGCCTCCCCCGAAGACCTTGACGGCGAGCTGGACGAGGACCTGGAACTCGACCTCTCGGCCGGCGTCCTTGAGAAGACGAACGACCCCGTCCGCCTCTACCTGCGCGAGATGGGCATCGTGCCGCTCCTCACCCGCGAGGGCGAGGTCTCCATCGCCAAGAGGATCGAGCGCGGGCAGATTAAGACTCAGAAGGCCATCTCGCGCTCGCCCATCGCCGTCAAGGAGCTGTGCAAGGTCGGCGAGGAGCTGGAGGCGGGCCGCCTCAACATCCGCGACTACGTCACCTTCTCGGAGCAGGCCGAGCTGACGGGGCAGGAGGACAAGGCGGACGAGTACCTGCGCTGGACGCTCGAAGGCATCGAGAACATCCGGCGGATATTCAAGGCCGGCCTCAAGGAGTGGGAGAAGCTGCAGGCGGAGCGGAAGCTCCTGAAGGGGAAGAAGTCGAAGAAGCTCCTGCGCCACAAGCGCAAGGTGGCGCGCATGCGCCTGGAGATCGCGCAGGAGATGCGCCAGCTCAACCTGACGGAGTACGCGCGCCAGCGCCTCATCAACTCCATCCGCAAGGTCGCCAAGGAGATTCGCGTCGCCGAGAACGAGGCCGCCGGCTACACGGAGAAGCTGGGGCGCAAGAAGCTCCGCCCCGACGAGGAGAAGGAGTTCAAGCGCCACGTCGCCAACGCGCGCCGGCGGCTCCAGCAGATAGAGGACGAGCACAAGGTGGCGCCCGTCGAGATCAAGCGCTCGCTCCAGTCAATCGTCACCGGCGAGACAGAGACCGCGCAGGCCAAGCGCGAACTCATCGAGGCGAACCTGCGGCTCGTCGTCTCGATAGCGAAGAAGTACACGAACCGCGGGCTCCAATTTCTGGACTTGATTCAGGAGGGGAACATCGGGCTGATGAAGGCGGTGGACAAGTTCGAGTGGCGGCGCGGCTACAAGTTCTCGACCTACGCCACCTGGTGGATTCGCCAGGCCATCACCCGCGCGATTGCCGACCAGGCGCGCACGATCCGCATCCCCGTCCACATGATCGAGACCATCAACAAGCTCATCCGCACCAGCCGCGCGCTTGTGCAGGAACTCGGCCGCGAGCCGACGAGCGAAGAGATCGCGCGCAAGATGGACATCCCCGTCTCGAAGGTGCGCAAGGTCTTGAAGATCGCGCAGGAGCCCATCTCGCTGGAGACGCCCATCGGGGAGGAGGAGGACTCGCACCTCGGCGACTTCATCGAGGACCGCTCCATCCTCAACCCCGCGGACGCCGTCGTCGCCTCGAACCTGCGCGAGATAACCGACGAAGTCCTCGCCACGCTCACCCCGCGCGAGGAGAAGGTCATCAAGATGCGCTTCGGCCTCGGCCCGAACGGAAGCGAGCACACGCTCGAAGAGGTCGGCCAGCACTTCGCCGTCACACGCGAGCGCATCCGCCAGATCGAGGCCAAAGCCCTACGCAAACTCCGCCACCCCTCCCGCTCGCGCAAGCTCAAGGCGTTCCTCGAAAGCGTCCGGCAGTAGCCCTAACTTCCGAAACACGGTAAACTGGCGGCAAGCCTGAAGCATCAAACTCAGTCTTGCCGTCTTCAGTTTTGGCCGGAGTATGTCGAAAAAGGTTGTAGAGAGTTACAGGCGGAAGCTCGCCGCCGAGGAGGGGTGGACGCTGAAGCGCGGCTCGCGG
>DASVWB010000040.1:0-22433 GCA_036389815.1 Pyrinomonadaceae bacterium | reverse complement strand
GCTAGTACACACAGACAGACAGCCCGCGCCGCCGTTCAGACTGAAATGGCTCGTGCCCGAGCGCTGACCCGAAAAAGACCCCGGAGGTAACGCTAAGTATATGTCCGCCAACCCTTTCTGGAACGACCCCCGTCTCGACGCGCAGCGCCCCGTGGCGCGCGCAATCTCGCGTCCCTCCCCCGCGGCAGAAACATTCGCGGGCGTCGCCGGCGCACGCGCCGACACGCGCCGCCGTGATTTTGCGCTCCCCTCGTGGGTCGTCTTCAGCATGTTGATGCTGGCCACTTTCGCCGTCTGCGTCACGGTGACGATGCGGACGCACGCGGCGAGGGGCGCGGCCGAGCAGAAATACTCGCAGATGGAGGCGGAAGTCCAGGGCATCCGCGACAGGAACGAAGCGCTGCGGCGCGACGTGGAGCGTTTGCGCCGGGACCCGCGCGCGAAGGAGGCCGCGGCGCGTCAGCGCCTTAACATGGTGCGCGCCAACGAGGTGGTCGTGCCGCTCAATTAATCGCCCGATTTTTCCGCGGCGGGTGTGCGCAATCATGCTTTCCTGACGCCCGCCTGAGCCGACCCGCTCCTTTACCGCCGCCAGACCCTACCCGCACGGCGCGGCCGCACGCTACGGCGACGGCCGCGCCGCCTTTTTTTGCCACGGCCGCGCGGCCGTGGCGACGTGGTTGACACTCTCCGGGGGGTCAACTAATATCGTTTTCTTGCTTATTTCATAAACATTTCAGGGTTTTCGGCGCCGCGGCACGCGGGCGCACGGGACTGTAACGAAGGCGGAACTTATGCCCGAGACGAAAGAGATCAACTCGCCCGCGGAGGCGTCGGTCGAGCGCTGGGAGCAGGAGACTCTGGAGCCGGTTCTCAGGAAGCGGCCGGAGAGGAAGAAGCGCTTCGAGACCGTCTCGCTCGACGAGGTCGGGCGACTCTACACGCCCGCCGACGTGGCGGACGTTGACTTCGAGCGCGACACAGCCTTCCCCGGCGAGTTCCCCTACACGCGCGGCATACACCCGACGGGCTACCGCGGCAAGCTCTGGACGATGCGCCAGTTCGCCGGCTTCGGCACGCCCGAGGAGACGAACGCGCGCTTCAAGTATCTGCTGGCCCACGGGCAGACCGGCCTCTCCGTCGCCTACGACCTTCCGACCTTGATGGGCTACGACGCCGACTCGCCGCTCTCGGAGGGCGAGGTCGGCAAGTGCGGCGTCGCCGTCTCAAGCCTCGCCGACATGGAGGTGCTCTTCGACGGCATCCCGCTCGAAGAGGTGACGGTCTCGCAGACCATCAACGCGCCGGCGTCGGTGCTGCTGGCGATGTATCTGGTCGTGGCCGAGAAGCAGGGCGCCGACTTCCGCAAGATTTCGGGCACGCTCCAGAACGACATCCTGAAGGAGTACATCGCCCAGAAGGAGTGGATTTACCCCATCCGCCCGGCGATGAAGCTCGTCGTCGACACCTTCGACTTCTGCGCGCGCCACGTCCCGAAGTACAACCCGATTTCCGTGAGCGGCTACCACATCCGCGAGGCGGGCGCGACCGCGCTGCAAGAGCTGGCCTTCACGCTGCGCGACGGCGTCGAGTACGTGCAGTGGGGCGTGGAGGCCGGGCTCGACGTGGACGAGTTCGTCCCGCGCATCTCCTTCTTCTTCAACGCGCACAACGACTTCTTCGAGGAGGTCGCCAAGTACCGCGCCGCCCGCCGCATCTGGGCGCGCGTCATGCGCGAGCGCTTCGGCGCGAAGAGCGAGCGCACGCTGCAACTGCGCTTCCACACGCAGACGGCTGGCGTCTCGCTCACCGTGCAGCAGCCTTTGAACAACATCGTCCGCGTCGCCATCCAGGCGCTCGCCGGCGTGCTCGGCGGGACGCAAAGTCTGCACACGGACGCCTACGACGAGGCGCTGGCGCTGCCGACCGACCGCGCGGCGCTCATCGCGCTGCGCACGCAGCAGATCATCGCCGAGGAGACGGGCGTGGCGAACACCGTAGACCCGCTCGGCGGCTCCTACTTCGTCGAGAGTCTGACGAAGAAGATGGAGGACGGCGCGCTCGACTACTTCCAGAAGATCGACTCGATGGGCGGCATGGTCGAGGCCATCGAGAAGGGCTTCCCGCAGCGCGAGATTCAGGAGTCGGCCTACCAGTACCAGAAGGCCGTCGAGCGCGGCGACCAGACCATCGTCGGCGTCAACAAATATTCGATGGAAGGCGAGCAGACGGAAGTCCCCACCCTCGTCATCGCCGAGGGTGTGCGCGACCGACAGGTCGAGCGCCTCGAACGCGCCAAATCCCGCAGGGACGATGGCTCGGTCGCCAACGCGCTGGAGAAGCTGAAGCGGGCCGCGCGCGACGGCGACAACACGATGCCGGCGACCATCGACGCCGTGCGCGCCTACGCCACGCTCGGCGAAATCTGCGACGCGCTGCGCGACGTTTACGGCCTCTACGAAGAGCCCGCGTTTTAGGGGCCTATGGAATACACAGTCGTTTACGCCGAATCAATCCAGGAACTGGTTCGCCTGGTGAACGACGCTGTACAGGCCGGCTGGCGTCCGCAGGGCGGGGTATCCGTCTCAATGCCTGACTCTGCTTTTGCCCCGTGGCTATACGCTCAAGCGATGATACGCGGGTAACTTGACCGACGCTTATATTATGTCTGAGAGAAAGATTCGCGTCCTCGTGGCGAAGCCGGGGCTCGACGGTCACGACCGCGGGGCGAAGGTCATCGCGCGCGCCCTGCGGGACGCCGGGATGGAGGTCATCTACACGGGACTCAGGCAGACGCCCGAGATGATCGCGGCCGCGGCCTTGCAGGAGGACGTGGACGCCGTCGGCGTCTCCATCCTTTCGGGCGCGCACAACACGCTCTGCCCGCGCATCGTCGAGCTTTTGCGCGAGCGCGGGATGGACGACTGCCTCGTCATCGTCGGCGGCATCATCCCGCAGGAGGACATCCCGCGCCTGAAGGAGCAGGGCGTGTCGGCCGTCTTCCTCCCCGGCACTTCGACCGAGGACATCGTCAAGTTCCTGCGCGAGAGCGTCGGCCAGCGCGCATGAGCGGCGGCGGCGGAAGCGGCGAGGGCGGCCCGCCGCCGGTCGTCGTCGAGGAGCGCGGCGCGCTCGCCGTCATACGCGTCAACCGTCCCGCGCAGCGGAACTCACTCTCCGTCGAAACACTCTCACACCTCGACCGCGCCTTCTCCGACCTCGACGCTAAAGACGACATTACTTCCGTCATCTTCACGGGCGCGGCCGACGCCTTCGCCTCCGGCGCGGACATACGCGAGCTGCAAGCGCTCACGCCCGACTCCGCACGCCGGTTCGCAGAGCGCGGGCAGCGGCTCTTCCGTAAAATCTCGGACGCGCGCCGGCTCACCGTCGCCGCCGTCAACGGCTTCTGCATGGGCGGGGGGCTCGACCTCGCGCTCGCCTGCCGCGTCCGCGTCGCCTCGCCCGCCGCGGTCTTCGCGCACCCCGGCGCGCGCCTCGGCATCATCACAGGCTGGGGCGGCACGCAGCGTCTGCCGAAATTGATCGGCGCGGCCCGCGCGCTGGAGATGTTCACCACCGCCCGCCGCCTCACGGCCGACGAGGCCCTTGAGTTCGGCCTCATCTCTCGAATACACCCCGACGCCCTCGCCTGCGCCATCGAACTCGCCTCCCGCCACAATGGCGGTCGGAACCGCCCGCGGTAGCGGGCGGTCCGGTGCGACACGGCGCTGCGCCTATTAAGAACGCTCCACCCGCTACCGCGGGCGGTTCCGACCTGTGATTTTCAGGGAGGCCGACTTAAAGAGGCTTCATTTCGTCCTTGAGAGGAAGCGGGCGACGCCTGCGCGGCAGTCTTCGGTCATGCGCGCGATGGTGTTGAGGTCGGCGCCGGTCTGGAGTGCGGCGTCGAAGGTGAGGCCGTCCATCTGGTAGAGGAGGCGCTTGGTGAGCGCGGCGGCCGTGCGGCTGACGCGCTCGAAGTCCGCCACGTAGCGCTCGACGTTCGACTCGAACTCCGCGTCCTCGTAGACGTGGTTGACGAGTCCGACGCGCTCGGCCTCGGCGGCGGAAATCTCCCCGCCGCGCGCGACCAGCTCGAAGGCGCGCTTCTCCGACACGTTGCGGCGCAAGATGGCCATCACCATCGCGGGCACGAAGCCGATCTTCACCTCCGGGTAGCCGAAGCGCGCCGACGCCGCGGCCAAAACGATGTCGCAGGCGGTCGCCAGCCCGCAGCCGCCGGCCAGCGCACGCCCGCGCACCGCCGCGACGACGGGGACGCGCACGCGCCTCACGAGCGAGTACAGCTCCATCAGTGAGCGCGCGTCTTCGAGGTTGTCACTGACCGAGCCCTCGGAGATTTTCCTGAGCGCGGAGAGGTCTGCGCCCGAGCAGAAGTCCGCGCCCGCGCCCGTGATGAGCACGGCGCGCACCTCCTCGCGCCCGTCGGCGTCGCGGAGCGCGCCTTTGAGGCCGGCGATCAACTCGTCGTTGAGCGCGTTGCGCTTCTCGGGCCGGTTGAGCGTGACGAGTGCGACGTGGCCCTCGACGGCGTAAAGGACTGCGCTGTTCTCCATAGGACTCAAGTAGACGGTAGGCAGTAGACAGTAGAAGAGCCTTCAGGCGAAGCCTGCCGCAAACTGCCAACTGCCTACTCCTCCAAAAAGCTCAGCAGCGCGGCGTTGACCTCCGCGGGCGACTCCTGCTGCACCCAGTGGTTGCTGCGGCCGAGGCGCAGCTCCGTGTAGGGCGCGTCCACGTAGTCCGCGACGCCCTTGACCGTCTCGGGCAGGATGGCGAAGTCGCGCTCCCCGTAGACGAAGAGCGTGGGGACGCGCACGCGCTCGTGCCTGCGAATCTCCCTGTCGCCCAGGCGGCGGCCGAAGAGGCTGAAGAGGTTGGCGCGGTAGTAGTTGACGGCCGCGGTCAGCGCGCCCGGCTCGCGCAGCGCCGACTTGTAGACCTCTATGTCCTCGTCGGAGAAGGTGCCGGGGCGCGAGGTGGTGCGGAACACCTCCGGGAGCCCCGCGAAGTCGCCGCGCCGAATCCACCACTCGGGGACGGCGGGGAGCTGGAAGAAGAGCATGTACCAGCTCCGCAGGAGTTGTTGGAACGTCATGTTCCGCGCCCAGACGGCGGGCGGCGGCACCTGGAGCGAGGCGAGCTTCCAGACGTAGTCCGGGTAGTGCTGCGCGACGGCCCACGCCACCGCCCCGCCCCAGTCGTGGCCGACCACGGCCGCCTCGCGCGCGCCGAAGTGGCGTATGAGCCCGGTCACGTCGTCCACCAGGCGGCTCATGCGGTAGTCCTCGACGCGCTCGGGCTTGTCGCTCAGGTTGTAGCCGCGCATGTCGGGCGCGACGACGCGGTAGCGGCGGCCGAGGACGGGCATCTGCTTACGCCACGAGTACCAGCACTCTGGGAAGCCGTGGAGCAGCACGACGAGGCGCTCGCCCCCGCCGCACTCTGCGTAGTGCAGCCGCACGTCGCCGACCTGCGCGTAGCCGTGGCGGATTTCCGGGTCGCGGCCTGTGGGTTGTTCGTTCATCGCTTTGAAGTCAGCATAAGCCAGATCACGTAGGGCGTGACGGTCACGAGGCCGAACGCCCCGGCGCCGATGCACCACCACGCCAACCAGATTCCCGAAACTGCGCCGCCCGACTTCCTGATGAGGCCCCGCGCACGCAGCCCGATTATCAAAGAGAGCAGCGAGCCGACGACGCCGGCCCAGACGACGGAGAACGCGAACCCGTACCCCAGCATCTTGCTGACGCGAACCTGTAGCGCCAAGCGCGGGTCGTCTCGCATGCCGTCCGGGCCGGTTTAAGTCAGTTCCAGAGCGCGCGCCTCGTCGTCGGGCACGTCTATCTCCATGCGCAGGAGCGCGGTCGAGAAGGTCTTGCCCTGCGCGTCGGTCATCAGCGAGAGCGTGCCGCCGCCGCCGAGCGACTCGTGCAGCAGGAAGTTGAGCGCGCCGAGGTTCGGCAGCTCGAAGCGCTCCACGTCGCCCCTCACCATCGCGCCGAAGTGCTGCTTGACGCGCGCGGCCGTCACCTCGCGGGCGAGCACCGCGTAGAACTCTTCGCGCAGGGCGATTAAGCCGACGTTCGCCGTGTCGCCCTTGTCGCCCGAGCGCGCGTGCGCGAGCCTCAGAAGTTTGATTCGCATAAACCTTTGTCGGAAGTCACGGCGCCCGCTAAACCCCGCCGGGGTGCCGTATGAAGTCGCCGAGGTCGTGCGAGCCCGCGTAGCGCTCCTCGCCCCCGACGACCACGGCGTCCTCGCCGAAGACGTGCCAGAGCCGGTGCAACTCTTCGGCCGACTGGCCGGGCGCTCGGAGGTCTTCGACCGAGCGGCGCACGAAATCGCGCGCGTAAGCCTTCGCCTCCTCGAAGCTCCGGAAGCCGCCGACCCTCGACTCGCTTTCGGCGTCGTAGCGCGCCATGTCGATGATGAGCACCGAGTAGTCCACGCTCAGGCCCCGCCGCCCCCTTCGACGTAAGCCCCGCCGACGAGCGCCAGCCAGTAGAATGCTACCACGACGAGCGCGTGGTCTATCTGGCCCGAGGCGATCATCGGGGGGATGAGTTCGAGCGGGACGAGCCGCACGCGCGTCCGCTCCGTCCCCTCGTTCAAAGGCTCGTGCCTGTACTCGACGCCGCGCGCGACGAACGTGTGAATCCAGTTGTCCTGTATCGCGGGGTTCGGCCGCGTCTTCCCTAAAAAGATGACCTCGCGCGCCGCGTAGCCCGTCTCTTCAATAAGCTCGCGCGCCGCCGTGTCCTGCGGGTCTTCGCCCGGGTCAACCATCCCGCCGGGAATTTCCAGCGAGATCGCTTCGGCGCCGTGCCGGTACTGCTCGATGAAGACGACCTCGCCCGCGTCCGTCAGGGGGATGACGTTAATCCAGTCCGGCGCCTCGATGACGTAGAAGTCGTGCTCGCCCCCTCCGCGCGGGTCGGCCGAGATGTCGCGCCTGACCTCGAAGACGCGGCAGTCCGCGACCCGCTCCGAGCGCAGCCGCCTCCACGCGAGCTGCGAGTCGCGCAAACGCGCCCCGCCGCCGTCTTCGACGCTCAAACTTCCGTCACCTCGACGCGGGGCTGTATCTCCGACTTCGGGATGAGCGCCGGCCAGTAGGCGACTATCTCCTCGACCTTCGGGCGGCCGCCGGCGAAGCCCGTGACGGCGGGTGGACCCGTCAGGATGAGCGGCGCGATCTCCTTCGTGAAGCGCTCGACCGCCTTGCGGTCTTCGCCGCGCACGCCGACGCGCAGTTGAACCTCCGGCGCGTCGGGCGAAGGCTCGCCCGCGAGCGCGCCGTGCGTGGCGTTTGCGCCGACGAACTCGGTCAGAATCTGGTCGAACCTGAGCCCGAGCCGTTCGAGCCGCGCGCGCAGAATCTGGTCGGCGGCGCGCGCCTTCGCGTACGCGTCCGGCCACGCGTAGACGAGCGTGCCGACGGCCTTGAAGCCGGCCGAGTAGCTGACGGAGACTTTCAAAAATTCCGTCGCGGGCCGCCCCCTCACGCCGCGGACGCGCACGCGGTCGCGCCCGGCCTCTTCGAGCCGGATGGAGGTGAAGTCCGCGACGCAGTCGGGCGTGATGTAGGCGACGGGGTCGCCCATCTCGTAGACGAGCTGCTCCTTGACCGAGGGGACGCTGACGCGCCCGCCCGTGCCCTCGTGCTTGGTGACGACGAAGGTGCCGTCGGGCGACGCCTCGACCAGGGGGAAGCCGACGTTCGCCATGTCGGGAATCGTCTGCCACTCGTACTGGCAGTTGCCGCCCGAGACCTGCGCGCCGCACTCGATGATGTGGCCGGCGACGGTGCCCGCGGCCAGCCTGTCCCAGTCCGTATCATTCCAGCCGAACTCGTGAATCATCGGCCCGAGCGTCAGCCCCGTGTCGGTCGAGCGACCCGTGATGACGACCCGCGCGCCGCGCCCCAGCGCCTCGACGATGGGCCACGCGCCGAGGTAGGCGTTCGCGCTCTGCACGCGCTCGCGCACCGCGGAGAGCGGCTCGCCCGTGTCCATGTTGCGCAGCTCGACGCCGCGCCCCAGAAGCTCGTCGAGCCGGGGCATGATGTCGTCACCGGTGACGGTGCCGATGGTGAGCTTGCCCTTCAGGCCGAGTTCGCGCGCCACCCCGGCGACGGCCGCGGCGCACCCCGACGGGTTGACGCCGCCCGCGTTGGCCGTCACGCGTATGTCGCGCTCGACGCAGGCGGGCAGTATCTCGCGCATGAGCGGCACGAAGTCGCGTGCGTAGCCGGCGCCGGGGTCGCGCGCCCGCTGCTTCTGCATGATGGACATCGTGACCTCTGCGAGGTAGTCGAGCATGAGGTAGTCGATGGGCCCCTCTTTGACCTGGCGCACCGGCGCGTCGAGCATGTCGCCCCAGAAGCCCTGCCCGCAGGCGATGCGGATCGTCTCTCTACGTGTGCTCATAAAATTTCAGGCGGAAGATTACCGGGGCAGTTTATCAGGCGCGAACCGTAAACCGTAAACCGTGACGAGAAAATGCCGCGAACCGTAGGCCGTAAACCGTGGCGGGAGGAAGACAGGCTCTTCCTCCCGCCACGGTTTACGGCCTACGGTTCACGGCTTCCGGTTTACGCCAGACCTCGCCCTTTCACTTCTCTACATCGGCGGGGTCGTGTTCGAGTTGTCGCCGGTGTTGCTGTTGCCGTTGGTGTTGGCGTTCGTGTTCGTCGCGCCGCCGCGGCGGCGGCCGCGGCGCCCGCGCCTGCCGCGCGCCGGGGCGCCCGTCTCCGTCCCCGTAGCCTCCGCCCCGGTCGCGGTCGCGTCGGTCGGCGCGGGCGAGTCGGTGGTCGTGGTCATGTCGGTCGCGGCCGCGCCGCGGCGGGGGCGCCGGCCCCTTCGGCCGCCACCACCACCGCCGCCCGAGGCGAACGTCATCCGGGTGCGCGCGCCGGGCACGGGCGAGAGCGTCAGCCGGTCGCCGCTCTTGCGCGCGCGGGTCGCGGCGACGACGGGCGTGTTAGTCGAAGGGTCTGAGATGTCCGTGAACCAGAACGACGCGCCCGTGTAGCCGCGCGTGGTCACGGCACGGACGCGCCCGTTGTGGGTCATGCCCCCGGCCGCCAGCGTGAAGGTGTCGCCGGTGATGGTGAGCGTGGCCTCGTCAGACATCTCGTGGCCGCCCGTCATCGTGACGTGGCCGGTGTAGGTGCCGGAGAGGTCGGTCTGCTCGCCCGTGTTGTCGCTCTGCATGTCGGACGAGGCGGCCCGCCCGTTCGGGTCCATCCCGGAGCCCGCGTCCGTCGTCGGGGTCGCGGCCCCGCGGCGGCGGCCTCGGCGTCCGCGGCGGCCGCCGCCCGTGCCGGTGGCGGCGCCGCCCATGTTGTCGTTCTGGCCGCCCATGTTCGCGTTGTCGCCGGTCGTGGTGGTGTCGCCGGTGTTCGCGTTCGCGTCGCCGGTGTTGGCGTTCGCGGCGGCGCCCCGGCGGCCCCTGCGGCTGCGGCGGCCGCGGCTCGGCGTCGCGTTGGCGTTGTCGTTCTGCGCGCCCGCCTCGGTCGTGCTGGAGTTGCTGTTCTGCGCGAGAGTGCCGACGTCGGCCAGGACGAGCGCGGCGGAGGCCACGGCCGCCAAGAGTAGGGCGGCGAAGAACCTAAGGCTGTGCTTGTTGCTCACGGATGCTTCTCCTCCTGTCTACTTCTGCCGCGCGGCGCGGCCTGTGCGGGGCCCGCGGCGCGTCAGGGAAAGTGTGTACGACCTCGCGGAGTCTCCCGGCCCGCCGGGCGTCGCGGGGTGACTCTCGCCGGGCGGCGGAAGGGGGGATGCGTTACTAAAGGCTTGCTTGGGTGGCCATAGTTTCGCACAACGGGCGGCACGTTGCACGGATTTTTTTCAACCCCGTGGACTTCGGCGTGCCCGCGGCCCCTCAGGCCGGCGACCCCGAGAGGACGAACTGACCGAGGTGCGGCCCGCCGTAGTTGAGGCTCGTCCGGAGCGCCAGCTCCAGCGCGTCGCGCGTCTGCTCGGGCGCGATGACGGCGTCCACGTAGCCGCGTGCGGCCGCGTACTTCGCGTCGAGCTGCTGCTCGTAGTCGGCGCGCACGCGCTCCATCTCGGCGCGGAGCTTGTCGTCCGGCTCCTTCCCCTCGCGCTTGAGCCTGTCGAGCTGCGTGCCGTAGATGGCCTGCACGGCCGAGTCGCCCTCCATCACGCCCATCCGCCCCGTGGGCCACGTGAAGATGAAGTCCGGGTCGAAGCCCTGCCCCGCCATCGCGTAGTAGCCCGCGCCCGAGGCGTGGTTGACGGTCAGCACCAGCTTCGGCACCGTGGCCGTCGCCATCGCCTCGACGAAGCGTGCGCCCGCGCGGATGATGCCCGAGTGCTCGGCCTCCGCGCCGACCATGAAGCCGGAAACGTCCTGTATGAAGAGGAGCGGCGTGCGCTGGCGGTTGCAGGTCTCGATGAAGTAGGCGACCTTCTCGGCCGACTCGGTGTAGATGATGCCGCCGAACTTCGGCGGCTTCCCCTTCTCGCGCAGGAGCCCGCGCCCGTTGGCGATGACGCCGACCTGGACGCCGCGCACGCGCGCGTGCCCCGTGACCATCTCGCGCGCGTAGTCGGCCTGGAACTCGTCGAGGCGCCCGCCGTCGAGTATGCACTTCAGGACTTCGCGCGCGTCGTAGGGCTGGCGGTGGTCTTCGGGCAGAATCCCGTAGAGGTCTTCGAGCGGGCGGGCGGCGTCCGACGGCTCCGCCAGCGAGGCGGGGGCGCGCTCGGGCGGCGGAAGCTCCGCGATGACCTCGCGTATCCGCGCGATGCAGGACTCGTCCGACGGCTCGCGGTAGTGCGCGACGCCGGAGATTTCGGTGTGCGTGCGCGCGCCGCCCAAGGTCTCGTTGTCGATGGTCTGCCCCGTCGCGCCCTTGACGAGGTTCGCGCCGCCGAGCCCCATGAAGGAGGTGCCCTCGACCATGATGATGATGTCGGAGAGCGCCGGCAGGTACGCGCCGCCCGCCACGCACGGCCCCATCACGGCCGCCACCTGCGGCACGCGCAGGTAGCGCCGCATGATCGAGTTGTAATAGAAGATGCGCGCCGCGCCGTACTGGCCGGGGAAGACGCCGCCCTGGTAAGGCAGGTTGACGCCCGCCGAGTCCACCAGGTAGATGATGGGCACGCGCGAGCGCATGGCTATCTCCTGCGCGCGCAGAATCTTCTTGATGGTCTCGGGCCACCACGAGCCGGCCTTCACCGTCGCGTCGTTGGCGACGACGACGGCCTCGCGCCCCGAGACGCGCCCGACCGTCGTCACCACGCCCGCGGCCGGCGCGCCGCCCTTGTACTCGTCGTAGGCGACGAGGAGGCCGACCTCCTGCGCGTAGGAGCCGCGGTCGAGCAGCAGCTCGACGCGCTCGCGCGCCGTCAGCTTCCCCTGCTCGTGCTGCTTCTGAACCTTGTCGGGGCCGCCGCCCGCGCGCAGGCGTTCTTCGAGCGCGCGCAGCTCTTCCGTCAGCGCGCGCAGGCGCGAGCCCTTCCCCGTGTGAGCCTTCGGTGCTTCACTGGTCATCTCGTTTTTCCCGGGACACTGGATTGACTGCAAAATAGCACAGCGCCCGACGCGGAAACAATTGAACGCCGGGGGCGCCGCCGCCGGCTAAACCTTTGAAAACGCACGGCGGTTACAAAAACGGGTCGAAATAGGGTAAACTTTCCGCCCTGCAACCAAGTAAGCCCGGAGCACTTGAGCCGTAACCATTCTTTCTCGACTCGGTACGCGATGGAGGACTGTATTTGGCAGCCGCCGCTTTCTACGACCTCGAAGGCACCTTGGTGAGCACGAACCTCGTGCACACGCTCGGCTTCTACGCGCGCAACCAGCAGGGGCTGCTGCGCTCGCTCAGGAAGAGCGCCTCGACGCTCGCCAGCATCCCGCTCTTCGCCGTCGCAGACTCCTACAGCCGCATGGTCTTCAACGACATCTTCTTCCGCCGCTACAAGGGGCAGTCCGAAGACCGCCTGCGCTACTTCGCGCACGACTTGTTCGAGGACGTTTTGAAGCCCGCGGTCTTCCCCGGCGCGAAGACGCTCATCCGGAAGTCGCGCAGCCTCGGGCTCCGGCAGGTCGTCGTCACCGGCGCGCTCGACTTCTCGGTCGCGCCGCTGATGGAGTACCTCGGCGTGGACGACTTCGTCGCCAACCGCCTGGAGTTCGTCAACGGCGTCGCGACGGGGCGGCTGCTGCCCCCCGTGCTCGCGTCGGCGACGAAGGCGTCGTGGATTCGCACCTACGCCGAGCGGCACGACATCAACCTGAGCGACTCCTACGCCTACAGCGACAGCATGAGCGACCTGCCCATGCTCTCCATCGTCGGCCACCCCGCGGCCGTCAACCCGGACATGCGCCTCCGCCAGACGGCGCTGCACCACGACTGGCCGATTTTGAATCTGAAGTAGACAGTAGTCAGTAGTCAGTAGCGCTCCGCGCTGCCAACGCTGACACTTACATCCGAAGGGTTCCTATTTGGGAAGCGTTTCCTACTGTCTACTGTCTACTGACTACTGACTACTTTTAAAATGGCCCTACAACTCAGAAGAAAAGTCCACGAGTCGGTCGTCTTCATCGACCGCGACAGCGCGCCGCGCATCATCTCCTCGGGGATGGACTTCATCCCGGAAGACCTGCCCGTCGGCACGCGCGTCATCTACCCGAACGCGCCCGTCAAGGGGCTGCCGAACCGCGAGGCCGCCATCCGCTACGCCCTCAACCACCCGCACGACTGCGACCCGCTCTACGCGCAGCTCGAACCGGGGATGAAGGTGACGATTGCCATCGACGATCTGAGCATGCCGCTCCCGCCGATGCGCACGCCCGACGTGCGGCAGACGGCGCTCGAAATCCTGCTGGACCTCCTGCACGCGAACGGCGTGGACGACGTGCACCTCATCGTCGCCATCTCGCTCCACCGGCGGATGACCGAGTGGGAGATCAGGCGCATGTGCGGCCAGCGGGTCTTCGACGCCTTCTGGCCCGACCGCCTCTACAACCACGACGCCGAAGACCCCGACGGCATGACGGCCCTCGGCGAGACGCGCCACGGCGAGAAGCTCTCCATCAACCGCCGCGCCGCCGAGAGCGACCTGCTCATCTACCTCAACTTCAACTTCGTCCCGATGAACGGCGGTCACAAGTCGGTCGCCGTCGGCCTCTGCGACTACGAGTCCCTGCGCCCGCACCACGAGCCCGACACCATCCGCGAGTCCGACAGCTACATGGACCCGGCGAACTCCGAGCTGACGCGGAAGATCAACCGGCTCGGCAAGCTCGTGGACGAGCACCTGAACGTCTTCCACATCGAGACGACCGTCAACAACCGGATGTTCAAGGGCGAGCTCTCGTTCCTCACGAAGAACGAGGACGAGTTCTCGGCCTACGAGCGCATGAAGTACGAGGCCATGCGCTTCACGATGTCGAAGATGCCGCTCGCCGCCAAGCGGAAGATGTACAACTCGCTCACCTCCGACTACGAGATGATCGCCGTCGAGGCCGGCCGCACCGAGCCCGTCCACGAGCGCATCATCAGTAAGTCGATGCAGCAGTACGTCGTCCCCGTCGACGGCCAGTGCGACATCCTCATCTGCCCGATACCGGAGATTTCGCCCTACAACGTCTACTCCTCGCTGAACCCTTTGCTCGTGCAGGTGATGGCGCTCGGCTACCACTTCAACATGTACCGCGGCAAGCCCCTGCTCAAGAAGGGCGGCGTGCTCATCCTCCACCACCCCTGCTACGACGAGTTCGACCACGTCCAGCACCCGAGCTACATCGAGTTCTTCAACCGCCTGCTCCCCGAGACGCGCGACTCGCACACGCTGCGCGAGAAGTACGAGCGCGAGTTCGCCACCAACCCCAGCTACATCGAGATGTACCGGCGCGGCCACGCCTACCACGGCGCGCACCCCTTCTACATGTGGTACTGGGCCGAGAACGGCCGCGCGCACGTCGGCCGCGTCATCGCCGCCGGCGCCGAGAACGCGCACGTCCCCGCCGCCATGGGCTGGGAGCGCGCCGACAACCTGACCGAGGCCGTCGCCATGGCGCGCAGCCACGTGGGGCGCTCCGCCCAGATCACGATGCTCCACCAGCCCGTGATAGCCATCTGCGACGTGAGTTAGAATACGGCGCGAGGTTTTACAGCCATGAGCACGACGACCCGCCTGATTACCGCCGACGAGCTGCTCGTCATGCCCCCGTACGACGAGAACGGCAATCAGTGCCGTTTCGAGCTAATCAGGGGAGAACTGAGAACGATGCCTCTGGCGAAGCCCCTCCACGGCATAATCTGCTCTCGACTGAGTGTCAGAATCGGCGGCTTCGTCGAAGACCATGATTTGGGCGAGACCTTCGGAGCCGAGACGGGATTCCTCTTGGGGCGCGGCCCCGATTCGGTCTTAGGGCCGGACGTGGCCTTCGTCAGTCATGAGCGGCTGTCCGCCGTCGAGAACTTTGAAAAATATTTCCCCTTCGCGCCGGACTTAACCGTAGAGGTGTTGAGCCCGGGGAACACGGCCCGCGAAATAAGCGAGAAGATTGCCATGTATTTCGCGGCCGGCTCGCGGGCCGTGTGGGTCTTCAATCCGAAGAAGCGCACGGCGGCCGTTTACGCCTCGCCGACGGACGTGCGCGTCTTCGGCGAGGCCGAAAGGTTCGACGGGGGGGACGTGCTGCCGGGCTTCACGCTTGACCTCGCGAAGCTGTTCGCCGTCGGGAGGAAGTGAGACGGCAGTCACGATTGACTTTAAGATGAGATTATCGCCCACAGAAATCTATAACGGCCGGAACGTCTTCATCATCGGCGCGACCGGGTTCGTCGGCAAGGTCGCGCTCTCGATGCTTTTGGAGCGCTTCCCCGGCGTCGGGCGCGTCTACGTGACGGTGCGCGCGCGGGGCCGTGAGGAGTCCGAGACCCGCTTCTGGAACAACGTCATCACCGCCCCGCCCTTCGACCCGCTGCGCGAGCGCTACGGCGCGGCCTTCGAGGACTTCATCCGCGACAAGGTGCGGCTGGTCAACGGCGACATCAGCGAGGACAACCTCGGCTTCACCGAGGAGGAGGCCGCGGAGGTCGCCGGCGACACCGACGTGCTCATCAACTCCGCGGGGAACGTCACCTTCAACCCGCCGCTGGAGAGCGCGCTGCGCACCAACGTCGTCGGCACGCAGAACGTCCTCAAGTTCGTCAAGCGGATGCGGCGCCCCGCGCTCGTCCACATCTCGACCTGCTTCGTGGCGGGCAGCCGCTCGGGGCCGGTCTGGGAGAGCGACCCCGTCCTCGGCTACTTCCCGCGCAAGGACGAGCTGCCCGGCGTCGAGTTCAACGCCGAGCAGGAGATACGCGACTGCGCCCGCCTGGCCGAGCGCGTCAAGGAGGAGGCGAGGGACGCCCTCCAAGCCGCGCGCTTCAGGGAGCTGGCGCGCAGGCGCCTCTACGACGAGGGGCGCGACCCCGACGACCTCGACCAGATGGGGCTGGCCGTCGCCCGCGAGCGCAAGCTGTGGACGCGCGAGCGGCTGACGGAGCTGGGCACCGAGCGCGCGACCTTCTGGGGCTGGCCGAACATCTACACCTACACGAAGAGCCTCGGCGAGCAGTTGGTCGCGGCCGAGTCGGGGCTCGTCCGCGCCATCGTCCGCCCCTCCATCGTCGAGTCGGCGAAGGACTACCCCTTCCCCGGCTGGAACGAGGGCTTCACGACGACCGCGCCGCTCATCTTCATCGCGCTCAAGGGGCAGCAGCAGATACCCGTCAACGACAAGCTCATCCTCGACATCACGCCCGTCGATCAGGTCGCCGCCGTGATGCTCGGCGTCGCGGCCGAGGCCATCGCGGGCGAGCCGCGGCTCGTCTACCAGGCGGCGACGGGCGACGCTAACCCGAACACGATGGAGCGCATCGTCGGGATGGTCGGCCTCTACAAGCGCAGGCACTTTCAGGAGAAGGAGTCGGGCTTCCGTATCCTCAACGAGGTCGCGGCGCGGATGGAGAACATCCCCGTCACGCCCGCGCGCTTCGACGCGATGTCCACGCCGATGGTCAACGCCGCGGCGAAGCGCGCCTCCTCCCTGCTCGACCGCGTGCGGCCCCGCTGGGGCGGCGGGCGCTTTACGGACATCGTCGACCGCGCGAAGGCGACCGTCGAGCGCGTCGAGGAGGTGACGCGCGAGACCAAGGAGGCGTTCGACATGTTCCGCCCCTTCATGGTCGAGAACGCGTACATCTTCCGCGCCGACAACGTGCGCGCCCTCTTCGGCGGGGTGCCGGAGGAGGAGCGCCGGCTCCTGCGCTGGGACCCCGAGACCTTCGACTGGTACGACTACTGGATGAACGTCCACTTCCCCGGCCTGAAGAAGTGGGTCTTCCCGACGCTCGAAGAGGACATGCGCGCGCAGCCCAAGCGCGCCTACACCTACCGCGACCTGCTCGAACTCTTCGAGACCTCCACCAAGCGCTACTCCACCCGCGTCGCCATGCGCATCGAGCGCGACGGCGAGCGCGAGCAGTACACCTACGCAGACATCCACGAGCTGGCCACGCGCGCCGCCGCCTTCCTCGCCTCGCGCGGGGTCAAGCCCGCAGACCGCGTGCTGCTCGTCAGCCACAACGCGCCCGAGTGGCCCATCAGCTACTTCGGGGTGCTCAAGGCCGGCGCCACCTGCGTGCCCGTAGACCCCGAGAGCAGGACGGAGGAGCTGGTCAACTTCACGCGCGCCAGCGGCGCGACCGGCATCATCCTCGGCGAGAAGGCCGACGAGGAGCACGCGGACTTACAAGACGCTCTCGCCGCGGCCGGGCTCGAAACCAGCCTCTGGCGCTACCCGGAAGTCTTCGAGCTGACCGACGAGCGGTCGGAGGACGAGCGCGTCGCCCTGCTGCCCGCGAAGGTGTCGCCCAACGCGGTCGCCTCGCTCATCTTCACCTCGGGGACGACGGGGCAGCCCAAGGGCGTCATGCTCTCGCACAAGAACCTGACGAACATGGTCTCGATGCTCTCGTCCGTCTTCGAGATGGACACGACCGACGGCATCCTCTCCGTGCTCCCCCTCTACCACACGTTCGAGTTCTCGACCGGGCTGCTCACGCCCTTCAGCCGCGGCACGCAGATCACCTACCTCGCGGAGCTGAACGGCGAGGAGCTGGCGCGCGCCATCAGGAACGGCCACGTCACAGGCATGGTCGGCGTGCCGGCGCTCTGGGAACTCCTGCACCGCCGCATCATGTCGCGCCTGCGCGAGCGCGGCGAGTGGGTCGGCGGCGCCGCGGAGCTTCTGATGCGCTTCAACAGCCGCCTGCGCGACCGGACGCCGCTCAACCTCGGCTCCGTCCTCTTCCGCCCGATCCACACCGGGCTCGGCGGCCGCATCCGCTACCTCATCAGCGGCGGCTCCGCCCTCAACGAGAAGGTGAAGCGCGACATGCACGGCCTCGGCTTCACCATCCTCGAAGGCTACGGGCTGACCGAGGCTTCGCCCGTCCTCACCGTGACGCGGCCGCAGAACGCCCTGAACGCGGCCTCCGTGGGGAAGCCCCTGCCCGGCGTCGAGGTGCGCATCAGCGACCCGGACGCGTCAGGCATCGGCGAGGTCATCGCGCGCGGCCCCAACGTCATGCTCGGCTACTACCAGAACGAGCAGGCGACGCAGTCGGCGGTCGTCTCGCGCTGGCTCCACACGGGCGACCTCGGCCGGCTCGACGACGAAGGCAACCTCTACCTCGTCGGCCGCTCGAAGGAGATCATCGTCGACACCAACGGCAAGAACGTCTACCCGGACGAGATCGAGGAGCTTTACAAGGACTCGCCCTACGTCAAGGAGATGGGCGTGGTCGGCCTCCCCGACGGCATCGGCGAGAAGGTCGCCGCGCTCGTCGTCCCCGACTACGACCACGACATCGCGCTCCGCCGCGACGAGGTGCAGCGGCGCGTCGAGAACCACTTCCGCGAGGTGTCGTCCTCGCTCCCCTTCTACAAGCGCGTCAAGTCGCTCTACTTCTCCGCCGGGGAGCTGCCGCGCACGGCGACGCGCAAGGTGAAGCGGCGCGAGGTCGTGAAGATCATCCAGACGCTCGAATCCTCGAAGCGCGCCGGCATCAACGAGCAGACCGCGCCGCGCGAGCAGCACCACGACGCCGACTGGCTTCTCGGACTCGTCGCGCAGGTCGCGGCGCGCCCCCGCGCCGAAGTCTCGCTCGACTCGCGGCTCGCCGAGCTGGGCTTCGACAGCCTGATGTTCGTCGAGCTGGCCACGGCCATCGAGCAGGCCGGCGGGGCGCTCGTCTCGCCCGACACTTTGAACGAGGTGGTGGACGTGCGCGAGCTGTACTCGGTCGTCAAGCGGCGCGAGACGGCCGCCAACCGCCGCGCGGCGGAGGCGCGCGCCGAGGAGGACGCGCGCCAGTCCGAGAAGGAGATTTACGTCCCCTCGCTGCTGCGCACCACGGGCAACCGCGTCGTGGACGCGGCGCAGCGCGCGCTCTACGAGAACGTCCTGCGCGCGCACGTCGAGGGGCAGTCGAACATCCCGACGCACACCAACTTCATCGCGGCGACGAACCACACGTCGCACCTCGACACCGGCCTCATCAAGTACGCGCTCGGCGAGTACGGCCGCGACATGGTGGCGCTGGCGGCGGCCGACTACTTCTTCGACAACCGCTACAAGCGCGCCTACATGAACAACTTCACGAACATCGTGCCCATCGAGCGCTCGGGGAGCCTGCGGCAGTCGCTCCGCCACGCGCGCACGTTCCTCGAACGGGGCTACTCGGCGCTCATCTTCCCCGAGGGCACGCGCTCGATGACGGGGCAGATGGCCGAGTTCAAGTCGGGCTTCGCCTACCTCGCGCTGAACACGCGAACCGGCATCCTGCCCGCGTACCTCTGGGGCACCTACGAGGCGTTCCCCAAAGGCTCGACCTTCCTCAAGGGGCGCGAGGTCGGCGCGCGCGTCGGCCGCTTCCTCGACATCGAGGAGCTGGAAGAGCTAACGAAGGGCATGCCCCGCGCCGAGGCGTACCGGCTCGTCGCCGCGCTCGTCCGCCACGAGATAGAGAACCTGCGCGACGGCACGCGCCACGCCTTCGACGGCGCGGCGCTGCGCCGCCGCTGGAAGGCCGAGCGCCGCCCGGAGACGCAGGAGGCGCCCGAAGAGGGCGAGCTGGCGACCACGGGAGACTGAAACAGGGAGTGGTGAGTGATGAGTGATGGGTGATGAATGAAAGGCGGCCTGCCCATTATTCATCACCTATCACTCATCACTCATCACTTAGTTTTTATGGCGACCACGAAGAAGACGGCCGCGAAGAAGGCGGCGGCGAAGTCGAGGAAGGCCGCGGCGGGCGCGCCGAAGACGGCCGCGATTGCGAAGAGGGCGAAGCCTTTGACGCTCGTCACGGGCGGGACGGGGTTCCTCGGCTCGCACCTCGTCAGGCTGCTCGCCGAGGAGGGCGCGCGGCGGCTGCGCGTGCTCGCGACCACGGCGCCGGCGTGGCTCGAAGGGCTGGGCGTCGAGACGGTCGTCGGCTCCGTCACCTCGCCGGAGGACGTGCGGCGCGCGGTCGAGGGCGCGGAGGAGGTCTACCACTTGGCGGGCCGCGTGTCGCGCGAGCGCGAGGACGCGCACCTGATGTACGGGCTGCACGTCGAGGGGACGCGCGTGCTGTGCGGGGCGGCGCGCGAGGCCGGCGTCAGAGCAATCGTGTTGGCCTCGACGAGCGGGACGGTGGCCGTGACCGAGGACGGCAGCGTGCTGCCGGACGAGGAGTGGCCGACGCCTCTGGACATCGTCTCGCGCTGGCCCTACTACGCGAGCAAGGTCTACCAGGAGCGCGCGGCGCTGGAGAGCTTCGGCGGCGGGGGCCGGCGGCTCGTCATCATGAACCCGTCCCTGCTGCTCGGGCCCGGCGACGACCGCCTGAGTTCGACGAAGGTCGTGCTCGACTTCCTCTCGCGCAAAATCCCGACCGTGCCCAAAGGCGGCCTGAGCTTCGTGGACGCGCGCGACGCCGCCCGCGCCTTCCGCGCTGCGATGGAGCGCGGCGCGCACGGCGAGCGCTACCTGCTGGGCGCGGCCAACTGGACGTTCGACCGCTTCTTCGGACGCCTAGAGCGCATCACGAAGGTGCCCGCCCCCTTCGTCTCGCTGCCGTCGAAGCTGAGCCTGACGGGCGCGCGCGCCATCAGCTCGCTCTACAAGCACTGGAAGCTCGCCCCGCCCGTCGAGCCCGCGGAGATCGAGATGGCCGACTACTTCTGGTACCTCGACGCCACGAAGGCGCGCGACCGGCTCGGCTTCGACCCGCGCGACCCGCAGGAGACCCTGCTCGACACCGTCAACTACGTCCGCGAAAACTTCCTCGGCGGCGCGGCCTTCCGGAACGCAGGCTGAGGGGCGCGGCCGCGCGCCTCTCACCCCGGGCACCTCACGCGCAGCGCGCCCGGCAGCATCTCGAACTCCGCCGGCAGCCGCCCGGCAAGCTCGCCGTCAACTTCCAACTTAACGGCCTCGCCCCCGGCCGGCTCGGCGCGGACGCGGCGCGCGCGCGCGTGGCGGACTTCGCTCATGCCGAGGTGCGTGCCGAGGTAGAGGCGGTAGGAGTTGGCGAGCACTGTGAGCGCGGACACGTCGCCGACGGCTACCACGTCGAAGAGGCCGTCGTCCACGAGCGCGGTCGGCGCGATCTTCATCCCGCCGCCGAAGTAGCGCGCGTTGGCGACGCAGAAGTTGGCGACCGTGACGAGGGAGGCCGCGCCGCCGTCGAGCGAGACGCGCGCCGAGGGCTTCTCGAAGGTGAGTGTCGCCCGGAGCGCCGCCGCCGCGAAGGAGAGCTTGCCGCCGAGCAGCCGCGCGGCGCCCGCCGGCAGCCCCGCGCGCGACTTCACGCGGTTGATCACGTCGCCGCCCACGCCGAACGACGCGACGTTGACGAAGTACCTCGACTCCTCGCCCCCGCCCGCGCCGGCGAACGTCACGCGCCCCGCGTCCATCACGCGCGTCACGCCCTCGCGCAGGAGTTTGGCGGCGTCGGCCGTGCGCGAAGGGATTCGGAGCGTGCGGCGGAAGTCGCCGCCCGTCCCGCTCGGGAGAATCCCCAGCTCTGCCTCGGAGCCGGCGCGCAGGATGCCGTTGGCGACTTCGTTGACCGTGCCGTCGCCGCCGCAGGCGATGACGAGGCGGCGCCCGGCGCGCGCCTCGCGCTCGGCAATCTCGACGGCCTCGCCGCCGCGCCGCGTGAACGCCACCTCGAACGGGCCGAAGTGGCCCCGCACGTCGCTCGCCGCCTTCGGCCACGCGTCGCCGGTCGAGCCGCCGGCCGACGCGGGGTTGACGATGATGAGCGGGAGCGAAGGCATTTTTGATTTTTGATTTTTGATTTGCGATTAGTCAGGAACTGGCGCGCGAGGCGCTGGCCGAGGGCTTGAGCGCGTCGCGCTTGGCGCCGAGCGCGTAGGCGGCGCGATCCTGCTCGCCGAGTTCGGCGATCTTCGACATGACGAAGGCGGCGATCTCCACGTACGTGCGCGCCGAGTCGCGGCGTTCGTAGAAGTCCGAGAGGTCGAGCGCGGGGCCGAAGTGTACGCGCACGGGCTGGCCGCCGCGCCAGTTGCCGAGCACCTGCCGGGGCAGGTCGTTGCCGAGCCCTGCGACGAAGACGGGGATGACCTGCGGCCGCGCCTCCTTGATGAGCTTGCCGACGCCGGGCTGCGGGCGGAGGTACGAGTAGGGGTCGGCGCCCTTGTTGCGCGTGCCCTCGGGGTGGAAGCCGACGACGTTGCCCGCGCCCTCGCGGCAGAGCGAGGCGAGCAGGCGCATCGAGAACTTGTCGAACTCGCGCTTGTCCACCTTCGGGTTGTCGCCGCCCGCGAAGAAGGGCGGGAACATAGACCACCAGCCCATCACGAGGTTGACGAGCAGTCCCGCGGCCGTGTCGTAGAAGAAGCGCCCGCGGACGGGGAAGAAGAGCTGCTTGCGCCACGCCGTCCGCCGGAAGAGGACGGTCGAGACGACGTACATGTCGAAGAAGGAGCGGTGGTTGGCGACGAGCAGCAGCGGGCGCGAGCGTTCGGCCGCCTCGACGTGTTCGAGGCCGCTGACGCGCATCAGGTTGTAGGTCGCAAGGTGTATCCAGCCCGCGCCGAGCGTCCGCTGGCAGAGCGTCCAGAAGCGCTTCCACGCGCCCCGGTTCATCCGCCACGTGAGCCGGAACGCGAAGCGCTCGAACGGCGAGAGCGGGGCCAACTCCTCGGCCGCAGGCTCCGGCGCGTTCGCCTCCGCGTGGTCGTTCGTCTCGGCGGTCGTGTCCATCGAAACCTTCATCGTCGAAGGCTCAAAGTTAATAGACTGTGGCGGGGCGCGCAAGTGAAGCGCGCGGGCAGTTGAAAGGGGGTCGAAGG
>DASVWB010000039.1:0-11968 GCA_036389815.1 Pyrinomonadaceae bacterium | reverse complement strand
ACCCATTGTCAAACGGGCATTACGACCGCCTGAAAGGGAAAGTTCCCGCCGCCCCGGCCGCCCCGGGGGAGCCGCACGGCACCCCGAGACGCGCGCCGCGGGGTGCCCCGCCGCGCCGCCCCGGCGCTGTGACTATTATAGCCTAACGATGCTACACTATATCTTGTGTCCTTCGTTCCGCGAAGTCAAATCGGAGCACAAGTAAGGGGCGTCCCGCTCACCCTGCGCGCGAGGGCGGCCGGGGCGGAAGCCCCACTTCGGAACTGTGACGCTTGCGTAAACACCTGAAATTCGTCGCCCTGTGCCTGTTCGCCGCGCTCGCCCTTTGGTGGTTCGGGCGTGGCATGGACTGGGCGGCGGCCGCGGACGCCATGCGGCGCGCCGACTGGCCGCTGGTCGCGCTGGCCGTGGGGCTCGTCTGCGGGACGTGCCTGATACGTGCGTTGCGCTGGAAGACGCTGCTGCGCCCGCTGGCGCCCGACGCCTCGCCGCGCGAGGCTTTCGCGGCGACCTGCGTGGGCTTCAGCGCCATCTTCCTGCTCGGGCGCGCGGGCGAGGTCGTCCGCCCGGCCTTCCTGCCGCTGCGCGACCGCGCGGTGAAGCCGAGCGCGGCCTTCGTCACCATCGCCCTGGAGCGCGTCTGCGACACGGCGGCCGTCATCCTGCTCTTCGCGGCGAACCTGCTCTTCCTGCGCCTGCCCGGCGCGGACGACGCCACGTTCGCGCGCGTGCGCTGGGCGGGACTCGTCATGCTGGCCGGGGCCGCCGCGGGACTCGCCGCACTCTTCTGGCTCGGGCGGCGCGCGGCGGTCGTGACGGCGTGGCTCGAAGCGAGGGCCCTGCGGCTGCCGGGGCTCCTGCGCGGAGTCGGGAAGGTCTTCGCGGGGCTCGTCGGCCAACTCGCTCGGACGCTGGCGGTGCTCGCGGGCGGGCGCGCTCTGCTCGCGACGGCCGGGTGGACGGCGGCGCTGTGGGCGGCGATAACTTTGGCGAACATGCTCGTGCTGCGGGCGTTCGGCTTAGGCGTGGGCGCGAGCGAGACGGTCTTCGTGCTGGGCTGGTCTTTGGTCGGTTCGGTCGTGCCCACGCCGGGCGCGGGCGCCGGCACGTACCACGCGGCGACGGCGCTTGGGCTGACGCGCTACCTCGGCTACCCGGCCGCGGAGGCGCAGCCGGCCGTCATCATCCTGCACCTCGTCGTCTTCGGCTCGCCGCTGCTCTTCGGCGTCTACTACTTCGTGCGCAGCGGCTTCAGCGTCGCGCGGCTGCGCGAGCTGGTCGCGGCCGAGGAGGCGGAGGCGAGGTCGGAAGGCCGCGGCGCGGCGCGGCCGGGCGGCGGGGCGGAGGCGGCCGGCGCGGGCGCCGCCTGAAGGGTAAAAGGGGGCGGGGAGGTTACGAAAGACCCCGCGGGCTTCAACCAGAGGACGCTCTTATGAGATGCCCCTTCTGTACTTACCTCGAAGACAAGGTCGTCGACGCGCGCGAGTCGCGCGCGGGCGACTCCATCCGCCGGCGGCGCGAGTGCCTGCGCTGCGAGCGGCGGTTCACGTCCTACGAGCGCATCGACGAAATCCCCTACATGGTCGTCAAGAAGGACGGCCGGCGCGAGCCCTTCGACCGCAACAAGGTCATGGCGGGGCTGCTGCGCGCCTGCGAGAAGCGCCCCATCCCGGCGACCAAGCTCGACAGCATCGTCAACGCCGTCGAGAAGTACGTCCAGGAGTCGCCCGAGCGCGAGCGGCCGACGACGAAGGTCGGCGAGATGATCATGCGGCGGCTCAAGGAACTCGACAAGGTCGCCTACGTCCGCTTCGCCTCGGTCTACCTGGAGTTCGAGGACGTGACCGAGTTCATGAAGGAACTGAAGACGCTCGTCCGCAAGCGCGACGGCGCGGCGGCGAGGAAATAAAGTCCGGACTCCGGACTCCGGACTTTTTATGAAGAAGACGGTGCACGCGGCGATCCTCGACCCGGCGGAGCTGGCCCGCCTGCGCGGGCGCGTCGGCCGGCTGCTGATGGCGTTGCAGGAGGCGTCGGAGATGCTGGCGGGCGAGGCGGGCGCGGCCGGCGCGGCGTGGCTGCCGGCCGTCGACCTCTGCGAGTCCGACTCGTGCGTGACGGTGCTGGTCGAGCTGCCGGGCGTGAGGGCCGAGCACGTCGAGGTGGTCGTCGGCGGCGACGAGCTGCGCGTGCGCGGCCGCAAGCGCAAGGGCGCACCGCGCGGCGTCATCTCGCATCTATGCTCAGAGCGCAGCTTCGGCCAGTTCGCGCGCACCATCAGGCTGCGCTGGCCCGTCCGCAAGGACCGCGCCACGGCCGAACTCAAAGACGGCGTGCTCACCGTCCGGCTCCCGAAGCTCGAAGACCGCCGCGGCGCCGAGCACAGGATTGAGGTGAAGGAGAGTGACAAGTGACGGGTGATAAGTGACGAGAAAGAAGCACGGGCGTTGCACTTTCTCATCACTTATCGCTCATCACTTGTCACCCGAAAAGTTATGCCCCAGATTTCGAACATAGCCGAGTCCATCGAGGCCGTAGACGCCGGCGAGCAGCAGTTGCAGATTCCGGAGCACCTGCCGGTGCTGCCGCTGCGCGACATCGTCATCTACCCGTTCATGATCGTGCCGCTCTTCGTCTCGCGCGAGAAGAGCATCCGCGCCGTGGACGAGGCGCTCGGCGAGAACCGGATGATCTTCCTCGTCTCGCAGCGCGACCTCGACAAGGAGGAGCCGGGCGGCGAAGACCTCTACACGACGGGCACCGTGGCCGTCATCATGCGCATGCTCAAGCTGCCCGACGGCCGCATCCGCATCCTCGTCCAGGGGCTCGCCCGCGCGCGCGTCGAGGAGGTGGTCGACACGGGCGAGTACCTCAAGGCGCGGCTCGCGGCGCTGCCCGAGGGGAACGCGCCCGAGCGCTCGCTCGAAGTCGAGGCGCTCGTGCGCAACGTCCGCGCCTCGATGGAGCGCGCGACGAACCTCGGCAAGAACATCTCGCCCGAGGTGATGGCCATCGTGGCGGGGCTCGACGACGCCGGCCGCCTCGCCGACCTCGCCGCCTCGAACCTCGAACTCAAGGTCGAGGACGCGCAGTCCGTCCTCGACCTCAGCGACACGACCGTCCGCCTGCGCCGCGTCAACGAGCTGCTGAACAAGGAGATCGAAGTCCTCACCGTCCAGCAGGAGATCAACACGCAGGCGCGCGCCGACATCGACCGCTCGCAGCGCGAGTTCTTCCTCCGCCAGCAGCTCAAGGCCATCCAGACCGAGTTGGGCGAGGGCAACGAGCTGGCCGAGGAGGTCGCGCAGTTCCGCGAGAAGATCGAGGCCGCCGGCATGCCGAAGCACGCCGAGGAGGAGGCGCTCAGGCAGTTGAAGAAGCTGGAGCGCATGCACCCGGACGCGGCCGAGACGGCGACGCTGCGGAACTGGATGGAGATCATGACCGACCTGCCCTGGTCGAAGGCGTCGGTGGACAACCTCGACCTGATCAAGGCGCAGCAGATTCTGGACGAGGACCACTACGGGCTGGAGAAGGTCAAGGAGCGCATCGTCGAGGCGCTGGCCGTGCGCAAGCTGAAGGAGAAGCCGAAGGGCTCGATCATGTGCCTGGTCGGCCCGCCGGGCGTCGGCAAGACTTCCCTGGGCCGCTCCATCGCGCGCGCTCTCGACCGCAAGTTCGTCCGCCTCAGTCTGGGCGGCCTGCACGACGAGGCCGAGATACGCGGCCACCGCCGCACCTACGTCGGCGCGATGCCCGGAAGGATCATCCAGGCCCTACAGCAGGCGGGGACGAACAACCCGCTCATCATGCTCGACGAGATAGACAAGGTCGGCGCCGACTTCCGCGGCGACCCCAGCTCGGCGCTGCTGGAGGTGCTCGACCCCGAGCAGAACAACTCTTTCCGCGACAACTACCTCGGCGTCACCTTCGACCTCTCGAACGTGATGTTCATGACGACGGCCAACGTGCTCGACACCATCCAGCCGGCGCTGCGCGACCGCATGGAGGTCATCCGCCTGGCCGGCTACACCGAGGAGGAGAAGCTTGAGATAGCGCGCCGCCACCTCCTCCCGAAACAGATCGAGGAGAACGGCATCACGGCCAAGAACCTCCACATCTCGAAGAAGGCGCTCTCGGTCGTCGTCCAGCAGTACACGCAGGAGGCCGGCCTGCGCCAGCTTGAGCGCGAGGTCGGGCGCATCTGCCGCAAGGTCGCGCGCCGCATCGCGGAGGGGAAGTCGGAGGCCGTGCGCGCCACGCCGAAGAACCTCCACGAGTTCCTCGGGCCGCCGAAGTCGTTCCCCGAAGAGGTGCTGCGCAAAGACCAGGTGGGCGTCGCCACGGGGCTCGCGTGGACGGCCGTCGGCGGCGACGTGCTCTTCATCGAGGCGCTGCGGATGAAGGGCAAGGGGCAGCTCGTCCTGACGGGCCAGCTCGGCGAGGTGATGCGCGAGTCGGCGCAGGCCGCCTACTCCTACGCCAAGTCGCGCGCGCGCGAGCTGGAAATCCCCGAGGAGGATTTCGAGAAGTACGACATGCACATCCACATCCCCGAGGGCGCGATCCCGAAGGACGGCCCCTCGGCCGGCATCACGCTGGCGACGGCGATGGTCTCCTCGCTCTCGCAGCGGGCGGTGCGCAAGGACGTGGCGATGACGGGCGAGATAACCCTGCGCGGGAACGTGCTGCCCGTCGGCGGCGTCAAGGAGAAGGTGCTGGCGGCGCGGCGCGCGCGCGTCACCAAGGTCATCCTCCCGCACCTCAACCGCCGCGACATGGAGGAGATACCGAAGGAGCTTTTCGGCGAGATGACCTTCGTCTTCGTCGAGAACGTCCGCGACGTCTTCCGCGAGGCGCTCAAGGAGAAGGCGCCGCCCGCCGCCACGCCCGTCCCGCGCCCCCCGCGCCTGCCGCAAGCGGCCGCGCCGAGGGTCTAGCGGCCAATTCAATTTGACCGACCCGCGGGGCGGTCTGCGCCGGGGCGTCCAGGGCTTCCAGTAAAGCTTGAGATGCCCCGGCGCAGACCGTTTTTTAGCCTTCGTTTAGGCGGCTTCCGTGCGCGGGCGGGGCGCAACCCGCGGGGCACGTGGGGCATCTTAAAAGTCCCCCCGGCGGAACGAAAGAGTACAGGAAATGACGGCCGTTTCGCCTTTTATTTGCATAGAGATGCGGGCGAAAAGGTTGCGTGTCCGGTGAAGGCTGTGCTAACCTTCCGGGCGGTTTCTGAGGGTTCTGCCCTCCGTCTCGGAGGCCCATCGCCGCAGAGCCTTTACCGTCATCGAAGGGTTATCATTTCGGAACTTTAGTGGATGCCGCTCGTGCGACCCCCTCGCCCACGGTCGCCATCGTGGATTCGCTTTACTCTCGCATAAGGAGATCGACGATTGAATAAGACGAGCCTCCCCCGCCGCCTGGCCAACGCCGCGCTGTTAGCGACGCTTCTGCTCCCCTCCGTTTCGCTCCAGGCCCAACAGGGCAGCCAGCAATCATACCTCCGTAACGTCGGCAGCGAGGTCGAGCGCGAGGACCCGCGCGTCTCCAGGATCATCGAGGACGCGGAGAAGCACTTCCGCCTGGGCGAGCTGAACATCAACGACCGCAAGCGCCAGGCCGCGCGCGAGGAGTTCGACAGGGCCGTCGACACGGTGCTCGAATCCGGCATGGACGTGCGCTCGAACCCGCGCCTGAACCGCTACTACCTTGAGCTGGTCGAGCGCGTCTACCGCTTCGAGGTGCCGCAGGGCACCCCCCTCCAGCAGCCCGCGGCGGGCGGCGCCTCCTTCGTCAACGTCGCGCAGCAGGACGGCGCGCAGCAGCCGGCCGCGCCCGTCGAGGTCGGCTTCGTCGACCAGAAGTTCGAGCCCTCGCCGCTCGACGAGCTGCGCACGCTCGAACTCGACAAGAAGGAGTCGAACGTCTCCGAGGAGGACGTGGCCAAGCTCGAAACCGAGATCAAGAACACGCTCGACTTCAACTTCAAGCCGCACCCGCTCGTCCAGGGCTACATCAACTACTACCAGGGGCGCGGCCGCGCGACGATGGAGACGGGCTTGCGCCGCTCCGGCCAGTTCGTCCCGAAGGCGCGCGAGATCTTCCGCAAGGTCGGCGTGCCCGAGGACATCGTCTGGCTCGGCCAGGTCGAGAGCGCGTGGCGCCAGCAGGCACGCTCGTGGGCGGCGGCGTCGGGGCTGTGGCAGTTCATCCCCGGCACGGGCGCGCGCTTCGGGCTGCGCCAGACCGCTTACGTCGACGAGCGCAACGGCTTCGAGAAGCCGACCGAGGCTTCCGCCCGCTACCTGAAGTGGCTCTACAACCGCTACGGCAACTGGGAGCTGGCGATGGCCGCCTACAACACGGGCGAGGGCAACATCGACCGCGCCATCGCGCGCGCCGGCGTCCGCGACTTCTGGGCCATCTACCCCTACATCGCGCAGGAGACGCGCAACTACGTCCCGAACATCCTCGCGGTCATCCTCATCGCGAAGAACCCGGAGAAGTACGGCTTCCGCAACATCCAGCGGATGCCGTCGCTCGCGGCGAACACCGACCTGGTGAGCGTGCCGTCGGCGACGAGCCTCGCGCTGGTCGCCTCGCTCACGGACACGAGCACCGACTACATCCGCGCCATCAACCCCGAGCTGCGCCGCGACACGACGCCGCCGGGCGAGCCCTTCCTGCTGCGCGTCCCCGCGAAGCGCGGGCACCAGCTGGTGGCGCTCCTGAAGCGCATCCCCGTTGAACGCCGCAACCAGCTGGCGCGCGTCGTGAAGGCCGCGCCGGGCGAGGCGTGGGAGACGGTGGCGGCGCGCGCGGGCGTGAGCGCCTCGTCGCTCCAGCAGTGGAACGCGGGCGTTGACCTCTCGAAGGGCGCGACGCTCGTCGTCCCGGGGGGCGGGCGCGTCGTGCAGACCCTGAAGTCCTACGAGCGGCCGAACAGCTCGGCCGCGCCGGCCGGCTCGGGCCTCGTGAGCTACACGGCTAAGGGCGGCGAGACGCCCGCGCAGGTCGCGGCGCGCTACGGCGCCTCGGTGGCCGAGGTGGCGAAGCTCAACGGCGTGGCCGCGGACGCCCCGCTCGCGCGCGGCCAGCAGCTCAGGGTCCCCGCCCCGAAGGCTAACGCCGCGCAGCCCGCGCCCGCGCGCCGCCGGTAAGAGTTAAAGGGCTCGCCCGGAGTCGGGCGAACGTCAAACGGCGAGCGCGCTTTCGGGACGACCGGGAGCGCGCTCGCTTCATCTACGCACGGAAGGCGTCCGCCAGCGCCCGCACACGCGACAGCGCTCGGCAGAGACGCCTTATGCTTTTCCGCACGCAGTCCGCCGCCGTCCACGGCATCGAGGCACACCTCGTAGACATCGAGGTCGACCTCAGCCCCGCGCGCGGCGAGGCGGACGCGCCCTCTTCGGTGACCATCGTCGGCCTGCCCGACGCGGCCGTGCGCGAGTCGCGCGAGCGCATCCGCGCCGCCGTCAACAACTCCGCGTACTTCTTCCCCTTCCACAAGACGACCATCAACCTCGCGCCAGCCGACGTGCGCAAGGAGGGCGCGAGCTTCGACCTCCCCATCGCGCTCGGCGTGCTCGGCGCCAACGGCGACCTCGGCGACGTGCAAGGTCTGGCGGACGTGGTCTCGGTCGGCGAACTCTCGCTCGACGGGCGGGTGCGCCCCGTGCGCGGAGCGCTCCCCGTGGCGCTGCGCGCGCGCGACGCGGGCATCCGCAGCCTCCTGCTGCCGGAGGAGAACGCGGCCGAGGCCGCCTTCGTCGCGGGCGTGGACGTGTACGCCGTGCCGACGCTGCGCGCGGCGGTCGGGCTGGTCGAGGCGCTGCGCGCCGGCGCGCCGCCCCCGCCCGCGCGCCTGGACGAGGCGGCGCTGCTCGCCGACGACGCGCACTACGAAGTGGACTTCCGCGAGGTGCGCGGGCAGCTCGCCGTCAAGCGCGCTCTCGAAGTCGCGTCGGCCGGCTCGCACAACATCCTGCTCATCGGCCCGCCCGGCTCCGGCAAGACGATGCTCGCGAAGCGGCTGCCGACGATCCTGCCGCCGCTGGAGTTCGAGGCGGCGCTGGAGCTGACGAAGATTCATTCGGTGGCCGGGCTGACGGGGCGCGCGGGTCTCGTCACGCGCCGCCCTTTCCGCTCGCCGCACCACACTATCAGCGACGCGGGGCTCGTCGGCGGCGGCGCCGTGCCGCGCCCCGGCGAGGTCTCCCTCGCGCACCACGGCGTGCTCTTCCTCGACGAGCTGCCGGAGTTCGACCGCTCGGTCTTGGAAGTGCTGCGACAGCCCCTCGAAGACCGGCGCGTGACCATCAGCCGCGCCGCGATGACGCTCACCTTCCCGGCCTCCTTCATGCTCGCCGCCGCGATGAACCCCTGCCCCTGCGGTTTCTTTAACGACCCCACGCGCGAGTGCCGCTGCACGCCGCCCCAGATTCAGCGCTACGTCGGGCGCGTCTCGGGCCCGCTGCTCGACCGCATAGACATACACATCGACGTGCCCGCCGTCCGCTTCAAGGAGCTGTCCGAGCGCGGCGGCGCGCCCGAGGGCGAGTCGTCGGCGGACGTTCGCTCGCGCGTGGTCGCGGCGCGCGCCAGGCAGCGCGAGCGCTTCGAGGGCAGCCGCCTCTTCTCGAACGCGCAGATGCCCCCGCGCCTCATACGCCGCCACTGCCGGCTCGACGCGGAGTGCGAGCGCCTGCTTGAGCAGGCCATGACGCGCCAGGGGCTCTCCGCGCGCGCCTACGACCGCATACTCAAAGTCAGCCGCACCGCCGCCGACCTCGACGCCTCCGAAGAGATACGCCCCCGACACGTCGCCGAGGCCGTCGGCTACCGCTCGCTCGACCGCACCTACTGGGCCTAGATTACGCTTCACCCGAGAGCCGTACGGGGTGCGGCCCTCCGCACCTCCCTGCGACGAGCCGGCCTTTCGTGTACACTCAGGCCAAAGGGTGATAAAGGGCGGTCGGCGCGCGGATGAGTGAGTCAAGACCAACGGGGGCGCGGCCCGCGGCGAGCGTGCTCGCGGTCGAGGGGCTGCGGAAAGTTTACGGCGCGACGGTCGCGTTGGACGGCGTGACGTTCGAGGTGCGGCCGGGCGAGATCGTCGGGCTGCTCGGGCCGAACGGGGCGGGGAAGACGACGACCATCAACATGATCCTCGGCGTGCTGGAGCCGACCGCCGGCCGCGTCCTCGTCGAGGGGTTGGACGTGCGGCGCGAGCGCTCGCGCGCTCTGGAGCGGACGAACTTCGCGGCCGTCTACGCGCCGCTGCCCGGTAACCTGACGGTCGCGCAGAACCTCCGCGTCTTCGGCATGATCTACGGCGTGCGGGGCCTCGCCGCGCGGGTCGAGGGGCTGCTCGAAGAGTTCGACCTGCTGCCGTTCCGCGACGCGAAGTGCGGCGTGCTCTCGTCGGGCGAGCAGACGCGCGTCGCCCTCGCCAAGGCGATGCTCAACCGCCCGCACCTCCTGCTGCTCGACGAGCCGACGGCCTCGCTCGACCCGGCGACCGCGCGCGAGATACGCGCGCGCATGCGCTCGTTCGCCGCGGGGGGGCGCGGCGGAGTGCTCTGGACCTCGCACAACATGTACGAGGTCGAGGAGGTCTGCGACCGCGTGCTCTTCCTCTCGAAGGGCAGCATCCTGCTCGAAGGCGACCCGCGGACGCTCCCGCGCGAGCACGAGCGCGAGACGCTCGAAGACCTCTTCGTCGCCGTGGCGCGCGAGCCGCTGTCGCTCGGGCTGGGCGGCCCGGCGTGAGGGGCACCGCGCGCGCGAAGAGCCCGGGGCCGCCGTTAAGGCGTCCCGGGCTCTTCCCGGCGGAGGCCGGTCAGCGCGCCGCGGGCCCGCGTTTCCCGCGGCGCGCGCGGGTCAGCGGAGCGTGGTCGCCCACGCCACGTTGGAGTATGCGGAGTCGCCCGCGGCGTTGGAGGCGCGCACGCGGTAGGTGTAGGTCTTGTTCTTACCCAGGCTGGAGATGGTGGCGTTGGTGGCGTTGGCCGACATCGTGGCGAGGTGGACGAAGTCGGTGCAGCCGGCCCCCTGGCAGTGCTCGATCTCGAACCCGAGTTCGTCGGACGAGTTGTCAGTCCAGGAGATGGTGATGGCGCTCGTCGAGACGCCGACCGCCGTCAGGTCGCTCGGCGCCGCGGGGGCGAGCGACTGAGCGCCGGCGGCCGCGCCGCCGGGGCGTGTGAGGACGAGGGTCAGGGCGAGTATCGCGGCAGAAAGTAAGGTCGTTGTTCTCATTTGTGGGCTCCTCTTCAAAGGTTCAGTTAGTCGCCGGTGAGGCGAGGGGATAATCGAATCTTCTTCCGGAGGGGCGGCTCGCGCCCGTTCGGCTCGGCCTTCAAAGACGCGGCGCGGCCCGCGCGCCCGGCGAGGGGCCCCGGGACGGCCACGAAGGTCGTGCCTGGGTCTCGGACGGGGAAGTCGGCTTTGACGGTCGAGTGTGAGTACAAGGCGCCCGGAGCAGTTAATGGGTGAAGCCCGGTCTGCTCCTGAACTATTTCAACTTAACCCGCGGACGTTCCGCTTGTCAACGACTCGCGCGGCGGTCTTTGCGGGCGGGCGTATTCCGGGGAGGATTTGAGGCGAGGCCGGATGAGGTTCGAGCGCACGGCGGCGGTCTTCCTGCGCCAACTCTACCTGCTGCGGGGGAGCGCGGCGCGCGTGCTGCCGCTCTTCGCGTGGGTGGCGGTGGACATCGTGCTCTGGGGCTTCATCACGCGCTACCTCAACCGCGTGGCCGCGCCGGGCTTCGACTTCGTGCCGACGCTCCTCGGCGCGGTGCTCCTGTGGGACTTCTTCTCGCGCGTGATGCACGGGGTGACGACGGCCTTCCTCGAAGACGTCTGGTCGCGCAACTTCCTCAACTTCTTCGCCTCGCCGCTGAAGATTTCCGAGTACCTGGCGGGGCTCGTGCTCTCCAGCACGGCGACGAGCGCCGTCGGGCTCGCGGTGATGTGGCTGATGGCGACGGCGGTGTTCGGGCTCTCGTTCGCGGCCTACGGGGCGTGGCTCGCGGCGTTCCTGCTCGTGCTCTTCCTCTTCGGCATCGCGCTCGGGATAGTGGGCGCGGGCGTCGTGCTCAGGCTCGGGCCGGCGTCGGAGTGGTTCGTGTGGCCGCTGCCCGCGCTGGTCTCGCCGTTCGCGGGCGTCTTCTACCCGCTCTCGACCCTGCCCGTTTGGATGCGCGGCCTCTCTCGCGCCCTGCCGCCGTCTTACGTCTTCGAGGGCGTGCGCACGGTCGTCGCGGGCGGCGGGGCTTCGGGCGCGCAGCTCGCGTGGGGCGCGTGCCTCGCGCTCCTCTACGTCCTGCTCGCGTGCTGGTTCTTCGCGCGCGTCCACCGCCACGTCGTGCGCACGGGGCTGCTCGCGCGCTACAGCGCCGAGAGCGTGAGCTGAGGCGCGCGGCGGCGGCGGCGGTCGCGCGCGGGGCGCGAGCTGCTATAAAATCCCCGTGCCCGGCCGCCGCGGGGACTGGGCCCGCGCCGGCGGGCGGCGGAAAACGTTGATTTCAGGCGGGTAGGGCAACGACGCCCGGCGCGCCCCGCATCACAGTCGCGTAGAGACCCGGCACTTTCTAAGGCCCCCCTGTCGTCGGACACGCGGCGGGCCGCACTCTCGGGCCGGGGAAGCTTTTCAAACTCGACAAAAAGGCGGGCGCGTCACCGTGACCTTCGAAACGGAGAGTTGTGAGTTGAGGACGGGCGACCTTCTGCTGGGCGGGACGTTCGGAAGCGTGACGACACCCGAGTTCGAGAAAGAGAGCGCCACCGACCTTGAGCTGACGCGCGCCGCGTCAGCCGGGGACATGCCCGCGTTCGAGGAGTTGTACGCGCGGCACTCGCGGCGGGTCTACAGCTTGTGCCTGCGGATGACGGCGAACACGGCGGAGGCCGAGGACCTGGCGCAGGAGGTCTTCATCCAGCTCTACCGCAAGGCCGGCAGCTTCCGCGGC
>DASVWB010000038.1:0-38727 GCA_036389815.1 Pyrinomonadaceae bacterium | reverse complement strand
AGCCAGCGCGCCAGCCGCTCGCCGAGGTTGTGGCCGCGGTTGCAGGCCGCCGTCTGCGAGGTCTGCTTGTGCGCGGCCAGCGTGTAGCGGTGCAACAGGCTCTGGAGTCGGCCGCCGCGCCCCAGCTCTTCCGTGAGGGCGACGGCCCCCATCCTCATCGCCCCGCCGGGGATCTGCGCGATCGCGCGGCTCTGCGCCACGTCGTCGCCGAGGGCGACGGGGTAGCCGACCATCCCTTCGCGGCCCACGAGGCCGACCTCGACGCTCCCGCCGTCTTCCAGGTCGGTCACCTGAGAGACGACCCCCTCGGTGACGAAGTAGACGTAATCGATACGGCCCTGCTGTTCGTAGAGGGTCGCGCCGTGCGTCAGCGGGGCCGGCGTCAGGCGCGCTCTCAGGCGGTCGTATTCCCCGGCCGGGAGGGCGGCGAGGATCTTATTCTGGATAGTGGGCTGGGTCGCCTCAGGCATGTCGCATCTCCTTAGCTCGTTGGTCGCGTGTGTGAACACAGCCGACGGCAAGAGAAGATGCGCGGTTAAGGCACGTCCAGATGTCGCAAGTTGAATTCCGAAAGAACAGTTACTGCCCTGTACCCTATCACCTTACCACGCCGCAGGTAGCCCGTCGCCCCGGCGGCCACGTGCGCCGTATGAAAGGTTTCGGGAATATGGCAACCCCACCGCCTATTTGGAGCCCCCTCCCGAAGGTTCTTTGCCTCAAAATATGAAGATGACAGGGTTGCGTTGCGAAAATTGATGTGAGGCCAGGAAGGTCGTGAGGAGCCCTGTGCCTATGTGGCCACACCGAACAGGCTGGCGACGAACTTAGCCTGCCCTACTGCATCCCTGCCGTCTAATCTTTTAACCTGCCCCTTCCTCATCATGTGCATCGACTCGATTCCTTCCAGCGTTCGTTCCGCAGTATGGAAGGAGCGGAGGCATTGCGCCGCTCTCCACCTCCTTCTGATGGCTCGATGATCTTGCTCGATGACGTTATTAAGGTATTTAACGCGCCGCAGCTTGCAGTCAATAGGTAGGACTTTCTCCTTAACCGAGGCGGCGAATGCTTCCGGGTAGGACGCATGTTTATCAGTGCCGATGGTGAAGGGTAGCCGCCGGTGATCGGCCCTCATCAGCTTCTTGAAGAACCGTTTTGCCGCGGAAACATCGCGCCTGGCGCTGAGCATAAATTCAATCGTATCGCCAGACGAGTCGACGGCTCGATACAAATACTTCCACTCGGTGCCCACCTTCACGTAGGTCTCGTCGAGTCTATAAGACGTGCCGCTCATCTTCAGGTGAGAGCGCATCCTCTTGTTGATTTCGGGCGCGTAGCGCTGTACCCATCTCCAGACAGTCGTATGATCCACGGAAAGACCGCGCTCATTCATCATCTCTTCCAGATCACGATAGGAGAGTTGGTATCTGCAATACTAACGGACACACAAAAGGATGAGCGATGGCTCGAAGTGACGCCACTTGAACGGGGGACTTGTGCTGCTTCAAGAGTATGCTCCCGAGAGAAGGTTGGACGAGTTGGAGGGCGGATTATAGCTCAGGAGTGATTGCTGCAACACAGCCCTCGACGGGAGGTGACGGGTGATGCAATGCTTCCGCACCTTTTCGGGGTAGCGGCATAGCGTCAGGTCGACTCACGGCCTTCCTCGTCTCAAATCAATTTTCGCAACACAACCTATTGAACCACCGGCAACACTACGGAACTGGCGTTCGCACCGCCGAACCATATACTCTGCGTCGCCTTTTTATAGTCATTCTTCTTCGCGTACATGATGTTGTCGACGTACGTCTGCGGGTTGCGGTCGTACAACGGGAACAGCGTCGATTGTACCTGCACCATGATCCGGTGACCGGGCAGAAACACGTGGTCGACGTTGGGCAGCTTCCATGTGTAATGCTCCACCTTGCCAGGCTCGAGGGGCGAGGGCTGCGCAAAGCTTTTCAGGTAGCGACCGCGGAAGATCTCGATGCCGAGCGCTAGTTCGTACCCGGCCATCGACGGCTTCGCCCCCTGCGAGGCGGGCTCCGGCACGTCGTTCGGATAGACGTCGATGAGTTTTACCACCCAGTCGCTGTCCGTACCCGTCGTGGATGCAAACAATTCCACCTCGGGTGCGCCCATGATGTGAACTCCCTTTTCGAGTGGCGCACTCGTCCAGACCGCCACGTCGGGGCGGCCCGTTACGAAACGCTGGTCGTGCACCAGCCACGGCTTCCACTGAACGGAATCGCCCATGTCGATCGGGCGCGGGATGAAGGGAACAGGCTTGGCAGGGTCGCTGACGTATTCTTCATGCCCGGAGGCGCCGGGCTTGTCGAACGTGGCCACGCCGTCTGCCGCCAGATAGATCGGCTTCGCGGTGCCCATAGGCCAGCGTGGCGACACGTTCCACTGATTCACGCCGGTCGCATATGTGAGCACCGGCGGCGTCCTGGGGTCAGGGCCGCCCCTCAGCCAATGATCGAAGAACGGCTTCGCGTACTTCACGCGCCATTCGAGCGCCGTGTCGCCCGTGAAGGTGATCGCGCCGAGATCGTAGCCATAGTGATTAAAGCCCGAGTGTCGCCACGGGCCGATCACGAGCGACACCCTGTCGTTGTTCTTGTCCTTGGGTTCGAGCGCGCGATAGACGGCGGGGGCGCCGTAGCTGTCTTCCTGATCCCATTGCCCGACCACGAGCATCGTCGGCACCGTATGCGGCCGCGCCGCGAGCCATTTGTCGACGGCCTGTAGCGACCAGAAATCGGTGTAGGCCGGATTCTCGAGAAACTTGCGGACGCCGGGCACATTCTCGGCACCGACCATCTTCACGAAGTCCGCCACCGAACCGGCTTCGAGGTAACGCACATAATCATCGCCGCCGCCGAGTGCGAACTCACCGCCGCCGTTGCCCTTGTTAAATCCCTGGCCCAGAGGGAAGCTGAGCGAATTGACGCGGAACGCGCCGTTGTGGAACCAGTCGTCGCCCATCCAGCCATCGACCATCGGGCTTTGCGCGATCACTGCCTTAAGCGCCGGGTGCGGGTTGATCAACGTCATCAACGCCGTGAAGCCCAGGTAGCTCGAACCGATGACGCCGACGTTACCGTTCGCCTCCGGCGTGTTCTTGACCAGCCACTCGATGGTGTCGTAGGCATCGGTCGATTCGTCTATACCGGTTCTGTTCAATGGTCCCGAGAGCGGGCGATTGAGAATCCACTCACCCTCGGACCGGTGCATGCCGCGGATGTCCTGGTACACGCGGATGTAGTTGTCTCTGACAAATTCCGCGTCCATTACTTCGAGGACGTCGACGATGCGCTGGCTATTCACGCGGCCCGTTGAACCGCTCGCGTTGTAGGGAGTGCGCGAAAGCAGAATCGGTGCTTTGGTCACGCCCTTTTTCATCATCACGACGGTGAAGAGCTTCACGCCGTCGCGCATCGGGATCATGACCTCGCGCCGGACATAGTCGGCGGACGGCAACGTCTGGTCGTACTTCTCGACGACGTCCGGCGTCATCGGCGTAACGCGCGGCGGCGTCTGGGCGATAACGGATGTGATGGCGAACGAGAAAACGGCGGCGAGCAGAGGAAAGCCGCGAGCGGATGATCCTTTCATGGCCCTAGTTTATAGAACGCCCGATGGACGTGCAATCGCGCACTCCGCACCGCTGCGAGTTTAGCTCGACGCGACAACTGTGATCTGGCCGGTTGTGTATCAAAAACTGCTTCTCAGCTATGATCCAGTCTTCTTAATCATCATACGTACGGCTTATTACAATCCATGAGACGCAACTCATCGCCCTTCAAGTGGCGTCATTACGCACCGGACGTCATTCTGCTTTGCGTCCGCTGGTACTGCCGCTACTCTCTAAGCTACAGAGATGTCGAGGAGATGATGAGAGCGCGTGGTTCTCTCCGTAGACCATGTCACCGTCTTCAGGTGGGAGAGAGTGTTACGCGCCGGAGATCTACAAAAGAATGCGCCCGCACTTAAAGATGAGTGGCACCTCTTACCGCCTCGACGAGACATATGTGAAGGTCGGCACTGAGTGGAAATACCTGTACCGCGCGGTGGATTCGGCCGGCCAGACAATTGAGTTCACGCTTTCGGCGAAACGCGACGTTTCCGCGGCGAAACGGTTCTTCAACGAGCCTCTTCGGTGTCGCCGCCTAGCGATCAGCTCAGCATCACCTCTTCCTACCTCAAAGTAATTCCCGCAACACAACTGCAAGCTGTGGGTGAGGGGCGAAAAGCCACAACGCGATATTTTAGCGCCCCTCAAGGCTTATCTGCTCAGGCTGGAACTTCCTTGCCTCCAATCATGGGCGTGTGGCTCTTGCAATTGCTCCAAGGGGCGCATGAACGCTCCGCGGTTCAGAAAGTTGATGTTGAATTAAGGAAGTCGGTGATTCGATTTAAGGCGAATTTCTCAATGACTTAGTGGGAGCGCGGAATTAACCGCCGCCCGCTCGATCAACTATGAGCCTTGGTTGCGCGGGATGTTGACCGACACTCCGACGAGGTAGCCAGTCACCTCCTCGGCCGGATAGGGCCGCGGCAGCTCTCTAATGAGATCGAGTTCCCGTACGTCACCACTAAGCCACAGCTCGGATTGTTTATGAGGCGTTTGCCGAGATTTTGCCGAGATCCATATCGAAGGCTATTCCGCATATAACTCATAACCGCATCTCTTTCGACCGCGACCCCTGTGTTTATGCGGTTTATGTGAAGCGTAAGATTGGTAGATGAGTTTCTCTGGGATTCATAACCCCAAGGTCGGGAGTTCAAGTCTCCCCCCCGCTACCAACATTTCAGGAGTTTACGGCCGCCGGCATTGGCGGCCGTTCTTCAGATTGATGACGTGTGAGACTTCCTTCTTTTACTTGTTGGCATCCTCTTTTGGAACGTCGGCCCAGAAGACCCACTTCACGCCGTTGCCGTGCTGCTCCGGTTGCTGTAGCGCGCCGCGCTCCTCCAGCATCCGGCGCGCACGGCGCTGCACAGAGGCATAGAGGTACTGTGTCAGGTCTGAGAACTCCCAGCCGCGCTGCCGGAGATTAGTCTTGTCGAAGGCCCGCTCCAGTTGCGACTGCCTCTTCTCGAAGATGGCCGCCGTGCGCTCCGCCATCTCCTCGCAGAGCGCGTCAAACTCCGCGCGTTCCTCCGCGCTCACGACGGGGAAGTTGGGCTCGTAATAGCGCTCCGTCGGATACCGCTTCTCCCACTCTTCCGATTCCCGCAGCAACTCGCTCTTCATCATGTCGTTGATGTGCGTGTGGACGCTCGGCGGCGAAAGTTCGAGCGCCTCGGCGAGCTGGGAGAGTGTCTTCGGCTCGCGCGCCACGAGATTCAGAATCCCTTCTTTGGTGCCGTCGGGCAGCAACCTGTTTTTGGCGATGTCCGCCCACGGGTCGCTGTACCCGCCGCGCCGCGCCGACACACACTCGCAAGCAAACATTAAGCCTTGAAGATCGTCAGGAACAGTCATCTTACCCCTTTACAGGTTCAATTTTAGGGCGTACCCTAAAGCCAATTTAGGAAACTAACTAATATTAACACTCCCCGGCGGCACTTGCCGGGGTGGCGAAAGAGGTGTGATGAAATTCTTTCTCGACACCGCGAACCTGGACGAGATTCGTGAGGGCGCCGCGCTCGGCCTGGTTGACGGGGTGACGACTAATCCCTCGCTCGTCGCCAAAGAGGGGGGCGTAGATTTCAAGCAGCACGTGGCCGCCATCTGCGAGATAGTCTCTGGCGATGTCTCGGCCGAAGTCACCAGCCAAGACACCGAAGGCATGCTGCGCGAGGGGCGCGAGTACGCTGCGATAGCCAAGAACGTGGTGGTGAAATGTCCGCTCACCACCGACGGGCTGAAGGCCACGCGCCGGCTGACCTCGGAGGGCATCAAGGTCAACGTCACGCTCTGCTTCTCCGCCGCGCAGGCCATACTCGCCGCCAAAGCCGGGGCCGCTTACATCAGCCCCTTCGTCGGCCGGCTCGACGACATCGGCCAGAACGGCCTCGAACTGCTCTCGGACATCGTCGAAATCTACAACAACTACGACTGGAAGACGGAAGTGCTCGCGGCGAGCATTCGCCACCCCATTCACGTCATCGAGGCGGCGCGCATCGGCGCGGATGTCGCCACGATGCCCTTCAAAGTGATGGGGCAGCTCGTCAAGCACCCGCTCACGGATAAGGGGCTCGAACAGTTTCTCGCCGACTGGCGCAAGGGCGGACGGTAGAGCCGAAAACCGGAGGGGTTGAGGTCGGTGCCGGAAGGTCTGCGAACGTGACCGGAGTAGACCGAGCATTATTCATGTCCCACAGCCCCCCCTGTCGGCTGCTCCCGGAATAAACTCCCGAGCGGTTGCTCTCTGCACAAAGGAGTTCGTTATGTCAGAAAGAGGCTATCGCAGGATTAATCCCGTCAAAGATGCGAGGCGAATAATCAAGGTCGTCGTGTTGCTGGCAGGCGTTACCCTCGCGCCCGGCTACCTTGCCGTGCGGAGCAGCGCCCAGCGTCCCGACGAGCGGGGCCGCGGCCAGAGGGAACAAGGGTTCGACCATCAGATTAACGAGAACGCCCGCCGGATGATGGAGCAGGGGAAGGAAATCTTCCGCTTCGACACTTTCGGCGACGAGGCGTTCTGGACTGACAAGCTCAAACTCCATCAGGCAATCGAGGGCGCGAAGCTCGGGGGCGTCGGGCCGGGCGTCAGTCCGAAGACCGCGCTCTCCGTCGGCCTCAAAGTTGACATGGACGCCTTGCCCGCAGACCTCGTCGCCAAGGTCAAGCGCGGCGAGGTCAATCTAGACGATCCGGCGACGACGCTCGCCCTGATTAAACTCGACGCCGTTTTAGGCGTGAAGGGGACGTTCAACGGCGACGGCAGCCTGAAGGCGGTCGGCCTCAGTTGCGCCGTCTGTCATTCCACGGTTGACGACGCCTTCATGCCCGGCATCGGACACCGGCTCGACGGGTGGGCCAACCGCGACCTCAACACCGGCGCGATCATCTCGCTGGCGCCGGACCTGAGCGCGTTCACCGGGCTGCTGAAAGTTGACGAGGCGACGGTCAAGAAGGTGCTCGCCAGTTGGGGGCCGGGGAAGTTCGATGCGGAGCTGAACCTCGACGGCAAGGCTTTTCGACCGGACGGCAAGCCCGCCGCCACCTTGATCCCGCCCGCCTTCGGGATGGCCGGCGTCAACCTGCACACGTGGACGGGCGGCTGGGGCACGGTCACGTACTGGAACGCCTACGTCGCCAACCTTGAGCTGCAAGGGCAGGGCACGTTCTTCGACGCGCGCCTGAACGACCCGAAGAAGTACCCCGTGGCGGCCCGCGCCGGCTTCGGCAACAAGCGGAGCGCGACCGACATGACGACGGCGAAGCTGGCGGCGCTCCAGTTTTATCAACTCGCCATCCCCGCGCCCGCGCCGCCCGAAGGCAGCTACGACAAGGCGGCGGCCGCGCGCGGCGAGGCGTTGTTCAAAGGCAAGGCGACCTGCGCACAGTGCCACGTGCCGCCGCTCTTCACCGAGCCGGGCTGGAACACGCACAAGGCTTCCGAGATAGGCGTCGACGATTTCCAGTCGAGCCGTTCGCCCGACGACAGCTACCGCACGGCGCCCTTGCGCGGACTCTTCACGCACACGAAAGGCGGCTTCTACCACGACGGGCGCTTTACGACGTTGCTCGACGTGGTCAACCATTACAACGGCTTCAAGAAGTTAAATTTGACCGAGCCGGAGAAAAACGACCTGGTCGAGTTCCTGAAGTCGCTGTGAAGCCCCTTTGAAGGAGTGAGGCGATGGCTCGGACGGCTGCGGACGTACTCGTCGAAGGCATCATCGAGTGGGGCGTGGACACGGTCTTCGGCCTGCCCGGCGACGGCATCAACGGCATCATGGAGGCCCTGCGCACGAGGCAGGATCGCGTGCGCTTCATCCAGGTGCGCCACGAGGAAGCGGCCGCCTTCATGGCCTGCGCCTACGCGAAATACACGGGGCGACTCGGCTGCTGTCTAGCCACGTCGGGGCCGGGCGGCATACACCTCCTGAACGGCCTCTACGACGCGAAGCTCGACCAGGCGCCCGTCCTCGCCATCACGGGGCAGACGTACTCCGACCTGAAGGGGAGCAAGTTCCAACAGGAGGTGAACATGACGCTCCTGTTCGAGGACGTGACCGTCTACAACCAGGAGGTCATCAACCCGAATCAGGTCGAGATGCTGATAAACGAGGCGTGCCGCCACGCCCTTAATCATCGCGGGGTGTCGCACATCACGTTCCCGGTCGATTACCAGGAGGTCGAACCGACGGGCCGCGTTTCGATGCACAAGGTCGAGGGGGCGACGACGAGCCGCTGGTCGCCCCCGCACGCCGTCCCGCCGGAAGACGAGCTGAAGCTCGCGGCCTTCATTCTCAACGAGGCGAAGAAGCCGGTCGTCCTCGTCGGCCAGGGCGCGCTCGGCGCGACCGACGAAGTGATCGAGGTCGCGGAAAAGCTCGGCGCGCCGGTCGTCAAAGCCCTGCTCGGGAAAGCGGTCGTGCCCGACGACCACCCTCTGACCACGGGCGGCCTCGGACTTCTCGGCACGACGCCTTCGCAGGAGGCGATGGAGCAGGCCGACGCGCTGCTGATTATCGGCTCGTCATTCCCTTACATGGAATACCTGCCGAAGCCCGGTCAGGCCAAAGGCGTGCAGATTGACGACAAGCCCGACCGCATCGGTTTGCGCTTTCCCGTCGAGGTCGGCCTCGTAGGCGACGCCGGGCCGACCGTCGCGGCGCTTTCGCGCTTCGTCGAGCGTAAAGAGGATCGCGGCTTCCTCGAACGGGCGCAGGAGGGGATGAAGGATTGGTGGGAACTGATGCGCACGCGCGCCATGAAGGCGGACGTACCCGTCAAGCCGCAGCGCGTCGCGTGGGAGTTGTCCGAAGTCGCGGCCGACGACGCCATCATCTCGACGGACTCGGGCACGATTACGACGTGGGTCGCCCGCCAGTTCAAAATCAGGGGCACGCAGAAGTTCAGTTGCTCGGGCACGCTCTCGACGATGGCCTGCGCGCTGCCGTACAGCATCGCCGCCAAAATAGCTTACCCGGAGAGACAATCAATCGCGTTCGTCGGTGACGGCGGCTTCACGATGCTGATGGGCGAGTTCCTGACGGCCGTGAAATACAAACTGCCTGTTGTCGTCGTCATCATCAAGAACAACACGCTCGGCCAGATCAAGTGGGAGCAGGTCGTGTTCCTGGGCAACCCCGAATACGGCTGCGAGCTGCACAACCCCGATTTCGCCATGTACGCAGAAGCGTGCGGCGGCTTAGGGATCACGGTCGAGCGGCCCGAAGAGATTCGCCCGGCGCTCGAGCGCGCCCTGGCGTCGGGCAGGCCCTCAATCGTCGAGGTGGTGGTCGACCCCTTAGAGCCGCCCATGCCGTCGAAGGTGAGCGCGGAGCAGGCGCTTCATTTCGCAGAAGCGCTGGCGAAAGGACAGCCCGCGGGCGGTAAGATCGCGCTGACCCTCTTCCGCGACAAACTGAGCGAACTATTCAAATAAGCCGGGGGACACATGAAAACAGATGAATTGAACGACTCGCCCGACGGGGCCACGCTGCCGGGGAAACCCGTCTCGCTCTGGCTCGCCACCACGCCCGAAACACACTTCCCGAAGATGGAGAGGGACGTGACGGTGGACGTGGCGGTGCTCGGCGGCGGCATCGCCGGGATAGTCACGGCTTTCCTGCTCAAGCAGGCAGGGGCGACGGTGGCGGTCGTCGAAGCGGGCCGGGTGGCGGAGAGCGTGACGGGCAACACCACCGCCAAAATCACTTCGCTTCACGCCCTCATCTACGACTACCTCATCTCACAATTCGGCGAGGACAACGCGCGCCGCTACGCCGATGCCCAACAGGCCGCGATTGAAAAGATCGCCTCCCTCGTCACGGAGCACGGCATCGACTGTGATTTTCGGCGCACGGACGCCTACACCTACACGGAACTGGAAGAAGAACTCGATAAGGTTAAGGCCGAGGTGGAGGCGGCGACCCGGCTCGGACTGCCCGCCTCTTTCGTCGAAAGCACGCCCCTGCCGTTTCCCGTCAAGGGGGCCGTCAAGTTTACGGGGCAGGCGCAGTTCCACCCGCGCAAATATCTCCTGGCGCTCGTCGGGAAGATACCCGGCGACGGCAGTTACGTCTTCGAGGAGACGCGCGCTTTCGACATCAAGGACGAAGACCCGTGCCGCGTCGAGACCAGCAACGGCGTCGTGACGGCAAAGAGCGTCGTCGTCACCACGCATTTTCCTTACTTCGACCCGAACATCTACTTCGCCGCGATGTACCCCGGGCGGTCATACGTGCTCGGCTGCCGCCTCGACGGGCCGGCGCCGGAAGGCATGTACATCAGCGCGGGGGACGAGGACGTGCACTCGTTCCGCCCCGGCCCGGCGGAAGACGGCGGCACGATCTGGATGGTCGGCGGCGAAAAGCACAAGACGGGGCAGGGCGGCGCGACCGAAGAACGCTACAGGCGTCTCGAACAATATGCGCGCGGGCGTTTCGACGTCCGCTCAATCGAGTACCGCTGGTCGACGCAGGACAATAACACCGTGGATCGCGTGCCCTACATCGGCAAGCTCACCTCGGGGTCGAAAAACCTCTACGTCGCGACGGGCTTCGGCGGCTGGGGCATGACCAACAGCCACGTCGCGGGGCTCCTGCTCACGGACATGATTGCGGGCCGCGAGAACCCTTGGGGCGAACTTTTCGACCCGTCCCGTTTCAAGCCGGTCACGTCGGCCAGGGATTTCATCAAGGAGAACTTGAACGTCGCGAAAGAGTTCATGGCAGACCGCATCGGTACGCCGGAGCTGGACGACGCGGTCGCGCTCCCGCCCGGCTCAGGCGAAGTGGTCAAATGGCAGGGCGAGAGGGTCGCGGTCTACAGAGACGACGAGGGCCGGGTCTTCGCCTGCTCCGCCGTCTGCACGCATATGGGCTGCATCGTCCATTGGAACGGCGCGGAGAAGAGTTGGGACTGCCCCTGCCACGGCTCACGATTCAACTACGACGGTAAGGTGATACAAGGCCCCGCGAACGAAGACCTGGAGAAGAAATCTTTGAGGACGGAGGCGGGCTAATTACCCGGTATGGCTGTTTGCCGGAGGACTGTTGTCAGAAGACGGCCTTCACGACGTCCGTCGTCTTATACAGTCAACGTACGAGTTGAACTCGGAGCCGAAGTGCTGGAAGGAAGCTGCGTTGCGGCCTCTTCCAAAAGCCGCCTGACCGTCGGCACGGTCTTGCCGATGTCCGGCTTGACGATGTAAGCGTTAGCCCCGGCGAGCATCCCCGCCTCGAAGTCGGACGCGGACGCGCGTCCGGAGAAGATGACGATGGGCGTGCGCGCGTCTGAGGCGCGCATCCGCTCGCACAAAGACAGCCCGGAGATGCCTCGCAACCCGCCGTCGAGGACGTAGAGCCCGAACCGCTCGCCTTTCATCATCCGGAGGCAGGAATATACGCCCTATATGTGCGTTGGAACACCGACGCGCCGAATCATATCGAGTATATTTGCGGTACCAGTTCTTTCAGAATTCATCTCTCGACATCAGGACTTGGACGCGCAGCGTCTCCTCGTGCCGTCTGCTTGTTTCATGACGCGACACCGCCAAGGAGATACCGCCAAGTGCCTAAACAGTTTCGACCACCCCCAATCCGAAACCAACTCCTGGCCGCCCTGCCGGGCGAAGAGTACGGGCGTCTGCTCGCCCACCTGGAGTCGGTCCCCCTGCCGTTCATGGAAACCCTCTACGAGGGCGGAGAGCCGATCAGACACGTCTACTTCCCGGACGACGGGCTCATCTCCCTGTTAATCGTCATGGAGGACGAGACGGTAAGGGAGATAGGCGTCATCGGCAACGAAGGGATGTTAGGCGTAGCGGTGGCCCTCGGGATGAAGACGACCCCGACCCGCGCGCTCATACAGTTGCCGGGCAGCGCCATGCGCATGAAGGCCGGGGCCCTGCGGGAAGAACTCAAGCGGGGCGGCGCCCTCCCGAACGTCCTGCGGCGCTACGCCCACGGGCTCTTCACGCAGGTCTCCCAATCGGCCGCCTGCGTCAGCTCGCACGCGGTGAACGAGCGCCTCTCGCGCTGGCTGTTGATGACGCACGACCACGCGCCGGCCGACGAGTTCGAGATGAAGCACGAGTTCATGGCGACGATGCTCGGCGTGACCCGCTCCGTGGTGACGAGGGCCGCCGGGCGCCTCCAAAATGAGGAGATGATCAGCTACACGCGGGGGCGGGTGACCGTCCTCGACCGGGGCAGGCTGGAGGCGGCCGCCTGCGAATGCTACGGAGTGCTGAAGGCGGACGGCCCGCGCCCGGGCCTTTGAAGGAGGGTTGCCGGAATCCAAAAACCTATGAGCAAGGAAGAAGCATTAAAGACAGCCCGCAGGCTCGTCCGGGAGGCCGTGGAAGCCGCCGGCAGGGCCGGAATAGACCCGGCCTCGGTGGTCGCGCCGCACTGCCCGGGGGCGGCCGCGGCGCAAGATGCGGACGACGGCGGCGGCTCACAAACTCTGATGTTGGGCGAGGTGCCGGCCGTGATCGACAACAGCACCGAAGGGCTGTTCGAGATGCCCGAGCCCGACGACGACCCCGAACAGAAACCCACTTTTCTCGTGACCCAATCGACGGCCGATCTGGTGCGACAGGATTTCGAGAGGTACGAGCCCTCCCTGGAACGCATGGCGGAGGACTGGGAGGAGAAGAAGGAGCGCGTTTTGTCGGAAGCGAAAGGCGAGAAGGAGTGAACGCGCGTGCCCCCTTGAGCCGCACCCTTCGCGCGGAAGCATGTCGCGTCGTGGCGGGCGCCCCTCCCGCCGCGGCGAATCCGTTCTTCTCCCGTGTAATCTCTTTATGAATAAGCGCGCTAAAAAACGAGTTAAAGAAGCCATAGAGAAGGCCAATCTGGAGCGGGAAAAGGTACGCGAAGAGAAGAACCACCCCGCTTCCAACGACCTCCAGAAGCGCCGCGGGTTTCTGCCGAAGCCGGCCAAGAAACGCGGCTGACGAGAACGCGGCCGACACCGGTTCGGCCCGCCTCGCCGTTCTCCGAAACGTGTGTTCCGCCTCCGAAGGGAGCCAGTGATGAACGTGGACGAAAAAGAGAAAGTGGACGCGACCTCGGCGGAGTTCAAACAGGGCGTCGAGGCCGGGCTGAATTCCGAAGAGGACACGAAGAACTGGAAGGCCGGCAACGAGCTGGGCCGGGAACTGAAAGAAGAAGGTGAGACCGCGGGGCCGGCCCGCGGGAACCCCTGAGACGGGAGGACGAGGGATGCAGGACAACAAACTGGCCGCCGACGAGGCCCGCCGCGAGGTGCAGCACGAGTCGGTCAAGGCGCAGGTCGAGGGCGACGTGAACGCGGAAATCGCCGCGCGCGCCGACCGCACGACGCCCGCCGAGGCGCGGAAGATGGAGCAGGTCGCCGGCGAGTTTCGCGGCAAGGCGATTGACGAGGTCGTGGTCGCGGAGCGCGAGGTCGAACGCGCGCGGGGCGCGGCGCGCATCTCGCAGGTAATTGACTACATCTTCTACGTCATCTACGCGCTGCTCGCGGTGCGCCTCCTGCTGGCGTTGATGGCGGCCCGTTCGAGCGCGGGGTTCGTGCAACTCATCTACTCCGTGACCGACCCGCTCTACAGGCCGTTCCGCGGCATCGTGGCGAGCCCGACGGCCGAGGGCGGCTACACGCTCGCCCTGCCCATCGTGATAGCCATCATCGTCTACGCGCTGGTGCACGCCGGCATCAACGGGCTGCTGCGGTTAATCGCGCACCGCAAGACCGAGATTTAACTTATTCGTATGCGGCGTCCCGCGGGAGCCGAAGCTAATGTCCGACGATTTTCATGACATCACCGTCATCGCCAACCCGGAACAGGCGCAGGTGCGTGACGGCTCAAGAAGCCGCGCCAAAAAGTTTCCCTTCCGCCTTTCCGCCGCCCCGAGCCCCGAGTGGGTCGCCATTTTCAACAGGGAGTGGTCAACGAGGTCTGCGCCGAACCGCGCGGCCGGCGTTCACGGGGACATCCTTATACTGGAATGCGCCATCGAGGAGTTGCCCCTGCTCGCCGAGAGTCTGGAAGACGACCTGACCGTCGCCAACCGGCAGTACAGGGAGCGGCTGCAAAGGCAGGGCGCGCACGACCGGCAAGCGGGTCAAGAGGGGCAGGAGCGGGAGCGGACTGAGGATAACGCCGCGATAGACGAAGCCCTCGGCAAGCTGAAGAGAAGGTGAAGAAGTTATAAACCGGAAGGAAGGGCTCGGTTGTTAAAACCACTGACCAGAGCGGCCGCGGCCGCCGTCCTGCTCTTCGTCTTCTTCCTGGAGCCGACCGGCCCGGCCCTCGGACAGGTGGTCGGGGTCTACCGCGGCAGGCAGGGGCGCAGAGTCGGCAGGGTCACACTACCGACGCCGCCTTTCAACCCGAACGCCGGCGTTCTGGACGGCAGCGGGGGGCGCGGGCGCGCCTTGCCGAAGACTACGCGGCGCCGCCCCGCCCGACGTGGCGTCAAAACCGCCGGCTCCGAGACGCCGCGCACGCGCAGGGTGCGGCGCGGGCGTCACCCTCGCCGCGGCACAACGCGCGCGGCGGCCGGAAACCGACAGTAGTCGAGCGGTCATCTCACCCGACAGGGCGGCCGCCGGACGTGGTCGGCCACGCGTTTGCCGGGTTGAGGACAGTGAATCCGACCTCACGAGAAATCATGAGGCGGGAGGCGGCGGGGGCTTGGGGCCCCGCCGCCTTTTTCGTTGACACTTCCGCCTCGCCGTCCTGATTGTGGGCCTCGCGTGGTTGCTCTCGACGGGAGCCCAGGCGTCGGCCCAGGCGTGGAGTCTGACCCCGGAGCAGCGCCGCGCATACCTTAATTACTACGCGCCCGTCGCGTCCGTCTGCACGCCGCTGTAATCGCCGGCCGTGGCGGCGTCGGCCAGCGCACCGCGCACGTAGCCCTGCCGGATGAGGTATTCGACGATGCGCCCCGCGTTCTCCTCGGCCGTATGCTTCAGCGTGTCGAGGGTCAACTCGGGTTGGAGCGGCGGCTCGTAGGGGTCGTCCACGCCCGTGAAGTTCTTGAGCCTGCCCTCGCGCGCCTGCCGGTACATGCCCTTCGTGTCGCGGGCCTCGCAGACTTCGAGCGGCGTGTCCACGAAGACCTCGACGAAGCGGTCGCCGCCGACCGCCGCGCGGCACTCGTTGCGGGTCGAGCGGTAGGGGCTGACCGCGGCGCAGAGCGCCACCCCGCCGTGCCGCACCACCTCCGCGGCGACGAAGCCTATCCGGCGGATGTTCGTGTCGCGGTCCTCCCTGCTGAAGCCCAGCCCCTTCGACAGATGCGTGCGCACCACGTCGCCGTCGAGCACGGTGACCTGCCGCCCGTGTTCGAGGAGCTTGACGGTCACGATGTCGGCGGTCGTTGACTTGCCCGCGCCCGAGAGCCCCGTGAGCCAGAGGCAGAAGCCCTGACGGTGGCGCGGCGGGTGTGCCTCGGCCAGAACCTCGGCCACCTCCGGCCGCGTGAACCAACGCGGCAGCGGCCGGCCGCGGCGCAGGTACTCCTCGCGCACCTCCGTCCCCGAGAGCGAGGCCGTGCGCGCGCCCGGCGCGACGCGCCCGCGCTCCTCGTAGCGCCCCTCGTCGGCGAGGTAGACCATCTCTTTGAAGGGCACGGCGCGCACGCCCGTCTCGGCCTCGTGGCGCGCGACGAGTTCCTGCGCGTCGAGCGGGCCGTAGAAGGGTTTCCCCGTCGAGTCGAGTCCGGGGCTCGCGTGGTCGCGCCCGACGATGAGGTGGTTCGCGCCGTAGTTGCGGCGGACGAGCGCGTGCCAGAGCGCCTCGCGCGGGCCGGCCATGCGCATCGCCAGCGGCAGCAGCGCGAGCAGGGTGCGCCGCGGGTCGTAGTAGCGCTCGGCGAGAATCTTGTAGGTGCGGACGCGCGTGAAGTGGTCGATGTCGCCGGGCTTGGTGAGGCCGACGGCCGGGTGGAGCAGGAGCGTCCCTTCGACCGCGGCGGCGGCGCGCGCCGTCAACTCTTCGTGAGCGCGGTGGAGCGGGTTGCGCGTCTGGAAGGCGACGACGTCGGGGCGCCCCAGGGCCGCCAGCCGCCGCCGCACCTGCGCGGGGTCGAGCCGCAGCGCCTTGAAATCGTGGTAGCGCGGCAGGGCGAACACGCGCAGGCGGCCCGCGACGCACAGTTCGCCCCACGAATGCAGCTCGGCGACCAGCGGGTGGCGGAGGTCGCTCGACCCGTAGGCGAGCCGCGCCTCGCGCCCCCTGTCCCACTCGAAGACCTCCTCTACGTCGAGGAGGGCGAGCAGGTTGTTGTGCTGGTCGGCGAGCGCCACCTCGCCCTTGAGGCGGAGCCCGGCGTCCCTGCCGACCGTCAGCGTCAGCGGGAGCGGGAAGAGGGTGCCGTCCGAGAGCCGCATCTCTTCGAGCACGCGCTCGTAGTCGGCGCGCCCCATGAAGCCGCGCAGGGGGGAGAAGCCGCCGACGGCGAGGAGTTCGAGGTCGCAGACGTTGCGCGGCGTCAGCCGGAGGCGCGGCAGTTCGGCCGCCGAACGGAGACACTCTTCGCGCTCCGCCTCGGGGACAGTCAGGCTGACGAGCCGCCCGCCGTAGGGTTCGATCAGGGTCGTTTGCGTTTCGTTACCTGTCATCTTTATTTTGTGCGCTCGCTGGTTTGTGCATCCACAACCGTCCCGCTAGAATCCACAGACGCTTCCGTTGAAGGCGGGGCGCGACGGTCTGCAAGGGGCGGCCCCGCCGGGCCGCGACCGCGGCGACCCGCCGCCAGTTTATAGTTTCCGGGGCCGCCGCCGAAAGCCGTGCGGCGGGAGGGCAAGTTTTCAGCGATGAACGGTGCGCGAGAGCCGGCCGCCGAAGAGGTCGTCTATTCGGCGGAGTCTCAGTTGCGCTCGCCCGCGCTGTTCGTCGCCGCGCTGCGCTCCGACCTGCGCGTCGCGCCGGCCGTGGCGTGGCGGCTGTTCCTGCATAACCTGCGCGCCGGCTACCGGCGGAGCCTGCTCGGCTACGTCTGGCTGCTGCTCCCGCCGCTGGCGACCGCCGCCACGTGGGTCTACCTGAACTCGGCGAGGGTGCTCGACGTGGGGCCGACGGAACTGCCCTACACGCTCTACGTGCTCGCCGGCACGACGCTCTGGCAGGTCTTCGCGGAGGCGCTCAACTCGCCGCTGCAACAGCTCTCTTCGGCGCGCAACATCCTGACCAAGAGCCGCACCCCGCACGAGGCGCTGCTGCTGGCGGGGGTCATCGAGGTGTTCTTCAACTTCGCCGTGCGCGCGGCCGTGCTGCTGCCAGTGTTCGTCTGGCTCAACCCCGCGTGGGGCTGGCCGGTGCTGCTCGCGCCGGCGGGCGTGGCGGCGCTCGCGCTGCTCGGCTTCTCGCTGGGACTGCTGCTCACGCCGGCGGGGCTGCTCTACCGCGACGTGCAGCGCGGGCTGAACCTGTTCGCCGGCTTCTGGTTCTTCCTGACGCCTGTCGTCTACCCGCCGCCCGCGCGCTGGCCCGCGTCGCTGCTGGCGACGCTCAACCCGGTCGCGCCGCTGCTCGTGACGGCGCGCCGCTGGCTGGCGGGCGCGCAGGCCGCGCCCGCGCGGGGGTTCGCCGCGGTCGTCGCCCTGAGCCTTCTCTGTTTCGCGTTCGGCTGGCTCTGCTACCGCCTCGCGCGGCCGCACCTCGTCGCGCGCCTCTGAGGGCACGCGCCCCGACGCCTTCATCCAAGATCGTACCGCTCGTCATGTTCGCCAAACTTCGTCGCCTGCTCAAATCCAGAGACTCGGCCGCCGCGTCGTCCGCGCCGGCCGCGGGCCGCCCGTTGCCTCAGCCGCACCTTCTGTTCACGTTTCACGGCCGCACCAGGCTGTGGCCGGGCCTGGGGCAACAATTTTTTAGCAGGGAGGCGGCCTTTCGCGAAACTATCGAGCGGTGTAGCGACGCGGCCGAGCGCCTTCTGGGTTTCGGGCTGCGTGACGTGTTCGTGCCGGGGCGCCCGCAGTTCGCAGGCTCCCCCCAACTAATAGAACAGCGAATCATCGTCCTCTCCTGCGCGCTGGAACTTGCCCTGTGCGAGGTGTGGCGTTCGCACGGGGTCGAGCCGGCCGCGGCGCTGGGGTGCAGTTGCGGGGAGGTCGCCGCCGCCTACGCGGCCGGCGCACTGACGTTGGACGAAGCCGCGGCGGTGGCGTGCTCCCTCGCCCCGCTGCTGACGCGTAAACCCGCGAAGGGATACTTCGTGCGGCTGGAGGTGGGCTACGAGAAGGCGTTGCGGCTGGGCCGGGCCGCGCCGGCGGCACTCGACATACTTCTCGACGCCGGCCCGGCCCAATCTCTGGCCTTCTGTACCGCGCCCGACTTAGAAGACGTACGGCGCTTCCTCTCCGAGAGCGGCGTCGGCCACCACCCCTTTCCGGCCGAGTGGGCGCATCACACGCCCCGCGCTAACGCGCTGGCAGAGACGGCCGATGAACTGTACCGGCCCCGGCCGCGGCCGCTGGCGCGCCCCCTCTATTCGTCCCACGCGGGGGGTCTCTTCCCCCCGGGCGCTCTCCTGAGCGCGGATCATTGGTACAGGGCCGTAGTCGAACCGGCCAGGTTCGGCTACGCGACGTGTGCGGCGCTGGCCGACGGCTACGACGTAGTGCTCGACGTGTGTTGCCGCCCGTGGCTGAAGGACGCGGTCGAAGAGTCTGCGAAAACCCTGAACCGGCCCGCGCTCATCCTCGACACGATGAGCATGGGGGAGCCGGAGCTTGCGACCTGGGAGGAATCGCTGCGCCGGCTGCGCGGGATGGGTCTGGTTAAGAATGGCGGCGGCGGGAGCGGCCGCGAAGGGGGCGCGACCGCCGCGCCCGCCGCGCCCCGCCTTTCCGACTCACTAAACCTCCTAAGCCCCGAGGTCGTGCGCGACCCCTACCCGCACTACGCCGCCCTGCGGGGCACCGGCTCCGTCCACTATTTAAAGCAGCACGGGTTCTGGATCGTGCTCGACTACGACGACGTAGCCGACGCCCTCAAACGCCCGGAAATCTTTTCGAGCGTGAGGCCGGCCGTCAGATTCGACCCCGTCCTGACGGAGGCCGACCCGCCCGCGCACACGCGCGTGCGCCGCATCCTCTCCCCGTACTTTTCGGCCCAGTCGGCGAAGGGGCTGGAAGGCTACGTCCGGGACTGCGCCGTCAGGCTGTTGCGGGAAAGCGGCCGCCCCGCCGAATTCGACCTCGTCGGCGGTTTCGCGGCGCCCCTCACCGAGATGACGATAACCCGCCTCTTAGGGCTTTCGGACGAGGACGCCGACTCCCTGCGCCGGCACCTCTCGCCGCACAGGCGTCACGCCGACGGGCGGCTGTTCGCCGCCCTGGAAGAGTGGGTGCGTGGTTACGCGGCGCGCCTGCTGGCGCGCCCGGACGAGAGCCTGGGCGGCCGGCTCTTAGCGGGCGAAGGCGAGGCGGCGCTCGCGCCCGAAGAGGTAATCACCCTTCTGAAGCTGCTCTGGGCCGCCGGGACGCACACGACCGAACGGCTCATCGCCACCTCGGCGCTCACGCTGCTGCGCCACCCCGAAGTCAGGGAGGAGGTGCAGGGCGACCCGGCCTTGCTGCCCGCGTTCATGGAGGAGGTGTTGCGGCTCGACACGCCCGAGCTGATGGCCTGGCGCGTGACCCGGGAGGAGGTCGTGCTTTCCGGCGTGACGATACCCGCGGGCGCGGAGGTGAAGCTCTGCGTCGCCGCGGCGAACCGCGACCCCGCGAAGTTCGCCGACCCCGACCGCCTGTCGCTGCGGCGCAGCCCGAACAACCACCTCTCCTTCGGCGGGGGGCAGCACTACTGCCTCGGGGCGCCGCTGGCACGCCTTGAGGCGCGCCTGGCGCTCGAAGCGCTGTTCGCGGAGTGGCCGGACTTCGCCGCCGTGCGGCCGCTCCACGTTCTCTCTTACTTCGAAGAGTATCATTCGCGCACCCTGAACGAGCTGTTCGTCGCCGCGGGGTGAAAGGCAGGAGGACTTCGCGGCCGGCCCTTTGCCCGCCGCCCCGATTCATGACCCGGATGCAACCACGAGCCGACGCGCCGGCCGTCTCGGTCTCGCGCCTGTCTAAAAAGTTCTGCCGCGAGCTGGGCCGCTCGCTGCGCTACGGCCTGAGCGACGTGGCGCGCGAGGTGCTCGGGCGCGCCGGGGGCGGCGACTCCGCGCGGCTGCGCCCCGCCGAGTTCTGGGCCCTGCGCGACGTGTCGTTCGAGGTCGGGCGCGGGGAGTCGCTGGCCGTCATCGGGGCCAACGGGGCGGGCAAGAGCACCCTGCTGAAGGTGCTCTACGGCATCATCAAGCCGGACGCGGGGCGCGTCCGCGTGGGCGGCCGCGTCGGCGCGTTGATCGAGCTGGGGACGGGGTTCAACCCCGTGCTCACGGGGCGCGAGAACGTCCGCGTCAACGCGGCCCTGCTCGGCTTCCCGCGCCGGCAGGCAGACGACCTGATGGGCCGGGTGGAAGAGTTCGCCGGCCTCGGCGGCTTCATGGACACGCCCGTCCAGTATTACAGCTCGGGCATGGCGGCGCGCCTCTCCTTCGCGGTGGCCGCGCACATGAAGCCGGACGTGCTCCTCGTGGACGAGGTGCTGGCGGTCGGCGACATCAATTACCAGCGCAAGTGCTTCGCGCACATGCTGCGTTACCTGGACGGGGGCGGCTCGCTCGTCTTCGTCTCGCACAACCCCTTCCAGATTCAGTCCATCTGCCGGCGCGGCGTCGTGCTCGAACGCGGGCGGCTGACCTTCGCCGGCACGGCGGTCGAGGCCGTCAACTACTATTTCGAGGCCGGGCACGAAAACGGCCGGGCGGCGTCCCACGTCCCGCACGCGGCCGAGCCGGACGAGGACAACCCCGTCGTCATCGAGGGCGCCGACGTGGCGGGCGCGGGCGGCGCGCCGCCGCGCACGGGCGAAGACTGTTTCGTCGCGCTGCGCTACCGCGCGCTGAGGGCTTCGGAGGTGATGTGGGGGTTCAGCGTTTTCACCGCCGACCAGTGGGTGTGTGTGGCCGGCGCCTTCGACATGCGGCCGCGCGCGCTACCGGCCGGGGCGGGCGAGCTGCGGTGCCGCGTCCCGCGCCTCCCCCTGGTGGCTGGCACCTACTCGCTGAAAGCCTCGATTAACGACCCCGCCACGCTCCACCCGCTCGCCATGCTCGGCTGGCAGGACGAGCCGCGGCCGTTCGCCGTGCGCTCCGCGCCCACGCTGGTCAACAACGCGTTCACCTCGGCGAGGCAGCTTGTGACGCTGGACGTGGAATGGGAGTGAAAGGGTGAGTCACGAGGAGCTAGACGCGGGCGTCGAGCGCGGGCTCGACTTCCTCGAACGCAGCCAGTTGCCGACGGGCGAGTTCAAGGTCTTCATGTCCACGGACGGCAGCCTGGAGAAGGACTGCGTCGTGGACAGCTCGCCGTTCCCGACGGCGCTCGTCGCCTACTCGCTCGGCTTCTCGGGCTCCGACGGCGCCGCGCGGATGCTGGGCAAGGCGCTGCGGTTCCTCCTCGCCGAGATGGAAGGGCCGGGGCTGTGGCGCTACTGGACGAGGCAGCACCGGTACCACTCGGTCATCCCGCCCGACCTCGACGACACGGCCTGCGTCTCCTACGTGCTGCGCAGGCACGGCGTCGCGGCCCCGCCCAACCGCGACCTGATTTTCGCGAACCGCGACCCGAGGGGACTCTTCTACACCTGGCTGACCCCGCGCTGGCCGCCGCCGCCGAACGCGCGCTACCTGTCGGCCGTCCTGCGCCAGTGGCTCAGCCCCGTCAAGCTGTACTACTTCTGGAAGCTGAACGAGTCGGCCCCGCACGACGTGGACTGCGTCGTCAACGCCAACGTCCTGTTCTACGTCGGCGAGAGCGAGGCGACGCGGCCCGTCGTCGAGTACCTGACCGACATCCTGCGGCGCGGCGAGGAGGGCTGCTGCGACAAGTGGCACCTCAACCGCTTCATGTTCCACTACGTCGTCTCGCGGAACTTCGACGCGGGCGTCGCCGCGTTCGGGTCGGTGCGCGAGGAGGCCGTCGAAAGGATCGTCGGCGCGGCGACGGGCGAGGGGTGCATCGGCGGCGGCGTGCTGGAGACCGCGCTGGCCGCCTGCGCCCTCCTGAGCTGGAGAAGCACGCCGCCCGAGCTGGGGCGCGCCGTGCGGTACCTGCTCGCGGCGCAGCGCGCGGCGGGAGACTGGCCGCGCGCCGCGCTCTACTACGGGGGGCCGAAGAAGTATTACGGCTGGGGGTCGGAGGAGCTGACGACCGGCTTCTGCCTGGAGGCGCTGCTGCGCTACCGCCAGACCTCTTCAGCGTCCTGAGCGGGACGCACGACGACGGAGGACGATGACAGACAAAGACTCGGCGAACGTCAGAGAGCTGCGCGAAAAGATCGTCAGCCTCGGCCCCTGGCACCAGGACATGGAGGTCGCCCCCGGCGTCCGCACGGGCGAGCCCGCCCCCGAAGGCGCCTACGCGGCCGAACTCGGCACGCCCGCGGTCTACGACCCGGCCGACCACATAGCGCTGCTCGTCCGGCGTATGTACCCGGAAGGACTCGCGGGGCGGACGGTGTTGGACTGCGGGTGCAACGCCGGCGGGAATCTCTTCAGCATCAAACGCTTCGGCGCCGGCAGGTGCTACGGGTTCGACGCGCGGGAGCACTGGATAAATCAGGCGCGGTTCCTGGGCGAACACCTCCCGGGCGAGGACATCGAGTTCGGCACCCACGACCTCGGCTCGCTCGCGGAGCGCCGCGTCGGGCAGTTCGACATCACGCTGTTCATGGGGCTTTTTTATCACCTGCCCGACCCCGTGGCCGGCCTCCGCATCGCGGCGGATCACACGAAGGAGTTGCTGGTCGTCAACACGGCGGCGGCGCCCAAAGGTTTTGACGGGCTCGTCCTGAACCCCGAGAGCGCGACGGAGGTGATGTCGGGCATCGACGGGCTCGCCTGGCTGCCCACAGGCGAGAAGGTCGTCCGGGCCGTCCTCGCATGGTGCGGCTTCCCGCACGCCCGGCTGTTCTGGGAGATGGACGCCGGGGTGAGGGACTGGCGGCGGCTCGAAGTCATCGCCGCGCGCGAAGCGAGTACGTTCGCCCACTTCGACGCGTCGGCCGCGCAGTTCGACGCGGCGGCCGCGGAGTTTAAGGCCCGGCGTCGCGGCGGGTGGGCGCGGCGGCTGTTCCGCCGCCCCTGAAGCGCCGCGCGGCGGCCGCACGCCGCTGTAAGCCGCCTTCTGTATGGCTCAACATTTAATTCACGTCGGATACCCGAAGGCGGGCTCCACGCTCCTCCAGGCGTGGTTCGAGCGCCACCCCGAGCTGTGTTACAAGCCCGGCGGCCTCGGCGGCTTCTGCAACGTCTACGAGATAGCCCGCTCGCCCGGCGGGATTTGGAAGTACCACGTCACCAGTTACGAGGGGCTGTCCATGCCCCACCAGACTGAGGGCGGGGTAGACGTGGCCTACGGGGTCATCGAGCCGGACACCCACACGCGCACCAGGGAGACACAGGCGCGCGTGTGCTCGCTGCTGACGAGCCTCTACCCGGGGAGCCGCGTCCTCGTCACGACGCGCGGGTTCAAGGGCATGATCGTCTCCAGCTATTCCCAGTACGTGAAGATGGGCGGGACGCAGCACCTCGGCGGCATGTGCCGGGAGCTGGGCGAGCTGCTGCAAAAGGACGCCATGCATTACTTCGACTACGACTCGATGCTCGGGCTCTACGCCGGGGCGTTCGGCGAGGAGAACCTGATCGTGCTGCCCTACGAGCTGCTCCGCGACGACCAGGGGAAGTTCCTCTCCGTCCTCGAAGAGAGGCTCGGGCTGACGCACGCGGAGATCAGGCTCGGGCGGCTGAACCCTTCGCTCTCGCCCGAGGAGTTGTACTGGTACCCGCTGATCTCGCGCGCCGTCTCGGCGGCGGTGTTGCGCCTCGGCCCGTCCCGCCGCCGGAAGCTCTACGGCTGGTACGTCCGTAAGACGCTCGGCAACAGGCTGCGCGCCCTGATCAAAGTTTTGGGGCGCGTGAGGCCGGGCGGGAGGGTCACGGGGGCCGACTTCCCGGCCGAATTGCTGGCTTACTTCGAGGGGAAGGCGGCGCGGCTGAAGGACGACCCGCTGTACGCGCCCTACGCCGCCGAGTATTTGTGGGATTCCTAGCGGCGCGCGTTGACGGCCGCGCCGCACGTGCGTCGGGGACGCACGGCGGCGGCCTACCCGGAGGTGAGTCTGGCCCTCAGGCGGCTTTTGATCTGCCTGAGGGCGCGGACGACGCGCGGCTCGTAGAGGCGGTGGAAGTCACGCCCGTCGATCATCACCGGCGTGTACTCGACCTCCCTGGCCGGGTACCCGCCCGTGTTCACGACGTGGTCGTCCGACGGGGAGACGTGCCTGAGTTTGCTCAAATGGTACTTGTGGTAGAATGCCGCGTCCACCTCAAGCTCTAAAATCTTTGAAGGCCCGGACCTGCCGCCGACGTAGTGTATCGGCCTGGCCTCCGACGGGATGATGCCCACGGACGCCGCCGCCCGCGGCCTGCCCGACGTGTTGGGCCAGGACGCGTGTATCATCTGGGTGGCGAACACCAGCACCTCCCCGGCTTTCATGCGGAAGAAGGTGATGTGTTTCAGGTACTCGTCGGGGACGTACACGGGCGAGGGCATGTTCGTGCTGTTAATGGTCGGCCTCAGCCTGTGCGAGCCTTTGAAGAGGCCCAGCGCGCCGTTCTCCCGGGTCGTATCGCACAGGGGCGCCCACAAGTTCAACGACGTGTGCCGCGACTCGTCGACCAGCGACCAATCCCGGTGTGGCTGCACCGTGCCGCCCTCGCCCGGCTGCTTCGACACGAACGACCCGGCCACCGCCCTGTAGTCGTGGAAGTAGCGGCTCAGGTGTTCGTCGAAGATTCGCGTGATAAATCCGTGTATCGCCGCGCGCCGCTCCGGGCAGGGGAGGTGGAGCGAACTTTGAAAGCCCGTAAAATCCGCCGGGAAGTTCGCCAGGTAGACCTCTTCGATCCGCTTGACCGTCGCCGCGTCGAGCGCGTTAATCAGGAGGCAGCCGTCCCTCCTGAAGAGCCGCTCATGCCTTTCGTCTTTGAAAATCGGTCGCATGAATTTTGCAGTTTCGACGGCGCGGGCTGCGGGCGGAGGTGGCGCGGGCGCGCGCGTCGGGCCGTCCCCTCGCCGAAGTTATTTCCCGGCGATGGTAGCAAAGTCATATTTCTTTGGGAAGCATGCCCCGGCGGCGCGCCGCCGAAAGACAGACCGGCCTGATGGTCGGTGCCGCGAAGCGTGCCGCGACGGGCGGCGACCGAACCGCCTCGTGTCCCGCTGACTGAGACGGCGGCCGGGTAGTTGGGCCGCCCTTCGAATGACCCGACATCTGATCCACATCGGCTACCCGAAGGCGGGCTCGACGTTCCTCCAGGCTTGGTTCGAGCGCCACCCCGAGCTGCGCTACATCACCGGCGGGCTCGCAGGCTTCCACAACGTGTGGCAGGTGGCCCAATCGTTCGACGAGACTTACGAGTACTACGTGACCAGCTACGAAGGTCTGTCCACGCCCCACAAGAGCGCGGGCGGGGTAGAGTTGGCTTACGGCGGCGCCGAGCCTTTCGACGACGAACGGAGGAAGGAGAAGCAGGCGCGCCTCTGCGCGGTCCTCAAGAGCCTTTTCCCGCACAGCCGCATCCTCGTCGTCACGCGCGGGTTCAAGGGGCTTATAGTCTCCGGCTACTCCCAGATTGTCAGGACGGGGGGCCGGGTGCATCTCGGCGAGATGTGCCGGCAGCTCGCGATAGGGCTGCAAGACGAGAGTTATAATTACTACGACTTCGACTACGTGCTCGGGCTCTACGCCGGGGCGTTCGGCGAGGAGAACCTGATCGTGCTGCCCTACGAGCTGCTCCGCGACGACCAGGGGAGATTCGTCTCAGTCCTCGAAGGGAGGCTCGGCCTGCGGCACGCCGAGATCGCGCTCGGGCGTGTGAACCCTTCGCTCTCGCCGGAGGAGTTGTACTGGTACCCGCTGATCTCGCGCCTCGTGTCGGCCGGGGCGTCGCGGCTGGGCCCCGTCTGGTTCCCGAAGGTCTACCGCCGGTACGTCGGCCTGACGCTCGACAACAGGCTGCGCCTGCTCGTCAGGCTGCTCAGCCTCCTGAAGCCCGACAAAAAAATCACGGACGCCGATTTCCCGGCCGAGATCATGAGCCACTTCGAGGGGAAGGCGACGCGGCTGAAGGCCGACCCCCTGTACGCCCCCTACGCGGCGGAGTACCTGTTCGACGAGGGCGCGGCGGCGAGACTTTCGGCGACGGCCCCGCCCGGTTCCGCGTGAAAGAAATATTTTAGAGTGCTGTACGACGCAGAAATAAAGATGGGTTCAGATCAGTTTTTCAGGTTCGCAGCCGCCAACCGGCCGCGGCTCGAAGAGGCGCTGGGCGTGCGGCTGCCGGTCGCCAAGGCCCCCGGCACGGAGCGCTTCGACGAGGCGCTCAGGTGCGCGGTGTTCCCGGGCGGCAAGCGCCTGCGCCCGCTCCTGACGCTCGTCGCCTCAGACCTGGGCGGCGCCTCTGACGGGCAGGCGCTCGCGCTCTCGTGCGCCGTCGAATTCATCCACACCAGCTCGCTCCTCCTCGACGACCTGCCCTGTATGGACGACGCGTCGCTCAGGCGCAACCGCCCCGCGCTGCACCTCGCCTTCGGCGAAGGCGTCGCCGTGCTGGTCGCGGTCGCGCTGCTCAACCAGGCTTACGCGCTCTTGGCCGCGGCGGCGCGCGACGGCGGGCGTGCCGACCGACTCCCCCGCCTCATCGACGAGGCGGTGGCCTGCATCGGCAGCTCCGGCATGATCGCCGGGCAGGCCGCCGAGTTCGCGCTGAGCGGCGAGCGCGGGGTGCGGCCGTCGCTCGCGACCCGCGATTTGAAGACGACGGCGCTCATGCGTTTGGTGATGACCGCAGGGGCCGTCGTCGCCGGCGCGGACGAGGCCGACGTGGCGGCGCTCGCGGCCTTCGGCGAATCCCTCGGCCGCGCCTACCAGGTCTACGACGACCTGGCCGACGCGTTCGGCGGGCAGCAGGCGACGGGCAAGAGCGCGGGGCAGGACTCGCGCCACGGACGCCCGACCGCGGTCGAAGGCTTGAGCCGCGAGGAGGTCGGGGGGCTGGCCGAGGGCATCCTCGAAGGCGGCAAGAGCGCCCTCGCGCGGTTCGGCGGCAGGCCGCAGGCGGCGCTGCTGCGCTCGGCCGCCGACGAAATCTTCAGCCGCCTCAGCGTCGCCCCCTGAGGGGCAGCCGCTTGCGCAGCGCGCCGACGGCGAGGCGCGGGTCGCGGGACATGGCGGCGGCGCGGCTCGCGTAGGCGGCGGCGCGCATCTTCAGTCGCCAGCGCCGGTACTCGCCCCTGCGCCACGCGTCGCGGAGGTCGCCCAGCAGCCGCCGCGCGCGCCGCGGGAACAGCAGCAGGTGCCCGCCCCACACGAGCGCGTCGAGCGGGTGCCTGAGCGAGGACGCGAGGACGAACGCCGCCGGGAAGAGGACTTCGTAATATTCGTGCATCAGGATGTGGCGGTATCCCGCGCCGGGGACGACGACGCACGGCTTCACGCCCCAGAGCCGGTTCCGCAGGAGTTCGAGCAGCGCGTAAAGGCAGAGGAGCGCGGCGGCCGCGCCCGAGCCCGCGCGCCAGAGCATGACGACGAAGGCGGCCGCCTCTGCCGGGAAGATGACGAAATTGCCCAGCCCCCGGAGCCGTGTTATCTTATGGCGCCGCGCGAAGGTTCGCAGCCCGCTCTTTTCGTCGTTCGACAGGTCGCTCAACTGGTGCCACAGGTTGCCGCGCAGGCCGAGGCAGAGCGACCATGCCGCCACAGACGCGAGCCAGACACGGTCGAGCGGCGCGCCGCCCCACCGGAACACGAGCACGGCCACCACGAGCGTCGGGAACAGGTGAGCCCCGCAGGCGTCGGCCAGCAGCCCCGCCATGCCCCGCGCCTTGAGCCGGGCGGGCGGCAGCGAGTAGAGCGTGAAGGCGGCCCACGCCGCCAGGTAGAGCGAGAGCAGCAGGGGGTCGGCGCGCCAGTAGAACGCGACGGCGATTCCCGGCGCGACGCAGCAGGCCAGGGCGGCGGCGACGAAGGCGCGAGACCTGCCGACGAGCCGGTTCGGTTTGCCGCACGCCAGGTCGTCCTCGATGTCGGTCAGGTCGTTGAGGACGCTGACGTAGGCCGCCCCCGGCACGAGGGCGGCGAGCGAGAGCAGCAGCGCGGGCCACAGTGACGCGATTGAAAGATTCAGGAGGAACGCCGTCGCGTAGGCCGTGGCGAGGATGGGCGAGAGCTTGAACTCCCACCACTCGCCGGCCCGGACGGTCCGGGTCAGTTCGGCGCCGCGCCCCCGGGCGGTTGTGGGAATGTCGGCCGTGTGAGATCCCATGAAGGGCTTCCTTAAAACCTTTTCCGAAAAAGTTCAGACTCACGCGGGCCGCGAATGAGCAGAGAAGTTCCCGCCAGCAGCCCCCCGCGAAGCTTCACCTTCATCAGCACCTGCCCCGAGTTGTGGGGCGGGAGCGAGGAGTTGTGGGCGGGGGCGGCCGCGGCCCTGGCCGAGCGCGGGCACCGCGTCGCGGCCTTCAAGACGGGCGTGGACGCTTCGCACCCGGGGGTCGTGCGGCTGAGGTCGCTCTCCTGCGCGGTGCGGAACCTGCCCAACCTTCTGCTCGTCCCGCGTCGGGTCGTCACGCGCGCGCACCTCGCCGCGCTCGCCTCGTACCTCGTCGCGCGCCGCCCCGACCTCGTCGTCGTCTCGCAGGGCGACAACTACGACGGGCTGCACTTCGGCTACCTCTGCCGCAAACTCGGGCTACCTTACACGCTCGTCAGCCAGAAAGCCACCGACCACTTCTGGCCGCCGGACGGCTCCCGCGAGTACCGGCGGCGGGTCTTCGGCGACGCCGCCCGCTGCTTCTTCGTCTCGGAGCACAACCGGCGGCTGACGGAGGAGCAGAACGGCGCGTCCCTCCCCAACGCCTCCGTCGTCCGCAACCCTTACATGGTGCCGGCCGGTGGGCCGCTCCCCTGGCCGGGGGGCGAGTCGGACTGCCTGCGGCTCGCGTGCGTGGCGCGCCTCTACCTGCTCGACAAGGGGCAGGACATCCTGCTGCGCGTGCTCGCGCGCGAGCGCTGGAAGGGGCGCGCGCTCCACGTCTCATTCTACGGCCGCGGCATCAACCGCGAGGCGCTTGAAGACCTGGCCGCGCGCCTCGGCGTGCGTAACGTCTCGTTCGAGGGGCAGGTCGCGGACGTGGCGGGCGTCTGGAAGACCCACCACGCGCTCGTCCTGCCGTCGCGCGCAGAGGGGCTGCCGCTCTCGCTCGTCGAGGCGATGATGTGCGGCCGCCCGGCCGTGGTCACGCGCGTCGGCGGCAACGGCGAGGTGCTCGAAGACGGCGTCACGGGCTTTCTGGCGGCCCCGGCCGAAGACCCTCTCGACGCCGCGCTCGAAGCGGCGTGGGCGCGTCGCGGCGAACTGGCCGAGATGGGGAGGCTCGCGGCCCTGAGGATTCGCGGGCTCGTCCCGCCAGACCCGGCGCGCGACTTCGCCGACACGCTGCTCGACGTGGCCTGCGCCGCGCCGTCCCGCGCGGGGCGCAAGGCCCGGCGCGTCGGGGCGGCCGACGCGCCGCTCGGCCGCGGGGAAGCGGGCCGATGATGGAAGGGCTGGTGTCGGTCATCATCCCGACCTACGACCGCGCCGGCCAGCTCGTGGAGGCCATCCGCAGCGCGAAGGCGCAGACCTACGCGTCGAAAGAGATCATCGTCATCGACGACGGCTCGCGCGACGACACGGCGCGGCGCGTCGCCGAGGTCGGCGGCGTCGAGTATCACTACCAGGAGAACCGCGGGCAGGGGGCGGCGCGCAACGCGGGCCTCCGGCTCGCCCGCGGCGAGTACGTCGCCTCGCTCGACTCGGACGACCTGTGGGACGCAGACTTCCTCGCGCGCGGCGTCGAATGCCTCGAAACGTTCGGACTCGATTTCGTCTTCTCCAACTGGACGAAGTGTGCGGGCGGGAGCGCGCGCCCGAGCGAGTGGCTGCGTGACGGCAGGTGGCGCCCGTACGCCCGGCGGCGCCGCGGCGAGTGGTTTCTGCTCGAACCCGCGGAGGTCAGGCGCCTGTTCCTCGGGCTGTGCCCCGCGCCGTCGTCTTCGCTCGTCCTCCGGCGCGCCTCCATCGGCTCGGGGTGGGGCGAGCACATGCGGATCGCCGACGACTGGTACCTGATTCTGGAGATGGCGCTCAGGCGTCCGCTCCGCGCGGCCTTCAGCCTCACGCCGCGCTGGCGCAAGCGCGTTGACGGGAAGAACGTCTACGACGGGCGGCCGTTCGCCGACGCGGCGAGAGACCTTTACCTGCACGACTACCGCGCGTTCAGGCGCGACTTCGGGCCGCTGCTGACGCGGCGCGAGAGGCTGACGCTCGCGCGGCGCGCCTCCGCCTACCGCCTCCGCCTCGCCCTGCACGAATGGGCGCGGACGCGCCTGGGCGAGCGCCTCGGGGCGCCGCGCGCCTTCGCGGGCCTGCGCGGCCTCGCGGATGCTTTCAGGGGCACGGGCGCGCGCGCCGGCCGGCGGCTCGCCGGGGACGACTAGCGGCGGACGGGCGCCCGGCGCGACTTGCGCGGGCGCGTTCCGACAGACTTTCTATGTTGAGCGGACTGGACATCGTCCTCATCTCTAGCATCGAGTGGGGCTTCAACTGGCAGGGCCATCAGGAACTCGCCAGCCGCCTTGCGCGAGCCGGCAACCGCGTCCTCTACGTCGAGAACACGGGCGTGCGCTCGCCGGGGCTCCGCGACCTCAGGCGCGTCGCGCGGCGCGTCTCGCACTGGACGCGGGCGCTGCCCGCGGGCGGGGCGCACGAGGTCTCGCCGAACGTCCACGTCTGCTCGCCGCTGATCCTGCCGCCGTTCGGGTCGCGGCTGCGGCGCGCGGCCAACGGGCGCGTGCTGCTCCCGCTACTGCGCCGCGCGGTCGGTCGCCTGCGCTTCGACCCGGACGTCATCATGACGTTCCTGCCTACCGACACGGCCGGCTCGCTCGTGCGGATGCTGCGCGGGCCACGCTCCGTCGTCGTCTACTACTGCATCGCGGACTTCGCCGAGCTGACGCCGCATCCGCACGCCATCCTGCGGAGCGAGCGCGCGCTCATCCGGATGAGCGACCTCGTGTTCGCGCAGGGGCCGCGCCTCGCCGAGCGGTGCTCACTCGGCGGCAGGAGGAAGGTCCAAATCTTCCCGTTCGGCGTCAACCTCGACGTGTTCGCCGGCGGCGACGACGCCCCGGGCGCGCGCCCTGACGGCGACTCGGCCGCCGCCGCGCTGATGTCGAGGCTTCCGCGGCCCATCATCGGCTACGTCGGCGGCATCCACCGCGCCTTCGACGTGGAGATGGTGGCGACGATGGCGCGCGCCCGCCCCGAATGGTCGTGGGTGCTCGTCGGCCCGCAGCAGTCGCCGGCCGCCGAGTTGAGGCGTCTGCCCAACGTCTACCTGACCGGGGCCAAGGCGCACGAGGACCTGCCCGGTTACGTCCGCCGCTTCGACGTCGGCATAGTGCCCTACAGGCTCAACGGCTACACGGCCACGGTCGTCCCCACCAAGATTAACGAGTACCTGGCGATGGGCAAGCCCGTCGTCTCGACGAACCTGCCCGAGGTCGTCAGCTTCAACAGCAGCCAGGGCGCCCTGATTCTCACGTGCGCGAACCGCCCGCGCGAGTTCATCGCCTCCATCGAAAAGGCGCTCCTCTCGGCGGACCACGAGGCCGAGGTCGCCCGGCGCAGGACGGCCGCGGCCGCCAACGACTGGGCCGAGCGCTCCGAACGGATGAGCCAACTGATAGAGCAGGAGCTGTTGAAGAAGGGGCAGCCGGCGCGACCGCCTCGCGCGGCCCGCGCCGGGTAAATGCCGGGCGTCGGGCCGCCTCTCGTCATCGGTCAGGTCGCGCGGATCGAAGGAGTCTTGAAGGTGACTGACGAATTCAACCCTCAAGGGGAAGCCGGAGAAATCCCGCGCCGCGATTTTTTGCGGGTGTAAAGAGGCCGGCAACCCCGACGGCGTCTACGTCATGGAGGTCTGGGAGAGCAAAGAAGACCACGACAACTCGTTGAAAGTACCCGGCGCCCGCGAGCTTATCATGCAGGCGATGCCGATTCTGGCCGGGAGACCCGAGGGCGGGACGAGCCTTGAAGTCCTCGGGGGCAAGGGGCTCACTTTATGAATGTGTGAGGCCGTCCGTACGGCGCGACCCAAAAGCTCACCGCGCCCGACACGCGCCCCCGCGCCCCAAACTTGATTGCCCGCCGGTTAAACCTCCGGAGTCGGGCGGCCTTCCACCTCCGGGGTGCAACGTCTGAAACCTTCGGGGTATTGGTATCCCGTCTCTCACACCCTCTTTTCGCGCGACCTCTACCCCTGCGTCCCGGCCGAACAGAGGACGAAGCTCCTGCGGCGTCCACGCCCTCTTACAAACCAGCTCGGCGAAATTCTTCGCGGCGCGTGAGAGTTCGACGGAACCTTAAACGCTCCCGCCCGTATTCGGAGTAGAACGCTCATATCGGCATTCTGTAGGTAGGAAAAAGTCCACCAGCTCGTACAGAACTTCTATAGGAGAGGCGGATGACGGCGAAGAAAGTCGACCTCTTGCAGGGGACGCTCGACCTGCTGGTGCTCAAGGCGCTGGCCCTCGGGCCCCTGCACGGGCTGGGCGTCTCGAACCGGATCGAGCAGATCACGAGGGGGACCTTCCGGGTCAAACCCGGCTCCCTCTTCCCGGCGCTGCACAGGATGGAGCAGGCGGGGTGGCTCGAATCAAGCTGGGGCGAGTCGGAGAACAACCGCCGCGCCAAGTACTACCGCCTCACCAGAGCCGGGAGGCGCCAGTTCGAGGTCGAGGCCGAGGACTGGCAGCGAATCTCGCTCGCCATCGCGAGCGCCCTGAAGGCGACTTAGGAAGTAACACCGATGCCGCTCATACGGCGCCTCGACAGCCTCCGGCGCAACCTCCTCTTCAGGGAGCGGGCGGACCGGGAGCTGGCCGAGGAGATACAGGCTTATCTGGAGCTGCTGACCCAGGCCAAGGCCGCGGAAGGGCTCGGGCCGGAAGAGGCGCGGCGCGCGGCCCTGATAGAGCTGGGCGGAGTCGAACAGGTCAAAGAAAGGGTGAGGGAAGTCAGGATGGGACACTTCATAGGGACTGTGTGGCGGGACTTACGCTTCGGCGTGCGGACCCTCCTCAAGAGCCCGGCGTTCACCGTGGTGGCGGTGCTCTCGCTCGCGCTCGGCATCGGCGCCAACACGGCCATCTTCTCGGTCGTCAACGGCATCCTGCTGCGGCCGTTACCTTACCCGGAACCCGACCGCATCGTCGACGTCTGGCACACCCCGCCGCAGGCCAGCTTCCCGGGTCAAAGAATTTTCTCCGTGTCGCCGGCTAATTACCTGGACTGGAAGCAGCAGAGCCGCTCCTTCGAGCAGATGGCCGTCTACCAGTACGCCGGCTTCAGCCTGAGCGACGGCGGCGAGCCCGTCCGCGTGACGGGGGCGGCCGTCTCCTCGGACCTCTTCTCGGTGTTGCGCTCGCCGGTCGGGCGCGGGCGCGCCTTCTCCGCGGAGGAGGAGCAGCCCGGGAGAGACCAGGTGGTCGTCCTGGGGCACGGCCTGTGGCAGCGCGCCTTCGGGGCGAACCCTGACATCGTCGGCCGGACGGTGAATCTGAACAGCCGCGGCTACACGGTCGTCGGCGTCATGCCGCCGGGGTTCGAGTTCCCGGAGGAGGCGGAGCTGTGGGTGCCGTTAGCGTGGGGCGCCGAGGAGAGGCAGACGCGGGCCATCCACGACTACACGGTCGTCGCGCGCCTGAAGCAGGGCGTGGCGCTGGAGCAGGCGCGGGCCGAGATGAACACCATTTCGAGCAGGCTCGAACAGCAGTACCCGGAGGACAACAAGGGCTGGGGCGCCACGGTCGTCCCGCTCCACGAGGACCTCGTCGGCGACGTGCGACCCGCGCTGCTGGTGCTCTTCAGCGCCGTCGGCTTCGTGCTGCTCATCGCCTGCGCCAACGTCGCCAACCTGATGCTCGCCCGGGGGGCCAACCGCCGGAAAGAGATCGCGCTCCGCATCGCGCTGGGCGCCACGCGCGGGCGCATCGTCAGGCAGTTGCTCTGCGAGAGCGTGCTGCTCGCGGTCGTGGGCGGGCTGCTGGGTCTCCTGCTCGCGCGCTGGGGGGCGCAACTGCTCGTGCGGCTGAGTTCCGGCAGCCTGCCCCACGCGTCCGAGGTCGGCGTAGACGCCTGGGCGCTCGGCTTCACCCTGCTGGTCTCCGTCGCCGCCGGCGCCCTGGCCGGCATCGCCCCGGCCTTACAGTTCTCCAGGAACGAGATCAGCGAGACGCTGAAACAGGGCACGGGGCGGACGGGCGGCGGCTCCGTCAGGCAGCGCACGCGCAGGGCGCTCGTCGTCGTCGAGGTGGCGCTGTCGCTCATCCTGCTGGTCGGGGCCGGGCTCATGATTCGGAGCTTCTGGAAGCTTCAGAACGTGGACCCGGGGTTCGACACCTCCAACGCTTTAACGCTGCGCGTGCCGCTCGCGCCCCCGAGGTACGCCGAACCGCAGCAACAGCTCGCCTTCCACGACCGCGTGCTGGAGCAGATACGCGCCCTGCCGGGCGTGGTCGCGGCGGGCTCGACCACCACCCTGCCACTGACGGGGGGCGGGTCGAAGCAGCCCTTCACCGTCGAGGGCCAGCCCGCGCCGCCGGTCGCCGAGCAGCCGCTGGCGCAGACGCGCTACGTCAGCCCCGACTACTTCCGCGCGGCGGGCATCCCCGTGCGGCGTGGGCGCGCCTTCGACGACCGCGACGGCGACGGCGCGCCGCAGGTCGTCATCATCAGCGAGGCCATGGCGCGCCGGTTCTTCCCGGGTCAGGACCCCGTGGGGCAGCGGCTGACCCCCTCCTTCCACCTCAAGCAGGGCGCGCGCGAGATAGTCGGCGTGGTGGGCGACGTCAAGTCAAGCGGGCTCGACGCCGAGATGGCGGCGACGATGTACCTCCCTTACAGGCAGTCGCCGCGGCCCTGGTTGTCCTTCGTCGTGCGCACCGCCTCCGACCCGCAGGGCCTCGTCCAGCCCGTGACCCGTGCGGTCTATTCGGTGGACAAGGAGCAGGCGGTGACGGGCGTGCGGACGATGGAGCAGGTGCTGGCGGAATCGCTCTCGGGGCGCCGCTTCAACATGACGCTGCTCATCACCTTCGCGGCGCTGGCGCTCCTGCTGGCGGCCGTGGGCGTCTACGGCGTGATGAGCTACACGGTGATGCTGCGGCGGCGCGAACTCGGCATCCGCATGGCGCTCGGCGCGCGCGCCGGAGACGTTCTGCGGCTGGTGCTCGGCCAGGGGCTGGCGCTGACTCTGGTGGGGGTGGCCGTCGGGCTGGCGGGGGCGTACGGCCTGACGCGCCTGATGGCGAGCCTGCTCTACGGCGTGACGGCGACCGACTTCTTAACCTTCGGGAGCGTGTCGGGCGTGATCGTCGTCGTGGGGCTGCTGGCCTCGTTCCTGCCGGCGCGCCGCGCCACGAAAGTCGACCCGCTGGTAGCACTGCGCAGCGAGTGACCGGCGCGGCCGCCGGGCCGCGGCTCAAAGGTCTGGGAAGACCAGCACGACGACCGTGATGGCGGCGGCGACGAGCAGCGCGCGCCTGTGGACGGCCGCCGCCTTGCCGCGCAGGCGGGCGGCGAGCGCCCGGTCGGCGATTGGCTCTTCGCCCGCGTCCATGTTGCGCGACCCGCGCGCGGCCAGCGCGATTCAAGTCTTCTCGCGCGCCTGGAGCAGGCCGAGGCCGGCCATCCAGAGTGGGAAGAAGACGGCGAGCCGCCACCAGCGCGGCGCGCCGAAGGACGCCAGCACGAAGGCGACGCCGACGGCGACGGTCAAAGAGACGATGCCCAGCAGCCGACGCTTGCGCCGCTCGCGCGGGCCGATGTTGGCCTCCTCCTGCGTCGTGGCGTTCACGGCTACTGGCCCGCGCGCAGCGTCGCCAGCGGCTGCCCCGTGGTGACGCGCGCGCCCGCGCGCACGCTGACGGCGCTCACCGTGCCGTCGGAAGAGGCGGTCGCGTAGACGACCGACTCGGCCGGGGCGGCGTGCGGCGTGGGCGCCCTGTTCGGCTGCCGGGCCGCGACGAGCCCGTCCTGCGCGTCGCGCACCGACGCCTGCGCGCGCGCGAGGCGCTGCTGCGCGCGTTCGTAGAGCGCACGCGCGCCGTCCAACTCCCCCTGCGAAGCCTGCCCCGAGGCGACGAGCGGCGTCAGGCGCGACACCTCCACCTCGCCGCGGACGGCCTCGGCTCGCGCCGCCTCGACCTCGGCCTGCGCCGACGCGATGTTGCGCCCCGCCGCGGCCACGGGGTCTTCGCCGCGCTGCGTCGGCGCCGGCGCGGGGCCTTCGGCGCGGACGGCAATCTCGACGACGGCGTCGCCCTTCCTGAGCCGGACGCCCTCCTTCACCAGCACCCGCCGCACCTCGCCGGCCGCGGGGGCGTTGACGACGACGAGTCCCGCCGTCTCGCCTCCGCCGCCGCCCGAACCACACGCCGCCAACGTTGCGAGCAGGCAGGTCAGAACCGCCCGCCGTAGCGGGTGTCCCTTTGTTATTCGCCCGTGCCGTTTGACCGAGGGCCACCCGCTACCGCGGGCGGTTCCGACCCGGCCGCCGCACTCGTCTGTAAATTGAAGGCGGCTTCTCATTTCTGGCTGAAGCCCATCAGGCCGGCGGGCGTGGCCGGCGCGGGGCGGAGTTCGAGTTCGCGCGCGGGGCCGTCCGTGCGCACGGCGACGTTGTTGGCTTCGAGCGTGTTGCCGGTCGCGCGCTGGAACTCGGCGATGGCCTTGTTGAGGTCGGTCTGCGCCTGCAACTCGCGGCCGCGGGCGGCCAGCAGCTCGTTCTGCCTTTGCAGGACGAGGAAGATGGTGGTCGTGCCCGCGCGGAACTGCCGCTGCTCGCTCTCGTACTGCAACTCGGCCGAGCGGCGCGACGCGGCGGCCGAGGCGAGCCTCGATTCGGCCGAGCGCAGCGCCTGCACGGCGTTGCGCACGTCGGCCTCGATCAACTGCTCGGCCTGCGCGCGCTGGTTCTGTATGCGGCGCCCTTCGGCGAGCGAGCGGCCGTAGTTGGCCTGCGCCGCGCGGTTGCGGAAAGGTATCTCGACGCGCACGCCGACGCGGTAGGTCGGGTAGTCCTGCTGCGCGAGGTTCGAGAGCGACTTCGGCAGCCCGCCGACGAGGTTCTCGTTGATCGTGCTCCCGGTCGTCGTGGCCGGGAGCGGTTCGAGCCCGGCGATGGCCGACAGCTCGTTGACGCGCGTGCGCAGCAGGGCGTTGGCGCTCGTCGTCGAGCTTCCGCTCGGCGTGACCTGCGCGCCGGCGAGCCCGGCGGACGTGTAGGTGCCGACGAGGTCGAGCTGCGGGCGCGTCTGGTCGCGGAAGTAGCGCGCGTCTATCTGGTTGATTTCGGCGCTGGTCTGTAGCTGCGCCAGCTCCGGCCGGCTCCGGAGCGCGGCGGCGGTCGCCTGCTCAAGCGGCACGCGCGGCGGCTCAAGGGCGACGGGCGTGACGGGCGTGACGGGCTTCGACCAGAGCGGCGCGTTGCGGTCGGGGAGTATCAGAGTCTTGAGGGTGTTCTCGGCGCGGGTGACGGCCTCCTGCGCCGTGTAGACGTTCTGCTCGAAGGTCGTCACCTGCGTGTTGGCGGCGACGATGTCGATGGGGGCGATGACGCCCTCGCGGACGAGCCGCTGGTTGCTCTCGACCTGCGTGCGCGCCTGCCGGACGGCGTCGATCTGCACCTGGAGGTTGCGGAGCGCGAAGACCAAATCCCAGTACGCCTGCTCGACCTGCGTGATGGTCTCGATGGCGCGCTGGCGGAACTGCGCGTCCGTGAGCGAAAGGTTCTTCTTGGCGATCTCGATGGCGCGCCGGTTCTGGTCGAAGCGCAGGCCGCGCAGGAGCGGCTGCGCGTAGGTGAGGGTGAGCGCCGCGGGGTACTGCGGGTTGAGGACGACGTTCTGGTTGTTGGTCTGGAGGCGCGTCGAGGAGAAGTCGAGCTGGTAAGAGCCGCCCGCCCACGGCGAGAAGCCGCCGAAGCGCGCCGCGCCGGTCACGTCCTTCTGCGTGACGGAGCCGTTGAGGCCGCCCGCGATGGTCGAGCTGGTCGGCGTGGTGCGGCTCTCGTAGTAGCTCTCCGAGGAGAAGACCGGGTCGTAGACGCCGCGCGCGGCCGTCAGGTTGTACTCGGCGACCTGCACGTCGATGCGCGAGGCGTCGATGTCGTTGTTGTTCTGGAGCGCGAGCGCGATGGCGTCGTTCAGACTGAGCGCGGCCTGCTCCGTCATGTCCACGCCGACGCGCTCGGCCGAGGGGAGCGGGCGCTGCGGCGCGCGGAAGTCGGGCGCGATAGGCGGCGGCGGCAGGGGAAGCTCGGCGGGCGCGACGCCCGAGGTGCCGACGTTCTGGCCGGGGGTGTTGCCCACGCCGGCCGGCGCGCCC
>DASVWB010000037.1:0-10320 GCA_036389815.1 Pyrinomonadaceae bacterium | reverse complement strand
CAGTCGGTCAAGGACGTGAGCCAGGAGATCGAGTACCGCCTCAGTGAGCGCGCCTCGCAGGCCGTCGCCGACATCGACCAGGCGCTGCTGCGCATCGACGAGGGCAGCTACGGCGTCTGCGCCCGCTGCGGCAAGGACATCCCCGAGCGCCGCCTCGACGCCGTCCCCACCGCGCGCTACGACGCCGAGTGCCAGACCCTCATCGAGCAGTCCTCCGGCGAGGACGAGCACGCCACGCTGTAAGGCGGTAAATAGTAAATGGTGAATGGTGAATGGAAGGATACGCTCCTTTCCATTCACCATTCACCATTTACTATTTACTGCCTTCAGGCTTTCGGGTGCGCCTTGTCGTAGACCTCGATGAGCTTCTCCATGGAGACGTGCGTGTAGATTTGGGTGGTGGAGAGGCGCGCGTGGCCGAGCAGCTCCTGGATGTCGCGGAGGTCGGCGCCGCTGTCGAGGAGGTGCGTGGCGAAGGAGTGGCGCAAGGAGTGCGGGCTGATGTCGTGGATGCCCGCGCAGATTTTGATGTACTTGTCCACCATGCGGCCGACCGAGCGCGTGGTGATGCGCGTGCCCTGGTAGTTGAGGAAGACGGCGCGGTCGTCGCGCTCGGCGGCCGGCGCGTTGTTGAGGAAGGCGGGGCGCACCTCCGTCAGATACCTCATCAGCGCGTGGAGCGCCGGCTCGCCGAAGGGCACGACGCGCTCCTTGCGCCGCTTGCCCTTGACCCTGACGGTGCGGCCGCGGAAGTCTATGTCGCCCAGGTCGAGCTTGACCAGCTCCGACACCCTCACGCCCGTCCCGTAGAGCATTTCGAGTATCGCGCGGTCGCGCTTGCCGAGGTCGGTCGAGTCGTCCGGCGTCTCGATGAAGCGCACCGCGTCCTCGATGGAGAGGTGGTTCGGCAGCTTCTTCTCCAGCCGCGGCGTCGAGACGAGCTTCGCCGGGTTGGCCTCGACCGCGCCCTCGCGGACGAGGAACTGGAAGAAGGTGCGCAGCGCCGCCAGCTTGCGCGCGATTGAAGACTTCTTCTTCTGCGCGTCGTGCAGCTCGGAGAGCCACTCGCGGATGGTGATGTGGTCTACGTCTTTAACGTCCACCTCGCGGCGCACGCCCGTGCGCGGGTCGGCGGGCGCGAGGTATTCGAGGAACTGGCCGAGGTCGATGGCGTAGTTCCTGAGCGTGTGCTCGCTCACGTTGCGCTCGTAGCGCAGGTGTTCGAGGAACTGCGTGAGTAGTTGCTCCATGCCCGTGAATCGTAAATCGTAAACCGCCAATCGTAAACAGAAATCTGCGCCGCCCGCGCGCTGGGTGCTTCCCGCGGTCTTCGGACGGCCTAAAGGCAGAGGCCGCCGCACTTCACAAGTGCGGCGGCCTCCCGTCGTTTACGCGCGCCCGCCGGGTTGATTACCAGCAGCCCGCGTACCAACTGTCAACGGCCTCCCACGACCGTCCGCCGTCCCACGACTCGTAGTAGACCCAGTAGTACGGGGTGCAGGGGTAGTCGTAGTAGCCGCCGCCGCCACCGCCGCCGCCGGGCTCGTAGCCGCCGCCGCCGTCGACGAGGTTCTGCGTGAAGTTGACGGCGCCGGCGGCGCCGTTGCCGCCGGGGGCGCCGGGGCTGCCGTGCGTGCCGCCGCTCCCGTCGTTGCCGCGCTGGCCGGGCGTGCCGTTGCTGCCCGTGGCGCAGGCGAAGACGCTGCCGGCGCTGCCGGCGGCCCCGCCGCTCCCGCCGTAACCGTTCTGGCCGCCCAGCCCCGCCGTGCCGGCCGCGCCGCCGGGGCCGGCGCCGGCGTCGGCGGAGACTCTGTTGGTGTCGTAGCCGGCCGGGTAAGTGACCGTGATCGTGCCACCGTTGCCGCCCGCGCCGCCGTCGCCGCCGTCGCCGCCGTAACCGCCGTCGCCGCCACGGCCGCCGCCGCCGCCAGCGCCGCCGTTGCCGATGGCGCCCGCCTGGCAGGCGCAGCCGGCGCCGCTGCCGCCGTTGCCGCCGTTGCCGCCGTTGCCGCCGCGGCCGCCGCCGCCGCCGTCGCCGCCGCGGCCGCCGCCGCCGCCCTTCGCAGTCAGGACGTAAGAGGTCGTGTCATTGGGGTCTGAGATGTTGAGGGTGATGGGCTGCCCGTCGCCGCCGTTGCTGCCGGCGCCGCCGTCGCCGCCGTTCGTGCCGTCCACGCCCCAGTTGCCGTCGCCGCCGGGTTGCCCGTTGGGGTCGCCGTTGCAGGCGCCGTTGGCGCCGTTGGCGCCGCCCGTGCCGTCAGACCCGTTGTAGCCGTAAGCGCCGGGCTGGCCGTCGCTGCCCCACGCGCCGTCGCCGTTCGTTTGCGCGGCGGGCGCGGCCGGCGCGGCGGCCGCGGGGGCGAAGCCGTAAGAGGCTTTGACGAAGGAGAAGCCCCCGGGCAGCGCGGGGCGGGGGGCGCGCGCCTTGGCCACGCTCCGCCCGGCGGCCTTCTGCTGTTCCACCCACTCGCGGCGGCCGACGCCGCTGGTGTCAATGGTCACCTTGCCCCGGCCGCTCGCCGTGGTGACCTTGTCGAGGACGAAGATGTGGACGCCGTGGCTGCCTCTGATGGTCACGTTGTCGCCGTCGAAGACGAGGTTGTTGGCGATGATGACCGTGTCGCCCTCGACCGAGACCTTCTCGGGGAGGTGGAGCGTGTCGGCGAACTTCGCGCCCTTGAGGACGCCGGAGTGGAAGACCTGCTTTCGCATCTCGGGCATGCGCGCCAGGTGCGGCCTGAGCCTCTGCCGCCAGTTCCGCGTGAACAGGATGTGAGGCTCAAACTCAACCTTGGCGTCGAGCAGCGCCCTCTGCACCTGCCTGACGGCGACGGCCTGTCGCTTAGCCTGGTTGATGAGGGCGGCGGTCGCGGGGTCTTGGGGGTTAGGGGGGGACGGTCTCTGTGCCGAGACGCCGGCGGTGAAGGTCGTGGTGGCGACCAGCGCCAGAAGCAGAAGACCAGCGAGGAACGTTTTGGTTTTCATGCGTATACCTTTCTTCCGAGGGGGAAGCTCTGTCGTAAGGTTGTTGAGGACTAGCCGACGCGGACTTCCGGGGACCGGAGGCGGGCCGCGGCGGTTAGCAGGGATGCGCAGTGGTGCTCCGACTCGGCGGTTGGTCACGCGCCGCCGGAGGAATTACCGTGAACCGAGCCGCCCGCGAAGTGGGTGGCCTGACTACGTCTGAAGGGCAGAGTTGCGTAAGGTCCAGGTTAGCCGACTGACGCGGCGGAATGAGACGCCGGCCAGAACGACTGTCGAAACGGGGAGCAGTCTAAAGGCACTCCGCCCGTGTCGTCAAGCGGCGGACGCCGCCCCGCTCAGCCCTTCGGGGCGTAGTAGCCCTTGCGGGTGCGGACGCGGAGGTTGGGGCGGGTCTTGACGTTGAGGGTGAAGGCGCGGAAGCGGCCGTCGCGCGCGTCGCCCGAGGGGTAGTAGCTGAGGACGTACTGCTGCGAGAGGTCTGTGGCGATCTGCCGGAAGGCGGCCGTCAACTCGTCGTTCGTGCGCGGGACGTAGACGGCGCCGCCCGTCTGCGCGGCGAACTCTTCGAGGCGACGCGCGCCGGCGAGGTCGTGGAGGTTGGGGCTGTCGCTGTTGCCCGTCCGGACGGCGTAGACCTGGCAGTCGTCGGCGAGCAGTTGCGTCATCGTCGTGTCGAAGTCGAGGTCGCTGACGGTGTCGGTGCCGTCGGAGATGATGACGATGACCTTGCGCGTGCGCTGCGGCTTGAGGTAGTCGGCCGCGGCCGCGACCGTGTCGAAGAGCGCGGTAGCGGCGGCCTCGGGGCGCTGGAAGCCCTTGATGGTGCGGACGAGCGCGGGCACGTCGTTCGTCAGCGGGTGCGAAAGCTCCGGCTCGGTCGAGATGGAGTAGACGGCGGCGCGGTCGACGCGGCGGACGACCGACTGGAGGAAGCGCACGCCGGCCTCGCGCTCGAACTCGCGCGAGCCGACCTGGCTGGAGCTGTTGTCGAAGAGGAGCGCGATGCTGACGGGCGTCTCCGAGCGGCTCACTTCCCCGATGGGCTTGACCTCGCCGTCCACCTTCAGCTCGAAGTCCTCGGCCTTGAGGTCGGCGACGGCGTGCCCCTGCGCGTCCACGACAGAGGCGGGCAGCGGGACGAGGTTCGAGCTGATGCGCACGACCTCCTCGCCCTCTTCCGCGTCGTCCGCCCCCGCCTCAGTGCCGGGCGGGCGCAGGCCCGCCCCCTTCCTGCGGCCCGGGTCGGAGGACGGCTCGGCGATGGGGCCAGTCGGGCGGCCGAGCGGCGTCGGCGTCGGCGTAGGGGATTGCGCGCCCCTCTTCCCGATCTGTATCGGCGGCGGCGCGCTCCGCCGGCCCGACTGCGCGCGCGGCGCGACGGAGGCCGCCGCGAGCAGCGCGAGCGCGCAGGCGACCGCCGCGAGCGCGCCTTTCAGGCGCGCGCGCGCGTGGCGCGGGGCGACGGCGGCGCGGGCGCTCAAGGCGTCGCCGCCCGCGGCCCCCGCGCGCCGCCCCCGATAGTGTCCAACCAGGCGTCCCATTCTTCGAGCGCGAGCGCGACCTGCCGCGTGTGGCGGTCGCGCTTCTTCTTAAACCTTCTACGCTCCTCTTCGGGGAGCGGTTCGAGCAGGGCGAAAGTGATGTTGACCGGCTGGTAGTTCGCCGCGTCCGCGCCCGAGACGTAGCGCGCCAGCGCGCCGGTCGCGGCCTTCGGCGGCGCTTCGAGCGGCTCGTCGCCGCGCGCCACGCGGGCGGCGTTGCGCCCCGCGAGCCAGCCCGTCGCGACCGACTCGACGTAGCCCTCGACCCCGCTGATCTGGCCGGCGAAGAGGACCGAGGGGCGCGCGCGCATCTGCAACGTCGGCGCGAGCACGCGCGGGGCGTTGATGTACGTGTTGCGGTGAATCTGGCCGTACTGCAAAAACTCGGCACGCTCCAGCCCGGGTATGAGGCGGAGCACGCGCGCCTGTTCGCCGTAACGTAGATGATTCTGGAAGCCGACGAGGTTGTAGGCGTCGGCCATCAAATTCTCCTGCCGGAGCTGCACGGCCGCGTACGGCTCGCGCCCCGTCCGCGGGTCTCTCAGGCCCACGGGCTTCATCGGCCCGTAGCGCAAGGTGTCCACCCCGCGCCGCGCCAGCTCCTCGATGGGCAGGCACGCCTCGAACCAGCGCGTCTCCTCGAAGCGCTGGAGCGGGACGCTCTGCGCCGCGGTGAGCGCCTCGTAGAAGCGCGCGTACTCCTCCTCGTTCATCGGGCAGTTGAGGTAGTCGTCGCCGCCCTTCCCGTAGCGCGCCGCGCGGAAGGCGACCTCGGTGTCGACGGAGTCGGCCGCGACGATGGGCGAGATGGCGTCGTAGAAGTAGAGCCCCGTCCCCTCGATCAGCCGCGCTATCTCCTCGGCCAGCGCGTCGGAGCAGAGCGGCCCGGCGGCGATGACGTTGACGGCCCCCTCGTTAACCTCCGTCACCTCCTCGCGCACGACCTCGATGTTCGGGTGCGCCTCGACCTTCTCCGTGACCGCCTCGGCGAACCGCTGCCTGTCCACGGCGAGCGCCGCGCCCGCCGGCACGCGCGTCCGCGCCGCGGCCTCCAGCACGACCGAGGCCCCGCGGCGCAGCTCCTCCTTCAGAAGGTACGGCGCCGTCCCCGGCTCGTCGGACTTGAGCGAGTTCGAGCAGACTATCTCGGCCAGCCTGTCCGTCCTGTGCGCCGGCGTCTGCCTCACGGGGCGCATCTCGTAGAGCCGCACGCGCGCGCCCTCCTCGGCGGCCTGCCACGCCGCCTCCACGCCCGCGAACCCGCCGCCGATGACCACCACATCTTTCATGCCCCGATTGTAACGGCTGATTGAGTCTGCGGCGAGCACGCAGACCGAGGATACTACAGAGGCGTGCAAACGGCGGTCGCAACCCGACCGCGCCCCGCTATAACGGGTCGTCCTTCTTCGGCGCGTCGAGCCGTTCGTCGCCGGCGGCGGAGCTGAAGCGGCGGAAGTCTGTGACCTCTTTGGTGAAGTCGAGGCCGATGCCGTTGAAGACCTCTCTGTGGTTGTAGGTGTTGATGCGGACGAGGCGTTCGAGCCAGACGCCGTCGGGCATGCGCTCGTGCTCGAAGACGACCGCGGGCGCGGCGTCAGCGGCGCGCGCGTCAACCGCCCACGCTTCGAGGCGCGCGACCGCCTTGTCGGCGGCGTCTATCCATAGGCGGCCGGCGAGGCGCGCGTAGGGCTTCTGCAACTCGTTGGCGGGGCGGAAGTCTGCGCGGGGGCGGAAGTCGAGCACGACCGTCTCGCGCCCCCGCAGGGTCTCGCGCCGGGGGCGCGTGAACTCGCCGTAGCGGAAGAAGCGCCAGACGGACATAGAGATTTCGCTGCTGCTGAAACCGTTGCTGTCCCTGTGCCCGGTGGAGAAGCCGAAGCTCGGGATGCCGGCCGGGTTCTGCGCCTCGGCCGCCGTCGGCGCGGGCGGCGGCGGGAGCCTGCCCTCGGCGCGCCTCTGCTCCTCCTGCGCGGCCTTCTCCAAACGCTCCGCCGCCTTCTTCAACTCCTCTTCGGCGCGCCCGCGCGAGACGGGCACGCCGTCGCGCGAGACGAGCTTGCGCGCGAACTCGCCCCGCACGGGGTAGACCTCGTAGACGTTGACGGACTGCTTCGTGACCTGCCCGCGCTTGTTCACCTCGCGGTCGGTCGTCGTCGCCGTCCAGGTGTATTCGAGGCGGCGCGCGAGCAACGCCTTCTCGTTGCGCGCGACTTCGAGGATGAGCGCCGGCACGTCGAGGCTCTCCGCCGTCTGAAAGGCCGCGCCGGCCGGCGGACGCGCGGCGGCCGAGAGCAGGAGCGCGGCGGCGAGCAGCACGCGGGCCAGCCGCGGGGTCGTGTGTGTTGCCGGCTTCGCGTGAGACATACGCGGTCGGGGCCGCACGGTCAGAACCGCGGCGGCTTCTCCGTCCCCTGCTCCTTCTTCGGCGAGTCGAGCTTGTCTTCGCCCGTCTTGGTGCTGAAGCGCTTGAAGTCGCTGAACTCGTTCGTCTCGTTGACGGTCACGCCGGCGAAGAGCATGACGCGCGCCGAGATGTTGACCTGCGAGAAGCGCGGGAGCCAGACGCCGTCTTCGAGCCGCGTCTGCTCGAAGGCGAAGGCCGAGCCCGACTTGATGGAGGCGAGCAGGCCGCCGCCCATCTTGTACGCGTCAACGAGCCGCGCCTCCAGCCGCACCACCTGCCGCTCGGCCGGGTCCACCCACATCACGCCGCTCAGCTTCGAGACGATGGCCTCGCCCCTGTCGCCCGGCCTGAAGCCCGGCCGCGGGCGGAAGTCGAAGACTATCACGTCGCGGTCGCGCAGGCGCTCGCGGCGCGGGCTGACGAACTCGCACGCGCGCAGGAAGGTCGAGATGCCCACGTCGTCCTCGTCCTCGTCGCCCGCCTCCTGCCCGGCCTTCCTGTCCCGCTCGCGCCGCTTCTCCCGAATCTCGGCGCGCCGCTTCTCGCGCTTCTCCCTGAGCTTCGGCGCCTCGCGCTCGGCCTTCTCTAACTCCTCGGCGACGCGCTTCTCCTCCTTCGCCGCGCGCTCGGGCGGGAGCGGCACGCCGTTCTCGCTGACGAGCTTCTGCACCCAGCCGTAGTCCACGATGGGGTAGACTTCATAGACCGAGACCTTCTCCTTCTTCAGCCGGCCCTTGTCGTCCAGCTCGCGCTCCGTGATCTTCTGCGTGAAGGTGTAGTCGTTGATGCGCCTGTCGGTCTCGTCCTGGTTTTTGGCGAGGTCGCGCAGCAGGGCCGGGATGTCGAGCGTCGAGTCGGCGGGCGGCTCGAAGAGCGACTCCGCGAGGCCGGCGTTGTAGCTCGCGCCCGCGAGCGTGAGCGCGAGCGCCGCCTCGCCCGCGCGCTCTATCTCCCAGCGGTGCGGCTCGGTCAGGAGCGGGCTGCCCGCGCGCGAGCGCCAGTCGCCGAAGCGCACGCGCAGGCCGCGCGCCTCGTCCTCAGACTGTAAGAGGAGCTTGCTCGTCGCGCCGAACCAGTAGCGCAGGCGGGCGCCCGCGCGCGTGGCGAACTCCAGAAGGTATGCGGGCTCGCCCGCGACCTCCTCGCGCGCCACGGTGCGCGCCAGCACCTTCTGCTTCTTGTAGTCCGCGAACCAGCTCGATTCGAGCTGCGCGCGGAGGCGCGCCGAGAAGGCTTCGCGGTCGGTGAGCGTGCGCAGGTGGCCGTCGCGCGTGCGCGTCCACGCGGCGCGCGCGTTGGCCGCCTCGTCCCACTCGCCTTCGCCGAGCAGGAAGTCGGTGCGCAGCGCGCCCGTCGTCTTCAGTCGCGTGCGCGCCGTCCCGGCCTCGGCGCCTGCGCGCCGCACAGTCCACTCGTAGGTCGCGTCGCGCACGGCCGCCAGCCGCTTCTTCCCGCCGAGCGCCTTGGCGTAGTCGCCGACTACCTTGTCGGGCGAAGGTAGTTTCTGCGCCTGCGCGCCCGCGGGCGACTGCGCGCAGAGGAGCACGAGCAGCAGCGGAAGGATTTTCGTCAGCGTGCCTGTCAGGCTTGGCAGGGCGGAGGGGGCGCGGGCGCACCCGTGGGTACTTTTCATCATGACGGTAAGACGCGGGAGAGCGGCGGGACTGTTAACTTCGGGGCGGCGATTTCGCGGCGTTAAAAAAGCCCGGAAGGCCGACGCAGGGCCGGAGCCTTGCGCCGTCCTTCCGGGCTGTCTACGGCCGGCGGCCGCGTTTTGTTTCAGGAGGGCTGCCCCTGCCCCGGGTCCGGGTAGCCGGGCGGGTGCGGCACCTCGGCCTCCATCGCCTTCGCCGACTCCTCCTCCGCGCGCAACTCGGCCTCGCCGCCGTCTTCAACGCCGGCCGCGCCCGACGCGGCGCCCGCGCCCTCTTCCCTCTCGTCCTTCTCAGCCATAACCTTCGCGCTCCTTAGTTCCCCTGCATGAACCTTCGGCCGTCCGGCCTCAACCGGAAAGACTCCCGCGGGCGGACTCACCTCCGGCCGCCGCCCCTCCCGGCCGCGCCCTTCTTCGCGCCGCCCTTCTTCGCGGAGCCCTTCGCACCTCCCTTCTTGGCAGAGCCCTTCTTCGCCGCGCCCTTCTTAGCGGCGCTCTTCTTAGCCGCGCCGGCCTTCGCGCCGCCTTTCTTCGCGCCGCCTTTCTTGGAAGCGCCCCCTGCGCCGCCCTTCTTCGAGGCTCCCACGGCCTTTTTGGCACCGCCCGACTTCGACGCGCCGCCCTTCGCGGCCGCCGACTTCGAGCCGCCGCCGGCCGCGGCCTTCGCGGACTTCTTCGCGGCCGGCTTCTTCGCGGCGACTGCCGCGGCACCGCCCTCCCCCGCGCCCGCGCCGCCGCCGCCCTGCTTCGCCCTGCGGCGCTCGACTATCTCGTGCGCGCGTGCCTCGACCTGGCGGATGCGCTCGGCCACGTTCTCGGGCAGCCCCGGCTCGGACGCGCCGCGCAAGCCCTCGACCGGCACGTCGTCCGGCGTCTGGTGCGACTGCTCCTCCATCGCGCCCTTATTCAGCTCGACCTCGTACTCGTTCAGGAAACCGCCGCCGATCTTGTACTGGTCCTGGACTTCAGCTCGATCCTTTGGCATCTCTCCTCCTCGCTCTCGTCAGACCGGGCGCCCCGCTTGACATCCAGCGCGGCCGCTCCGTATATTTTCAATTCCAACGGGCCACCTTAGCTCAGTTGGTAGAGCAGCCGATTCGTAATCGGCAGGTCTGCGGTTCAAGTCCGCAAGGTGGCTCCACAATTTTTAAGTTGCCGTATAGCTGTGACTCAGTTATACGGCAATTTCATTTCCGCCTCAATCCTCACCCGGCCATTTTCCGTGACCGGGCCGCCCGACCGCCTCCCGACCTCGGATTTGCCGGCGGCAGGGATTACAAGCCGGGCCGCCCCATACGGTCGCGCGCCGCTTCCGCTGAAAAGCCTATTGACGCCCGCCCCGTTTTGAAATACAACGCGGGGCGCGGGCGCTCTACCAACCACGCGAGAGTCAGGGAGGGGCATCGGACATGGCCAAGAGCAAAGGCTTCGTACAGGAGTTCCGCGACTTCATCGCGCGCGGCAACGTCATCGACCTCGCCGTCGGCGTCGTCATCGGCGCCGCATTCACGAGGATAGTCACGTCGCTCGTCGAGGGCATGCTCATGCCCTTCGTCGGCCTCTTCACGGGGCGCATAGACTTCGCCAGCCACTTCTACGTGCTCGACAAGTCGAAGGGCGTCCCCTCCACGCTCGCCGAGGCGAAGACGGCCAGCGTCCCCGTCGTCGCCTACGGCCAGTTCATCAACGACGTCATCAGCTTCCTCGTCGTCGCCTTCGTCATCTTCCTCATCGTC
>DASVWB010000036.1:0-10057 GCA_036389815.1 Pyrinomonadaceae bacterium | reverse complement strand
CCGGCGAGGATGGCGAGGATGACGGCGAGCGGGTGGAGGTGGATGCCGGAGCCGATGATGCGCGGGTAGAGCACGTAGTCCTGCACGATGCGGAGCACGCCGAGGAAGACGAGGACGGCGAGCGCCTTCGTCACCGAGTCGAACCCGGCCACGGTGCCGGCGAGCACGGCGACGACCACGGGGCCGAGCAGCGGGATGAACTCCAGCATCCCGGCCACGAGCCCGAGCACCAGCGCGTAGCGCACGCCGAAGATGGCGAAGGCCGCCGTGCAGATGCTGCCGATGAGGAGGCACGAGATGAGCTGCGCGCGGATGTAGGCGGCGAGCGTCGAGTTGATGTCCTGGAACAGCTCGTCGCCGCGCCAGCGGATGCGCCCCTGCGGCAGCATCATCAGCGCCGAGCGGCGGAAGCTCTCGGCGTCCTTGAGGAAGAAGAAGGCGAGGATGGGGATGAGGACGAGGTAGGGCAGGTAGCCGAGGACGTTAATCGCGCTCGAAAAGCCCTCGCCCGTGACGTACATCCCGACGTCGCCGATGGCGTCCGAGACCTTCTTGTTCGCCACCTCGCGCACGGAGGGTGGCAGTTTCAACTGCTCGAAGACGTCGTTGAGCCGCTTGGCGCGCTCGCGCGCGTTCGTCAGGTAGCCGGGCGCCTGCTGCGCCAGCTCGCCCATCTGCGCCCCGAGCCGCGGCGTCAAAACCCACGCGCCCAGGCCGAGCGAGCCGAAGATGGCGACGTAGACGACGGCGATGGCGGCCGTGCGCGGCAGCAGCCGCGGCTCGGCCTCGCGCGCGCGGGTCGCGAGCCCCTTGCGCACCAGCTCGATGAGCGGCGAGATGAGGTAGGCGAAGAAGACGGCGAGGACGACGACGAGCAGCACGCCCGTCAGCGCGTAGAAGACCCAGCGCACCGTCTCGAAGAGGTAGTGGATGACGAGGACGAGGACGGCGACCCACAGCGCCGAGCGCGACGCGAGCCGCAGCACGACGCGCGCCTTGGCCTCGGCCAGCGAGACGGCCGCGCGCGTCTCGCCGTCCTGCCGCTCGTCGAACTCCTCCGCGACCCTGCGTTTCGCCAAAGCCTTCCACCCCGCGCCGAAAGATTCTCTCCGAGCCCGCGTGTCCGTGGACGCCCAATCATGCACCAAACCGGCGCGCGAAAACAACGCGCGGTGGGGCAAAAGGCAAAAGGCAAAAGTGAAGGGCCGGCGGGGAACTAAATAAAAGTCCCGCGCGCGCGGCGCGCCCACACTTTCGCCTTTCTACTTCTGCCTTCCGCCTCCCGCCGGGGGCGGGTCAGTTCTCGTACTCGCTGTAGTCCTCGTCGGCCTCGCGCTCGCGGACGCCGGCCGGCTCCCAGACGAGGCCGCGCCACTCGTCGGTCTCGCCGAGCAGGTAGAGCGCGGCGAGCGGCTGGACGGGGTTGCGCTCCAGGCGCAGCACCTCTGCGACGGCCTCGACCGTGCGCCCCTCGGCGTCGGGGACGATGAGGCGGACGCGGCCGCCGACCTCGGGCAGCCGCTCCAGGTGGACGAGCGCGCCCTGCGGGCCGATGTTCTCGGTCTCGCCCTCGACGACGACGTGCTCGCCCGAGCGCTCGTCGTCCCACTCGGCGCGCACGCTGATGTGCACCATGTAGCGCGGGCCTGTGCGCTGCTCTACGAAGCTTGCGGACATGCGGGGCATCCTCCGTTCACTGGCGGAATTCTCTCCGGCTAACAATAAAGTGCTAAAGGGGGCGGAATCGCAGAATAGTAGGCAGTAGGCAGTAGGCAGTAGGCAGTAGAAAAGCAGTCGCCGGCGAATCGTCCCGTTGTTAAGCGTCACGGCCGGAAAGGCGGAGCCCTACCGACTACTGACTACTGACTACTGACTACTGCCTACTGCCCGCTGCCTACTCCTCGTCCTGCACGCGCAGCCTCTCCAGCACGGAGAGGTCTTCGAGGGTGGTCGTGTCGCCGTGCGCCGAGCCGGAGGTGGCTATCTCGCGCAGCAGGCGGCGCATGATCTTGCCGGAGCGCGTTTTGGGGAGCGCGTCGGCGAAGCGTATCTCGTCGGGGCGCGCGAGCGCGCCGATCTCGCGCGCGACGTGGCGGCGCAGCTCCTCCTTCAGCTCGTCGGTCGCCTGGCGGTCGCCTTCGAGCGTGACGAAGGCGACGATGCCCTGGCCCTTCAGCTCGTCCGGCCGGCCGACGACCGCCGCCTCCGCCACCGCCTCGTGCGAGACGAGCGCGCTCTCGACCTCCATCGTGCCCAGGCGGTGGCCGGAGACGTTGATCACGTCGTCGACGCGCCCCATGATCCAGAAGTAGCCGTCCTGGTCGCGCCGCGCGCCGTCGCCGGCGAAGTAGACGCCGTCTATCTCGGAGAAGTACTGCTTGCGGTAGCGCTCGTCGTCGCCCCAGATGGTGCGCAGCATCGAGGGCCACGGCCGCTTGACGACGAGGTAGCCGCCCTCGTTCGGCCCCGCCTCCTGCCCCGACTTCGACATGACGGCGGCCTCGATGCCGGGGAGCGGCCGCGTCGCGGAGCCGGGCTTGGTCGGCGTCGCGCCCGGCAGCGGGCTGATCATGATGGCGCCCGTCTCGGTCTGCCAGAAGGTGTCCACGATGGGGCAGCGCGCCTTGCCGATGACCTCGCGGTACCACATCCACGCCTCCGGGTTGATGGGCTCGCCGACGGTGCCGAGCAGCCGCAAGGACGAGAGGTCGTGGCGCAGCGGCCAGTGCTCGCCCCACTTGATGAAGGCGCGGATGGCCGTCGGCGCGGTGTAGAAGATTTGGACGCGGTGGCGGCGGATGATGTCCCAGAAGCGGTCGGGCTCGGGGTGGTTGGGCGCGCCCTCGTACATCAAGACGGTCGCGCCGTTCGAGAGCGGGCCGTAGACGACGTAGGAGTGTCCCGTCACCCAGCCGATGTCGGCCGTGCACCAGTAGACGTCGTCGTCCTTCAGGTCGAAGACCCACTTCGTCGTCAGGTGCGTCTGCAACAGGTAGCCGGCCGTCGTGTGCAGGATGCCCTTCGGCTTCCCCGTCGTGCCCGAGGTGTAGAGGATGTAGAGCGGGTGCTCGCTGTCCAGCTCTTCGGCCGGGCACTCGTCGGCGACGGCCTGCGCGGCCTCGTGCCACCAGTAGTCGCGCCCGGCCTGCATGTTGACTTCACTGCCGGTGCGGCGGAAGACGATGCAGCCCTCGACGCTCGGCGTCTGCTTGAGCGCCTCGTCAACCGTGTCTTTGAGCCGCACCTCCGCGCCGCGGCGGTAGCCGCCGTCGGCCGTGACGACCAGCTTGCAGCCGGCGTCGTTGATGCGGTCTACGAGCGCGTGCGAGGCGAAGCCGCCGAAGATGACCGAGTGCGTCGCGCCGATGCGCGCGCACGCGAGCATCGCAATCGCCAGCTCGGGGACGAGCGGCATGTAGAGCGCGACGCGGTCGCCGCGCTCGACCCCGGCGCGCTTCAGGACGTTGGCGAAGCGCGAGACCTCGCGGTGGAGTTGGCCGTAGGTGAGCGTGCGCTGCTCGCCCGGCTCGCCCTCCCAGATGATGGCGGCCTTGTTGCGCCGCCACGTCGAGAGGTGGCGGTCGAGGCAGTTGTAGGCGGCGTTAATCTTCCCGCCGACGAACCACTCGGCGTGCGGCGGCTCCCACTTGAGCACCGTGTCCCACTTCCTGAACCAGTGCAGCTCCGCTTCGGCCAGACGCGCCCAGAAGGCTTCGGGCGCGTCGGCCGCCTCGCGCCGCAGCGCCTCCAGCTCCTCAAGGGATTTGACGTGCGCGCGCTCGGAGAAGCCGGCGGGCGGCGGGAAGACGCGCTCCTCGTGGAGCACCGACTCGATGTTGGTCGTGGCTGAAGACATGACTTGGCGCTTACCTCTCAGACGCTTCCGACCGGCCGCGGCCGCCGCAAACCCCTTCGCCCCGCGCGCCGGCGGCCGGACTCTCTAACAAGTGGTGTGGCTGCCTTGTGTACCAGAAACCGCCCCCCGCGGCAAGGCTCGCCCCCGCACGACGCCCCGAAGACCCCGCCTCTTCGGCCTCCGCCTATCTTGTTTTAATCACGCAGGGTGATAAACTGCCCGCGCCGCATGGTCGCCGCCACCTCTCATGGCCGAATGACTAAGTTCGCTTTCGCCTACACCTGTGCAGAGGGAGGTGGCTGTTACGAGAATACCTCCATAGATGCTGACGCGGCGTGCGGCTGTTCCGACGCGGAGGAGCCCGTGTCAGGGCCGGTTAACTAATCGCGCCGGCGTGGGGTGGGACCGTGACACTACTCATAGGACAGGTGAAACAAGTCCCGCCCCCTCCAGTACCCGGTGAAGCCTGACGGCTGGTTGGAGCAGGTAAGGCAGTAACAACAGGGTCACTCCCGAATGATTTTTTAATGGGGGAACGAGGTCGTGAAAGCACCTGTGCTCGTAAGACAACTGGGCATTTTCGTTCTGCTTATTTCCACAACGACTACCGGCTTTTCGCAATCGGCAAAAGCCCCGGAGCCCGGAAGAGATGCGCCGCCGGCAGATTTGACGCTTGAGAGGGTTGCGTTAATCGGCGAATTACAATCTCTGGAGAGAGAAACGCCGAGGTTCAATGATTCTCTAGCGGAAGCCTTGGCGAAGGTGGAGATCGCGGACGCCGCGTGGCAGCTCGACCGGGACTGGGCGAAGCTGCTACTGCGCGCCGCGTACGAGTTGACCCTTCCGAAGACGGATCGGCAGAGCGAACAGAGTAGACCGGCGGGCTCACCTCCGCCTCCGCCTAACTCCGCCGACCGCTCGCGGTGGAAAGTCCGGTTCCGGGCGTTAGAAGTCGCCCGGCGGGACAAAGAGTTTGCCGACGAACTGACGCAGATGGGAAAAGAGAGCATGGGCGCTTACGGAAAGCACTTTGCTTTCGCCGCGCTCGCCGACCAGGCCGTCGAGGCGGGAGATGTCGGCGCGTCCGCCGATTACGTCCTGCAAGGAATCAAGGCCGACCCGACGCAGGGCACCGCGCCCGACATCATTAACCGCATAGCGATGCGGGACAGGGCGTTGGCAGACCGCCTCATCGTCCAGTACATCGGCGAGTTACGCAGGTTCCCAATCGGCTCCGGGAATCAAAGCGACATCAGGGCGTTCTTCATCCTCTCCGGCCTGGTGAGGCCGTATCTAACTCCCGACCCGAGCATAAAAGTGCCGGCCCCCGGCCCCGAGGCGATGAGGGCTTACGTCGGTTATATGCTCGAAGCCCTCAACAACATGGAGCAGCGAGAGCCGGGCTACCTTTTGAGGAGAAGGATGATTCTGCTCTCGCTTTGGCCGCCCTTGCAGCAATACGCGCCGGAGATGGCCGCCGCATTTCTGAATTTAGAAGGCCGCAGCAGGAACCCCGGGGATAACTCGCCGCTCCCGACCGCGGCGAGTATAGAAGCGGAGAAGCGGCTCCGGTATGAGAAGAACGTCAAGAAAGAATTGGCGGGCGACCAGCCCCGCGAGGCTACGATTTATTCGGCCATCGGCAAGAGCGATTTTGATAAAGCGCGGAAGATGATAGACAAACTTCCGGACGGCGCTAAGAAGAAGTATCTGACTGACACCGTGAACGCCGAAGAGGCGCTCGATTTGATTAGAAGGGGGAATGTATATGAAGCGGAAAGGCTCGCCCGAGAACTGACCAGGGCCGCTTCTATGTTACGAATATACCCGACGCTTATCGGCAAATGTGCCGTTAAAAAAGACCGAGTATGCACCGACAGGCTCGCGTATCAGGCCCTAAAGCAGATAAAAGATTCCGACGCTTCCCCGCCGCCCACCCCCGAAGGGATACCCGCTTCGGCCGTCGCGACCGACCCGAGATTCGACCCCGTACTATCCTTCATCGCCAGGCTGGCGACGGACATCCTTCCCTCCGGCGACGAGCTGGCGCTCGGCGTGCTGGACGAATTAGTGGCTGTAGCCAATAACACTCCCGCAGAAACAGAGCAGGCGCGAATCGGCTTCGGCGTAGGCGTCTTCAGAAGACTCGCGCCCGGGAACGAAACGCGCGTTCAGCAGGCGGCATACTCTCTCCGGAACCCGGTTCAGCGGGTGCTCGCCCTCGCGTCCATTTATCAATGGAAAGCCAAAGAGCTAACGGAGAGGCAGTCGAAACGAGCCGCGCAAGGAAGATAATGTTTGGGGCGGGGCCACGCGAACGTGCGGCGGTATCCGGGTTAAAGGGTCCGGTCGAGGCCACGCGCCGGCCGGCGGTTCGGGAGAGTGCCCTGCCGTGACGAGAGAGTCGGACAGAAGGGTGGACGTCTTCTTCTACGGGCTGTTCATGGACGACGCGCTGCTGCGCGGGAAGGGGCTCCACCCTTTGAACCGGCGCGCGGCGTCGGTCGGGGACTTCCGCCTCGTGGTCGGCCGCCGCGCGACGCTCGTGCCGCACGCGGGCGGGAGGGTTCACGGCGTGCTCTTCTCGCTGACGCCGGCCGAGGTCGACGCGCTCTACTCGGAAGAGTCTGTGAGCGCCTACCGCCCCGAGGCCGTCGCGGCGCAACTCCCCGACGGCCGCCTCACGCCGGCCCTCTGCTTCAACCTCCCCGCGCCGCCCGCCGACTCCGAGCGCAACCCGCGGTACGCCTCTAAGCTCCGCGCGCTCGCCGCGCGGCTCGGCCTCCCGCCCGCCTACGTCTCCTCCATCCGCTGACGCCCCCGCGCGCCGGCCGGCCTCTTGTGTTTTCCGCGCGCCTGTCGGATAGTTCGGTAAACGCACAGACTCGGAAAGCGGACGGGAGGGAAGGGCGCCGGTGTCTCTGACGGAGAAAGAGCTGGAGGAGCTGCACGCGGCCGGGGCGTTCGGCCGCACCGTGATGGAGACGGTGGCCGACGCCGTCGTGACGGTGGACGAGGGCGGCACCATCCTCTCCGTCAACCGCGCGGCCGTGCGCGTCTTCGGCCACGCGGCCGAGGAGATGCTGGGCAAGCCGCTGACGATGCTGATGCCCGACTACCTGCGCCGCCTGCACGATGAGGGGATGCGGCGCTACGTCGAGACGGGCGTCAGGCACATCTCCTGGGAGGGCGTCGAGCTGCCCGGCCTGCACAAGTCGGGGCGCGAGCTGCCGCTGGAAATCTCCTTCGGCGAGTTCACGCTCGGCGGCCGGCGCTACTTCACGGGCGTGGCGCGCGACATCTCTTCGCGCAAGCGCACAGAGGCGCGGCTCGCCGCGCAGTGCGAGGTGACGCGCGCGCTCGCCGAGTCGCAGGAGTTCCGCGCCGCGGTGCCGCGCATACTGCGCGCCGTGTGCGAGGCGCTCGGCTGGGAGCTGGGCATGCTGTGGGCGCTCGACCGCGAGGCGGGCGCGCTGACTTCGGTCGAGTCGTGGCGCTCGGCGGGCGTGGACGTTGCCGAGTTCGAGCGCTTTTCGGGGCGCAGCAGGTTCGCGCGCGGCGAGGGGCTGCCCGGGCGCGTCTGGGAGCGCGGCGAGCCGCTGTGGGTCGAAGACCTCGCGGGCGACGCCTCGCTGCCGCGCGCGTCGCTCGCGGCCCGGACGGGGCTGCACGCGGCGCTGGCCTTCCCCGTCCTGATGCGCGGCGAGGTCGTCGCCGTCCTCGAATTCTTCAGCCGCGAGTTGCGCCCGCCCGACCGCGCGCTCCTCGACATGATGGCGCACGTCGGGAGCCAGATGGGTCAGGTCGTCGAGCGGCAGCGCGCCGAGGTGGAGCGCGCGCGGATGCGCGAGGAGGTCATCAGCGCGCAGACGGCGCTGCTGGAAAAACTCTCGACGCCGCTCATCCCGCTCAACCCGCAGGTCGTGCTGATGCCGCTCGTCGGCGAGATAGACGAGGGGCGCGCGCGCCGCATGCTCGACGCGCTGCTGCACGGCCTGGAGCACACGCGCTCGCCCGTCGCCATCATCGACATCACGGGCGTCGAGGTCGTGGACGCGCGCGTCGCGGACACACTGGTGCGCGCCTCGCACGCCGCGCGCCTGCTCGGCACCGAGGTCGTCCTCACAGGCATCCGCGCCGGCGTCGCCCGCAGCCTCGTCGGCCTCGGCGTCGAACTCTCCGGCATCCACACCCGCAAGACCCTCCAGCAGGGCATCGCCTGCGCCCTCGAACGACTGAGAAAGGCCGAAGGCTAAATGACGAAGGCTGAATGACGAAGTGAAGGCGGATTTCCGTCAGCACGCCTTTCATCCTTCACCCTTCCGCCTTAACGCCCGCGCGCCTTCGTCTACCCGCCGCGTGCGCGCGGGACAAACGCCCGAGCGGCGCTTTATAATCCCGCACGCTCTCCGGCCGAAACACTCTGTCGAAAAGTAGGAACCGAGGATGAACAGGACTCTACGCGCCGTACTGCTGTCTTGCCTGACGGCCTTCTTGCTCGCCGCCTTCACGCCCTCGCTGCGCAGGGGCGAGGCTGCCCGCGCCGACTCCGCAAAGGCGGCGCGGCCACGGCCGCGCGCGTCTGCGCCGCAGGCGAGCGCGACGCCGCAGCGTGACGAGAAGTTGTGGAAGCGTGCGCTGGCGCTGCATAAGCGGGCCGTTATTGTGGACGGGCATAACGACATTCCGACGATTATGGCGGACGAGGATTACGACATCGGGGTGCCTTCGGCGGGGAAGTATCACACGGACATCCCGCGTTTGAAGCAGTCGGGGATGACGGGGGAGTTCTTCTCGATATACGTGGACAGGCAGTACGCGACGCCGGACTGGGTGGCGAAGAACTACGTGACGCGGGGCGGGGCGGCGCGGCGCGCGCTCGACCTGATAGACGTGTCGTACAGGATGCTTGAGAAATACCCGAACGACCTGCTGTTCGCGACCTCGACCGCCGACATCCGGCGCGCGAAGAAGGCGGGGAAGGTCGGCGTGCTGTTCGGCATCGAGGGCGGGCACGCCATCGAGAACTCGCTGCCGGCGCTGCGCGAGTTCTACCGGCTCGGCGTGCGCTACATGACGCTCACGCACAACAACACGAACGAGTGGGCCGACGCCTGCTGCGACGCGCCGCGCCACGGCGGGCTGTCGGAATTCGGGAGAGAGGTCGTGCGCGAGATGAACCGGCTCGGGATGATCGTCGACGTGTCGCACGTCTCGGACGAGACGATGTCGGACGTGCTCGACGTGACGAAGGCGCCCGTCATCGCCTCGCACTCCTCGGCGCGCGTCTTCTCGAACCACAAGCGCAACGTGCCGGACGAGCTTTTGAAGCGCATCGCGCAGAACGGCGGCGTCGTGATGGTCAACTTCTACCCGGCCTTCCTCGACGAGAAGGTGCGCGCCGCGGGGCTGGAGCGCGACCAGAGGCTGAAGGCGCAGCGCGACGCGCTGGGCGCGCAGTTCAGGGACGACCCGAAGCGGCTCGAAGAGGAGCTGAAGAGGCTCAACGACGCCAACCCCATCCCGAACACGACGCTCTCGATGCTCGTGGATCACATCGACCACATCGCGAAGGTCGCGGGCGTGGACCACGTCGGGCTCGGCTCGGACTTCGACGGCGTGCCGAACCTGCCCGAGGGCATCCGCGACGTGTCGGACCTGCCGAACATCACCTACGAGCTGCTGCGGCGCGGCTACTCCGACGGGGATGTGCTCAAGATTCTGGGCGGCAACTTCATGCGCGCCTTCGCGGAGGTCGAGCGCGTGGCCGGCGTCGAGCGGCGCAAGGTCAGCGGCGAGGGGAGCCTGCGGCGTCTGGAGGGGACGAAGTAGGGAGGATGAAGGGTGGAGTGATTGCCGCGTGGCGTCCGACTTCGTTCTTCTCCCGGCCCGTTCGACCCGTCGCCCGCGCGTACCTCGCCGGGGTCATACGGAAGTTCAACCGCGGAGGCGCGGAGACACGGCTAAAGACAATTTGAGATTTCAAATTTGAGATTTCAAATTTTTAAGGCCGTGTCTTTGTGTCTCGGTGGTTGAACTGTCTTCACGTGTCAGAAGGCGGCCCGCGTTAAAAGAGAGAGGCGCGCGAGCGTCAGCCCGCGCGCCTCCGCGTTGAAGTAGTAGAAGTTATTAACGGCCGCCGCCGCTCGAAGAGCCGCCGCCGCCGCCGGTGCTACCGCCGCCAGTTCCTTCCATGTTGTC
>DASVWB010000035.1:0-12787 GCA_036389815.1 Pyrinomonadaceae bacterium | reverse complement strand
CGTGCCTTTGGCGTGGAACGCGGGCCGGAGTCTCGCCAGGCCCTCTTCGGAAGTGTCGCGGCGGACGCCCTCGTCCCGGTCAAACGTCACCTCGCGCCGCTGCTTGCGCCCGCGCCCGTCCAGCTCCTCGAACGTGACGGTGAGCGGCACGACCTCGTCGTCGAAGTGCCCCGCGTCCTGCGCGGCGGCGGCGAGCCGGTGCGAGCGCAGGGCGAAGGCGTCCTGCTCGTCGCGCGAGACCTCGTACTTGCGCGCGACGTTCTCGGTCGCGAGCCCCATGTTGAGGTAGAAGTCCGGGTAGTGCTCGACCAGGTACGGGTTCGGCCGGATGATGTGCCCGCCCATCGGGATGAGCGACATCGTCTCCAGACCGCCCGCGACGATCACGTCGGCGCCGCCCGTCCGTATGCGGTCGGCGGCGATGGCGATGGACTGGAGCCCGGAGGAGCAGAAGCGGTTGATGGTCATCGCCGAAGTCTCGACGGGCAGACCCGCGCGGATGGCCGCGGCGCGCGCGACGTTCATCCCCTGCTCGGCCTCCGGCATCGCGCAGCCCATCACCACGTCCTCGACCTCCGCCTTCTCCAACCCCTCGGCGCGGCGCAGGGACTCCTCGATGACGGCCGCGCCCATCTCGTCCGGCCGCGTGTTCTTCAAAGTCCCCTTCGGGGCCTTCCCGACCGCCGTGCGCACGGCGGAGACAATGACTGCTTCTCTCATGATTGCTCCGTTAAGTAGACAGTAGGCAGTAGTCGGCAGACAGTAGAAAACCCTTCGTCACGTCGGGCCGTTCGAATGCCGGCGTCGGCGCCCGGGAGGCGGAGCCTGCCGACTACTGTCTACCGTCTACCGTCTACTCTTTTAAATCCCCACTTCGACCTCTTCCGCGTGCAGGACTTCCTTCAGGGCCGCCGGGTCTATCGAGACGAGGAAGCCGCGCTTGCCGCCGTTGATGTAAATAACGGGCAGGTCGAAGATGGTGCGCTCGGCGTAGACGTGCAGCTTCGTGCGCGTGCCGAAGGGGCTCGTGCCGCCGACGAGGTAGCCGGTGTGCCTCTGCGCCTCCGCGAAGTCGCAGGGGTGGACGGCCTTGACGCCCATGTGCCGCGCGAGCTGTTTGGTGGAGACCTCGCGGTCGCCGTGCATCAGGACGAGGAAGGGGCGTTTCCCCTCCGCCTCCATCACGAGCGTCTTGACGACCGCGTGCTCGTCCACGCCAAGGGCCTCGGCGGAGTGCTCCGTCCCGCCGCGCTCGACGTAGTCGTAGAGGTGCGGCTCGAACTCGACCTTATTCTCGCGCAAAAGCCTCACGGCCGGCGTCACGGGGTAGTCCATGTGTGATTCCAAATTTGAAATTTCAAATCTCAGATGCGGCGCCCGGCCGGCGGGAAGCCTTCGGCCCGCGTCACGCGGCGCGCCTGCTCGAAGTGCTTGCGCTCGTGCGCGACGACGATGCGGTAGGCGTCGAGCAGGCTGTAGGTGGCGACCGGGGAGACGGGCGAGGTGACGACCGTGCGCCGGAGGTCCGCGCCCCGCGTCGCGCGCATCCTCTCGGACAGCTCCTCCTGGTGGCGCGCGAAGCGCTCTATCACGTCCGGCGCGACGTCGCTCGCCGCCGGCTCGAAGACGCGCGGCGCGCGCGTCCTGCGCCCCCGCGCCGGGTCGAGCGACTTCAGGATGAACCGCGCGAAGAAGCCAGAGAGCGGCGAGACGCGCCCCCACAGGCTCGCGCGGTGCGTGCCGGCCGCGACCCTTTCGATGTCGGGGAAGAAGGTGCGGTTCGTCACTATCAGGTGGTCGAAGCACTGGCCGACGCTCCACTGCCCGGCCGAGGGCTTCCAGTTGAGCTGCGCCGGCGAGAGGCCGCCGAAGACTTTCCGCGCGTCCTCCGTCACCGCCCTCAACTCGTCCAGCAGCGCGCCCAGCTCGCCGCCCGTCTGACTCACCTGTCTCACGCCCACAGTCTGGCTCACGCCCATCGCACGCCCCTTTTAATTGCGAAGCGGCTTGCCGGTCTTCAGCATGTGCGCGATGCGCTCCTGCGTCCGGCGCATGCCGCACAGGGAAAGGAACGCCTCGCGCTCAAGGTCGAGCAGGTACTGCTCCGAGACGCGCGTCTCGTGGTTGAGGTCGCCGCCCGTTAAGATACGCGCCAGCTTCTCGCCTATCACGGCGTCGTGGTCGGAGATGAAGCCGCCGCGCTTCATCTGGTGGATGCCGAGCTTGATGGTCGAGAGCGCGGGGTTGCCGAGTGCCAGCACGTCGGCGCGCTGGCGCGGCTGCGTGTAGCCGGTGGCGGCGAGCGCGAGCACCTCCTGCTTGGCGTCGGCGACGAGCCGGTCGGCGTTCATCGAGTAGGAGTCCTCCTCGCGGAGGAAGCCCAGAGCCTTCGCCTCGGCCGCCGAGGTCGCCACCTTCGCCATCGCGACGGTCTCGAACGCGCGCTTGACGAAGGGGAACGGGTCGGCCTCGGTCACCCCCTTCGGGATGGAGTCGAGCGCGCGCACCAGCATCTCCTTCGTCCCGCCGCCGGCCGGGATGAGCCCGACGCCGACCTCGACCAGCCCGATGTAGGTCTCGGCCGCGGCGCGCGCGCGGTCGGCGTGCAGGGTCATCTCGCAGCCGCCGCCGAACGTCATCTGGAACGGCGCGACGACGACGGGCTTCGGCGAGTAGCGCAGAGACATCGTCGCCTGCTGGAACGCGCGGACGCCCATGTCGAGTTCGTCCCAGTCCTCCTCCTGCGCGCCGAGCAGGACGAGCATCAGGTTCGCGCCGACCGAGAAGTTCTGCCCCTGGTTGCCGACGACGAGGCCGACGAAGTTCCGCTCGACCTCGGAGAGCGCCGCCTTCAACATCTGGAGCGTGTCGCCGCCGATGGAGTTCATCTTCGAGTGGAACTCCAGGCAGGCCACGCCGTCGCCGAGGTCTAAGAGCGACGCCCCGGCGTTCTTTTTGATGACGCCCGTGCGGTCTTTCAGCGACTTCAGGATGACGACGCCCGGCTGCTCGCCCACGGGCTTGTACTCGCCCGACTCGAAGTCGAAGTAGGACTCGCGCCCGCCCTCCGTCTTGTAGAAGGAGGCCGCGCCCGCGTCGAGCATCCGCTGCACGTTCGCGGGGACGGGCCTTCCCTCCTCTTTCAGCTTCGCCACGACCCTCTCGACGCCGACCGCGTCCCAGGCCTCGAAGACGCCCAGCTCCCAGCCGAAGCCCCACTTCATCGCGCGGTCGACTTCGACCACGGTGTCGGCGATCTCGGGGATGCGGTTCGCGGCGTATGCGAAGACGCGCGAGGAGGTCTGCCAGAGGAACTCGCCCACGCGGTCTTTGCCCCAGAAGAGCGACTTGAGGCGGGCGCGCGTGTCCTCGATGTTCTTCGCCGCGTCGAGCGACGGCAGTTTCGCCTTCTGCGGCGCGCGGTATTCGAGCGAGGCCACGTCGAGCGTCCAAATCTCCTTCTTCTCGCCCTTGCCCTTGCGCTTCTGGTAGAAGCCGCCCTTCGTCTTGTCGCCGAGGATGCCGCGACCCACCATCCGCTCGACGAACTCGGGCAGCGTGTAGACCTCGCGCTCCTCGTCGTCGGGCACGGCCTCGTAGAGGTTGCGCGCCACGTGCGCGAGCACGTCCAGGCCCACGAGGTCGAACGTGCGGAAGGTGGCCGACTTCGGCCGCCCCGTCGCGGGGCCCGTGATCTTGTCAACCTCCTCGATGGAGTAGCCGCCCTCGGCCAGAGTCCGCAGCGTGACCATCGCGCCGTAGGTGCCGACGCGGTTGGCGATGAAGTTAGGGCGGTCTTTGGCGACGACCACGCCCTTGCCGAGGCGCCGGTCGAGGAAGCCGTAGACGGCGCAGGAGACTTCCGGCTTCGTCCACTCGGTGCGGATGAGTTCGACGAGGTGGAGGTAGCGCGGCGGGTTGAAGAAGTGCGTGCCGAGGAAGTGCGCGCGGAAGTCTTCGGAGAAGCCCTCGGCGATCTGCCGGATGGGGATGCCCGAGGTGTTCGAGGCGACGACCGAGCCGGGCTTGCGGAAGCGCTCGACGCGCTCGAAGAGCCCCCGCTTGATTTCGAGGTTCTCGACGACGGCCTCGACGACGATGTCGCAGTCCTTCAGGCGCGGCAGGTCGTCGTCGAAGTTGCCCGTGGAGACGAGCGCCGCCGCCTCGGGCGTGAAGAACGCGGCGGGCTTGGCCCTCTTCGCCGCCTCCAGCCCCGCGCGCGCGACGCGGTCGCGCACCTCTTTCGATTCGAGGGTGAGCCCGCGGGCGTGCTCCTCCGCCGTCGGCTCCTTCGGCACCACGTCGAGGAGGAGCGTGGGGATGCCGGCGTTGGCGAGGTGCGCGGCGATCTGCGCGCCCATCGTGCCCGCGCCGAGGACGGCGGCCTTGTCTATCCGAAGCATAGGGGGTTTTCCACTCCGAGCCTTAGCGAGAGTTCTCCGACCGTGACGGACGTATCATACTGAATGAGCATTCATTCAGGCAAGCCCCGCCCGGGGCCCGCCGCCCCGCCCGCGCGCGAGGTTGCCGGGCGCGGCCCCGGCCTGTATGGTTGTTCGGCCGCGAGGGCATTCATAGTTCCACCCGGAAAAATTCAGTCGGCAGGCCCGCCGCCGCGCCGCGCGCGCGGGCGGCCGTGGAGGAGAAGCGTGAACGGAGGAAACAGTGTGAGCGGGAGTCACGTGATTCGTTTGGCGGTCGGGGTCATGGCCTTATACCTCTTCGCGGGGTGCGCGGGTCGCGCGAACGCGCGGCCGGCGTACGCCCGCGGGGGCTTGGCCGGCGGCGGCGCCGCCCGGCAGGACGGGGCGTTCCAGAGTCTGGAGGAGGCTTTGCGGGCGCCGGAGAGGGCGCGGCGGCTCGCCATCAGCCCGCAGACTGAAGAGCAGCAGAAGGTTCGGCACCTGCCGCCGGGGCTGGGGAGGCTGGTCAACCTTGAGGCGCTGGAGCTTTCGTGTCTGGAAAGTCTCGAAGACCTGCCCGAGGAGATCGGGCGGCTGCGGAAGCTGCAAGAGCTGGTCATAGACAACGGGAACGGCTGCTCGATGAACGTCTCGCTCCCGCGCTCCATCGGGCAGTTGGAAAATCTCAGGGTGCTGAGGCTCTACGGCGCGCTCGACCCGCGCGACATCGAGAGGCCGCGGCGCGGCCGGGCCAAGGCGCTGCCCGACACGCTCGGCGACCTCCGGCGGCTTGAGGAACTCGACCTCGGGAGGAACGGCATCGGGTCGCTGCCGCCGCAGGTCGCCGCGCTCCGCCGCCTGAAGAAGCTGTCTCTGGACTACAACGAGATACGCGAGCTGCCCGCCTTCGTCGGCGACCTGACGAGTCTGGAGGAGCTGTCGCTGAACTCGAATGGCGGCGTGCGGCTGCCGGCCTCGCTGGCGAGGGTGAAGGGGCTCAAGGTGCACATGGGGAACAACCGGCTCACGCTGAGGGAGCAGAGGGCGCTGCGCGCGCGCTTCCCCGCCGCCACCTTCTTCTTCGAGAACGAGTACGACGACGACGCGGCGAACCAGGAGGCCCCCAAGCCGAGGGCGCGGCGCAGGCGTTGAGCGGACGCGCGCCGGCCGTCGCCGGGTGCGGACGCGCGCGCCGCCCCGGGCGCGGTTGCGCGCGGCGCGCGCCCCGTTGTAAAACCTTTACGTACTGCTACCAGGTATCGGAGCTTCGGTCGTCCCCCCCAAAGACTCCGGACTAAAACCCACAGTTAAAATCCCCTTAGAAGGATTCGAGGTCAAGGAGCATGAAAAGATTTACCTACGCCCTCGTCGCGCTCGTGCTGTGCGCCGCGGGAGCCGCGGCCCAGAACGTGCCCGTGCAGGAGGTCTTGTTGGAGAACGGCCTGCGCGTGCTGATGGTGCCGCGCAAGGGCGACCCGAACATCGCCGCCGGCTGGGTCACGCGCACCGGCTCGGTCAACGAGCGCCCCGGCATCACGGGGCTCTCCCACCTCTTCGAGCACATGATGTTCAAGGGCACGCGCACCGTCGGCACCAAGAACATCGACGAGAACCTGAAAGTCCTCCAGGAGATGGACGACGTGCGCGCGCAGATACGCGCCGAGGAGAAGGAACTCATCCGCCGCCAGCGGCTCGGCGAGGTCGCCGACGTTAAAGACCCGAAGGCGCGCTCGGCGCGCCACCAGCAGCTCCTCGCGCGCTTCGACGAGCTGACCAAGCGCGAGAAGGAGCTGATGGTCAAGGACGAGTTCGACCGCATCTACACGACGGCCGGCGCGTCGGGGATGAACGCCGGCACCTCCAACGACTTCACCGTCTACTTCATCAACGTCCCGGCCAACAAGCTGGAGCTGTGGTTCTGGATGGAGAGCGACCGGCTGATGAACCCCGTCTTCCGCGAGTTCTACTCCGAGCGCGACGTGGTGCACGAGGAGCGGCGCCTGCGCACCGACTCGACGCCGACGGGCAAGTTCGACGAGCAGTTCGAGGCCATGTTCTGGATGTCGAGCCCGTACGGCTGGCCGGTCGTCGGCTGGCCCAGCGACCTCGAAGGCATCACGCGCGAGGAGGCGCTCGAATACTTCGCCGTCAACTACGCGCCGAACAACCTGACGGCCTGCCTCGTCGGCGACTTCGAGCCGGCGCGCGCCACCGAGCTTGCGCGCAGGTACTTCGGCCGCCTGCGGCGCGGGCCCCGCGAGCCCGAGCCCGTCCGCACGCAGGAGATGCAGCAGCTCGCCGAGCAGCGCATGGTCGCCTACGCCGAGACCGTCCCGCAGGCGCGCATCCGCTACCACACGGTGGCCGACGGCCACCCGGACGACTTCGCCCTCGGCGTCCTCGGCGACCTCCTCAGCGGCCGCACCGGCCGCCTCTACAAGTCGCTCGTGCTCCAGCAGCAGGTCGCCAACAACGCCTCGGCCAACCAGAGCGGCAACAAGTACGAGGGCTACTTCGAGCTGCGCGGCACGGCCAAGCCGGGCAAGTCGCCCGAGGAGGTCGAGCAGGCGCTCTACAAGGAGATCGAGCGCATCCAGAAGGAGCCCGTCCCGGCCGACGAACTCCAGAAGATCAAGAACCAGTCGGCCGCCAACCAGTTCCGCGGGCTCCAGTCGAACTTCGGCCTGATGGTGCAACTGCTCCTGCGCGACGCCAACCGCGGCTGGGCCACCATCAACACCGACGAGGCGCGCGTGCAGGCCGTCACGGCCGAGGACATCCGGCGCGTCGCCAACAAGTACTTCACGCCGGAGAACCGCACGGTCGCCATCTACCGCACGAAGCAGGCGGCCGGCGGCGCGGAAGACCCGGCGCTCGCCGGCCTCTCCGACCAGGAGAAGGCGCAGGTGCGCCAGCTCCGCGCCATGCTCCCGCAGATGAAGGCCGAGCAGGTGCGCGGCATCCTCCAGATGGTCGAGCAGCAGGCGGGCTCGGCCCCGGCGGACAAGCAGAAGGGCTTACAGGCAGTGAAGAAGATGCTGGAGGACCGCCTCAAGCAGCTCGAAGGAGGTACGAAGTAAGTATGAGAACCCGCAGAACCTTTCCGGCGCTGCTGCTCGCGCTCGTCCTGCTCGCCGCCGCGCCGGCCGCCCTCGTGGCGCAGACCGCGCAGCAGCAGCCGGGCGGCGTCCCGGCGAGCCCGCGCGAGCTGAAGTACGCGACGCTCACCTACACGCCGCCCAAGCGCGACAGTTACAGGCACGTGCTCTCGAACGGCGTGGTCGTCTACGCGGTCGAAGACCACGACCTGCCGCTCGTCAACATCCAGACGCTCGTCCGCACGGGCTCGTACCTCGACCCGGCGGGCAAGGAGGGGCTCGCCTCCCTCGTCGGCAGCCAGATGCGCGCGGGCGGCACGGCCAAGATGCCGGCCGAGCAGTTCGACGAGGCGGCCGACTTCCTCGCCGCGCAGATTTCGAGCGGCGTCGGCTCGACGCAAGGGAGCGCCAACCTCAACCTCCTCGCCAAGGACGTGGACAAGGGGCTCGCGCTCTACTTCGACATGCTGCGCACGCCCGCCTTCCAGGAGGACCGCCTCAAGCTCGCCAAGAGCCAGATCCTCCAGCAGATGGAGCGGCGCAACGACAACACCTCGGCGATCGAGGCGCGCGAGTGGGGGCGCCTCCTCTACGGGCAGGAGCACTTCTCGACGAAGGAGACGACGAAGGCGTCCGTCGAGTCCATCACGCGGCAGGACCTGGTCGACTTCCACCAGAAATACTTCCAGCCGGGCGGCTTCATCATCGCCGCCTCGGGCGACTTCAAGACGCCGGAGCTTCTGGCGAAGCTCGAAGCGGCCTTCAAGGGCTGGCCGGCGTCGAAGTCGGCCGTGCCCGACGTGCCGAAGCCGACGCAGACGCCCGTCGCCGGCATCTACACCATCAACAAGCCGGACGTGAACCAGGGGCGCGTCAGCATCGGCCACACCGGCTCGACACGCGACAACCCCGACTCGTACGCCCTCGAAGTGATGAACGACATCCTCGGCGGCGGCGGCTTCACCTCGCGCATCATGTCGCGCGTGCGCTCCGACGAGGGGCTCGCCTACTCGGCCGGCTCCTCATACGGGATGGGCGTCTACTACCCCGGCACGTTCCGCGCCTCGTTCCAGTCGAAGAGCGCGACCACGGCGCAGGCCATCAAGATCGTGCTCGACGAGATAGGCCGCATCCGCACGCAGAAGGTCTCGGCCGAGGAGCTGGAGACCTCGAAGAACTCGGCCATCGAGACCTTCCCGCGCATCTTCTCGACGGCCGCGCAGATCGCCTCGACGTTCGCGCAGGACGAGTACACGAAGCGCCCCGCGGACTACTGGGACACCTACCGCCAGCGCATCGCGGCCGTCACGGCCGACGACGTGCAGCGCGTGGCGCAGAAGTACCTCGACCCGTCGAAGCTCGTCATCCTCGTCGTCGGCAACATCGAGGACATCACGAAGGGCAACCCCGACCACCCCGAGTACAGCCTGACGAAGCTCGCCGCGCAGGGGGAGATTCGCCGCATCCCGCTCCCCGACCCGCTGACGATGGTCTACCCGGCCGCCCCGTAGCGGGCCGGCCTCCGGCCGTCAAACGAAAGCCGCGGGCGGCCCCTCGGGCCGCCCGCGGCTTTCGCCTTTCGGCGCGGCGCGCGCGACTACTTCAGGCGGCTCACCCAGTCGCCGACCGGGCCCGCGATGAAGGGGCCGAGTATTACTGCGAGCCGCAGGAGTTGTTCCGGCAGCGGCAGCGCGAAGCTCAGCCCCCTCCCGCCGAGGTGCGGCGCGGGGCCGGCGTGCACCGGCGGCCTCTCCGGCGCAAGGCGCGCCGCGCGCGCGTTCAGCACGAGCCCGGCCGGGACGTAGAGCGCGGCCAGCAGCAGCGTGCCGAAGGCGCCCACGGACGTGACGAGGTTCGAGACCAGCCCCTCGACGCCCCTGTAGATGAACAGCGCCTCTTTGCCGGCGGCGTCCGGCAGCCAGGGGGGCGGCTGTAGGAAGTCCAGCGACCAGTGCAGGAGCGCGTTGACGCGCAGCGTGGCGAGTATCAGCAGAGCCGTCCCCGCGTAGAGGATGAGCGTCAGGTGGCCGTACTGCACGGCGACGAGTTCGCCCGGGCCCAGCCGCGCGTCCTCGCGCCGCCGCAGCGTGACGCAGCAGGCGGCGGCGAGGAACGCGGCGAGGACGAGCCCCAGCCCGTCGAGCGCGAACTCAAGCCTGGAGATGTTGTAGACGTCCCTGTTGACCGTGTTGTTGATGAGCTGCGTGAAGATGTCGAGCGTGTAGCTCTTGAGCACCAGCAGCGCGGGCAGAGCCCCGACGATGCCGGCGAAGAGCGCCACGGCGAGCGCCAGCGCCCTCGCGCCGCGCCCGCCGCCGGCCTCGTCCCAGACGACCCACGCCCCTACGCCGAGCGCCAGCGCGCAGGCTATCAGGTACAGCCCGGCGAAGAGCACCCACGCCACGTGCCCCTGATAGGTCACGGCCATCACCACGGGCCCGGGCTCGAAAGGGTTCGGGGCCTGCTTCTGTGCGGCGGCCGCCGTCGGCGCGGGCGTCGGGGCGGGGCCGGGCGCGGGGCTCTGGGCGGGGGTCCGGGCGACGGAGGTGCCGGCCGCGCCGGGCTGCGGGGTCGGCGTCGGGCAAGCCTCGCCGACGTAGGACGGGGGAGTCAGGCGGTAGGGCTCGGCGTCCCCGCCCGGGGCCTGTAGACGGTTGAACAGCTCCGTGAACAGGGGGCTCCGGCAGCAAGGCAACGACCACGAGGTGAGACTCCACGTGGCGGGCGTCCCGCCGTCGCCGCCCGGGCACGCCAGGCAGGCGCAGCTACACATGTAGGTCTCGGCGTAGTAGAAGGCGAAGAAGCAGACGGTCAGAAGAGTCGCCACGAAGGGCAGCAGGGAGCGCAGACGTTCGCGCCCCGCGGCGTCAGCCGCCGCCCGGCCGCGGGGCCGCGCGCCTGCGTGGTCGTCTCATGGCCGCTTCCCCCTCTTGGGGCCGGCGCGAGGACCCGGCTCAGTAGTTCGTCAGAATGCGCTCGGGCGCGAAGCCCATCTCGTGGAGGCGGTCGCGCGTCTGCTCGATCATCTCGCGCGAGCCGCAGACCAGCGCGACGGGGTCGGAGAGCGACGGCAGCACGTTGTCGAGGAGCGACTGGACGTAGCCGGTCTGCCCCGACCACTCGTAGCCGTCGGGGCGCGAGATGACCTGCCGCAGCTCGACGCCGGCCGCGCGCCACGACTCCGTCTCGTCGCGGTAGCAGAAGTCCTCGGGCGTGCGCACGCCGTAGAGGACGACTATCTGCCCGAACTTCTCCGCGCGCCGGAGCACAGACCTGAGCGCCGAGCGCAAGGGGGCCACGCCCGTCCCCATCGCCACGAAGACGAGGTCGCGCCCCTCCTGCGCCGCGAGGTCGAAGCCGTGACCCTCTATCCCGGCGAGGCGCACCGTGTCGCCCGGCTTCATCTCGTAGAGGGCGCGCGAGGCCGGGTCGTTCGTGAGCTTGACGAGGAACTCCAGCTCGTCGTCCTCCGGCGCGCTGGCGATGGCGAAGTAGGCGCGCCCCGCCCCGCCGACTTCGAGGAGCGCGACCTGCCCCGGCGTGAAAGGCATCTCGTGGCAGTCCCGCGCGCCCTCGGGCAGCACGTCGAACGCGCGTACGTCGCGCGCCTCCTGGTGGACGCGCCTGATGACGAGGGTGCGAGCCCCCTTCCCTTCCGTCGGAGCCACTGACATCTCACTCTTCTCCCGCGGATTTTTTGTGACGCGCCGAGTGTAACACGGCGCGCGCCCGCCGCTCATCCCCGGTTGGCGCGGCGCGCGGCGGCTGTGCTAAAACTGTCGGCGTCGCAATCATCCTAAGACATTCGGCACAATGAAGCGCTCTCCGCTGCTCGTCATCTTCGTCACGGTCTTCATCGACCTGGTGGGGTTCGGCATCGTCATCCCCGTCCTGCCCTTCTACGTGGAGGGCTCGCGGTTCGGCGCCGGCCCGCGCGCCGTCGGCCTGCTCTTCGCGTCCTACTCCGTCATGCAGCTCATCTTCTCGCCCGTGCTGGGCCGGCTGTCGGACAGGTACGGTCGCAGGCCCGTGCTCTTCTTCAGCCTGCTGGGGACGAGCCTCGGCTTCTTCGTCCTCGGGTTCGCGACGACGCTCTGGATGCTGTTCGCGGGGCGCATCATCGACGGCATCACGGGCGGCAACATCTCGACGGCGCAGGCCTACATCGCCGACGTGACGACCGAGGAGAACCGCGCGAAGGGGATGGGGCTCATCGGCGCGGCCTTCGGCCTCGGCTTCATCTTCGGGCCGGCGCTCGGCGGCATCCTGAGCAGGTGGGACCTGAACCTCGCCGGGCTCCACGTCCCCGGCATCGGCGTGCCCTTCCTCTTCGCCGGCCTGCTCTCGCTCGCCAACGCGACGCTGCTCTACTTCGTGCTGCCCGAGACGGTGAAGCCCGGCCACCCGGCGCGCGCCTCCGCCGCCGCCGGGGGGCGCTGGTCGCAGCTCTTCCGGGCGCTGCACCAGACGCGGCTCGCCACCGTGCTCGCCGTCTACTTCCTCTTCGTGACGGCCTTCTCGGTGATGACCTCGTCGTTCGGCCTCTTCACGCTCTACCGCTTCGGCTTCGACGCGCACGACACGGGCTGGATTTTCGCCTTCGTCGGCGTGGTCGGCGCGGTCGTGCAGGGCGGGCTCATCGGGCGGCTGGTGAGGGCGTTCGGCGAGCCCCCGCTGGTCATCGCCGGCGCGCTCCTGTTCACGGCGAGCCTCGTGCTCATCCCGCTCACGGGGCCGCACACGGGGACGGCGGCGCTGCTCGCGCTGGGCTCGCTCTTCGCGCTGGGGAACGGGCTGGCGACGCCCTCGCTCACCTCGCTCGCGTCGAAGAGCGCGGGGCGCGGCGAGCAGGGCGGCGTGCTCGGCGTGACGCAGTCGGTGGCGAGCCTCGCGCGCACGGTCGGGCCGCTCATCTCGGCCGCGCTCATCTACAGCGCCGCCTCGACGGTCGGGCGCGACGGCCGGCCGCACAACATGAGCGACCGCTCGGTCGAGCACACCTTCTGGGCGGCGGCCGCCATGATGTTCGTCGCCTTCCTGCTCGCCGCCTACTTCGCACGCGCTTACGCCTCCGGGCACCGCCGCGGCGGCGACGACGCCGTCCCCGCGCGGGGCGCCTGACGCAACCGGCATGACGGAGCCCGCATGAAGAGACGCTTCACACGCGCGGTCGCCGCGACGCTCCTGCTCTGCCAGGCGGCGCCGGCACAGTCGCCGGCGCGCGACTACAGGCGCGCCAACGAGCACCGCATCCTGCGCGAGTTCGTCGAACTGCTCTCCATCCCG
>DASVWB010000034.1:0-5021 GCA_036389815.1 Pyrinomonadaceae bacterium | reverse complement strand
CGCCCGGAGGGTCCAGGTAGCCGTTGCGCTCTCTCTGCACTATGAACATCAAAGGCAGGATGGCCGAGCGCTTGACGGGGTACTTCGCCAGGTGCCGGTCAATCTCCGCCTCGACCTCCGCGGAGAAGACCGCCATCTCCTGCGGCACCTTCGCCTCCTGCGGCAGAGGGTTGTTCGGTGTGAACTGCTGAGACATAGTTTTCAGTGTTCAGTGTTCAGTTTTCAGTTCATAGCTGACAGCGTCCGTCCTGCTAAAAACTGAAAACTGAAAACTATCTGTCTATTTCCCCGAGCACGATGTCTATCGAGCCGATGATTGCGACCACGTCGGCGACCATCTCGCCCTCGGCCATGTGCGGCAGGGCGGAGAGGTTGATGAATGACGGGCCGCGGACGTGGACGCGCGAGGGCTTCGGGCCGCCGTCGGACTTGACGTAGACGCCCAGCTCGCCCTTCGACCCCTCGATGGGCTGGTAGACCTCGCCCGCGGGGACGTTGAAGCCCTCGGCGACGATCAGGAAGTGGTGGATGAGCGCGTCCATGTGCGTCTTCATCGCCTCGCGCTCGGGCAGCACGACCTTCGGCGCGTCGGCCTTGATGGGGCCGGGGCGCAGGCGTTCGAGCGCCTGCCGGACGATCTTGTTCGACTCGATCATCTCGCGCATCCGCACCATGTAGCGCGACCACACGTCGCAGCCCTGCTCGACGGGCACCTCGAAGTCGTACGTCTCGTAACCCGTGTAGGGGTTGGCGCGCCGGATGTCTAAGGGCACGCCGCTGCCGCGCAGGGTGGGGCCGGTCAGACCCCAGTCGATGGCGTCCTCGGCCGAGATGCGGCCGACGCCCTTCGTGCGGTTCTGGAAGATGCGGTTGCCCGAAAGCAGGTCGTGCCACTCGTCCACCGCCGCCGGGAAGTCTTCGGTGAACTGCCGGCAGCGCTGGTCGAAGCCGGCGGGCAAGTCCATCATCAGGCCGCCGATGCGGAAGTAGCTGGGCGTCATGCGCTCGCCCGAGGCGGCCTCGATGAGGTTGAGGATGCGCTCGCGCTGGCGGAAGCAGTAGAAGAAGACGGTCATCGCCCCGATGTCGAGCGCGTGCGTGCCGAGCCAGACCATGTGCGAGGCGATGCGCTGGAGTTCGCACATCAGCACGCGGATGACCTGCGCCCGCTCGGGTATCTCAAGCCCGAGGAGCTTCTCGACCGCCATGCAGTAGGCGAGGTTGTTGCCCAGAGGGTTGAGGTAGTCCATGCGGTCGGTGATGACGATGCCCTGCTGGTACTTCTTGTACTCGAAGAGCTTCTCCATCCCCGTGTGCAGGTAGCCGATGTCGGGCACGCACCGGACGACCATCTCGCCGTCGAGGACGAGTTCGAGCCGCAGGACGCCGTGCGTGGACGGGTGCTGCGGCCCGAACGAGATGGTCATCTGCGTGTCGAGCGGCCGGTCTACGACCTCGAACGAAGGCGGAAGGTTTGTCGTGGGTGCGCTCATGCCTGGGTCTTCCCTGGTCCTTCAGAGCCGGGCCGAACCGCTCACTGTTCGGCCGCGAAGTTGTAAGTCAGCACGCCCCTGACCTTGACGGGGCGGCCGTCCCGCACGGTCGGCGGGAACTTCGCCGCGCGCGCCGCCGCGACGGCCGCCGGCCGCAGGAGCGGATGCCCCGAGACGGCCTCGGCCGACGTGACGCCGCCCGTCTCGTCCACGACCACGCGGACGTTGACCGTGCCCGAGGCGTGCGCGGCCTTCGCCAGCGCCGGGTAGGCCGGCGCTGGCTTGCTCGCGGCCTTCGCGTCGAGCACGCCGCCGTCAGCCGCGTCCTCCTCGCCCGTGTCGTCCCCGGACTCGCCGGAGTCCTCGCCCGCGGCTGCCCCGGAGTCGTCCGCGCCGGCCGAGCCGTCGGCGTCCTCCTCCACGTCGGCCGGTGAGCCTTGCGGCAGCGCGACGTTGCGGTCGAGCAGCGAGACCGTGTCGCCGCCCTCGACGGCGAGGTCTAAGCGCTCGTACATCCACGCGCCGCTCGGGCTGACCGCCCTGACGTGGAGCGTGCCGGACTTCTTCGGCCCCGAGAGCGGAATCTCGAAGTTGGCGTTGCCGCCCGCCGCGTTCACGTTGATGTTGCCCTTGACGAGCCAGCCGTCGTCGATGGGCTGGCCGAGCCGCTCGACGGCGGCCGGGTGCGTCTGCGCCACCTTGAGCGCGCCCTGGTAGACCTCGGAAGACTTTATCGCCGACATCGCGACGGCGAAGATGCCGAGCAGGAGCGCGACCCCCGCGAGTATTAGCCCGAGGCAGCCGACCGGCACCATCCACTTCCAGTTCCGCCCCCAGCAGCCCTTCCGCTGCTGCTCTTGCGGTGGCTGCTGGTAGTAGCCCCCCGGCGGCGGGTTGAACTGCGGCGGCGGCTGGTACTGGTTGCTCATCGCTCCGGGTCGCCTCTAGGTCAGGCTGTACGGCTCGTAGCCGCGCAGCGGGAAGTCCTTACGCAGCGCGTGCCCCTGCCAGTCGTCGGGGAGCAGGATGCGGCGCAGGTCGGGGTGCCCCTCGAAGATGATGCCGAACATGTCGAACGTCTCGCGCTCGTGCCAGTTGGCCGTGCGCCAGACGGCGGTGACGGTCTCGACGCGCGGGTTCTCCTGCTCGACGAGGACCTTCAGCCGCAGGCGGTGGAAGCGCTTGGTCGAGAAGAGGTGGTAGTTGACCTCGAAGCGCGGCTCCTCCTCCGGCCCGCGGTCTACGCCCGTCAGGTCGGAGAGCATGTCGAACTCGAAGCCGGGCGCGGTCTTCAAATGCGCGCAGACGGCCGCGACCTGCTCCCGCGGGACGACCAGCGTCAGCTCGCCGAAGGCCTCGACGGCCTCGGAAACCCACCCCTCGTGGTCGCGCCTGAAGGCCGAGACCAGCTCGGCCGGCGGCACCGGGTACGAGTTCGCGCGCCGCGCCCCCGCGGCGATCTCTTTCTCTCGCTCGATGTCTTGAGACATAAGAAAAGTGATGAGTGATGAGTGATGAGCGGAAGAGTTATTAACTCAACACTCAACACCCATCACTTTGTCTAACTCGACCTGCGGCGCTCGTGCCGCGAGGCGATGGTGTAGGGGCGCGACGGCGTCTCCTGCGCGGCGGCCTCGTTGGTGGCCGAGACGCCGACGGCCGGGAGCGTGCCCGGCGGGACGGCCTCGTAGGCTTCCGCGGGGGGCACGTCGTCGCGGTCGCGCAAAGACTCCCTCATCACCTTATCCTGAAGCATCAGGATGGCGTGGATGAGCATTTCGGGGCGGGGGGGGCAGCGGGGGATGTAAACGTCCACGGGCACGATCTTGTCCACGCCCTGGACGATGGCGTAGTTGTCGAAGACCCCGCCCGAGGTGGCACACGCGCCCATCGAGATGACCCACTTCGGCTCGGGCATCTGGTCGTAGATGCGCCGCAGCACGGGCGCCATCTTGCGCGAGACGCGCCCCGAGACGATCATCACGTCGGCCTGCCTGGGGCTCGCGCGGAAGACCTCGGAGCCGAAGCGCGCGAGGTCGTGGCGCGAGTCGGTCGTGGCCATCATCTCGATGGCGCAGCAGGCGAGCCCGAAGGTCGCGGGCCACAGCGAAGACTTGCGCGCCCAGTTGACGAGCGAGTCGAGCCGCGTCGTGATGATGTCGGGCAGCGCCTCGGCGATGAAATTTTCAAGGCCCATGTGAAACCCCCTTGCAAAGCCCGTCAGGCCGCGCGAGCCGGGCGCGCCGCCGCCGCCGTGCCGCGCGCGGCGCGCTCCCGCGCCTCCCTCAGCGCCAGAGCGCGCGCCTCGGCCTCGGCCTCCACGCGTGCGCGCGGCCCCCACTCGAACAGACCCTTCTTCAAGATGTAGACGTAGCCGACCAGCAGCAGCACGACGAAGGTCATCATCTCGACGTAGATGAGCGTGCCGAGCCCGCGGTTGACGACGAAGTCGCGGAAGACGACCGCCCAGGGGAGGAGGAAGATGAGCTCGATGTCGAAGAGGATGAAGATCATCGCCACGAGGTAGAACTTCACCGAGAAGCGCTCGCGCGCCGAGCCCACGGGGTCTTTGCCGCACTCGTAGGGCATCGTCTTCGTCCGCGTCGCCTTGTGCTGGCCGACGAGCTGCGAGAGCAGCACGTTGCCCGCGGCGAAGCCGACGGCGACTAGGAACATCAGAGCGATAGGCAGATAGTCGGAGAGACTGAACACACTATCCTCCCCTCAGCTTGCGCCGAAGCTTGCGGCCCTCCTAGCGGCCGGCGTGTACTTTGAGAATCATGGTACAAGCCAATCCTAGTCCACCCCGCAGGGCGTGTCAAGGCCGCCACCGTCCGCCCCCAAAGCCATGTTTTGCAAGGAGATTGACCGGCTTCGCGGCGCTGTGCTAACTTGAATTCACCCCGCCGGACGGACGCCCCCGCCCCGGCCCAAAACCGCATCTTTTATACAGCCTTCGGCCCGAGCCAGTGATCACCGGATTCAACACCGACGTACGGCACGACGGAGTCACGTACCACGTGCAGACGGAGGACAAGGGGCTCAAGACGCCGCTCATCCTCTCGCTCGTCTACGTCGGCGGCACCATCATCGCCAGCAAGCGCACGCCCTACGAAGACCTCGTCAGTAAGGGCTTCGACGAGGAGGCCCTGGCCGAGCGCCTCCAGCGCCAGCACAAGCTCATCATCGCCGCCATCAAGGCCGGCCGCGTGGACGACCTCAAGCGAATGGCCGGGGCCAACGGCGGCGCGGCCGAGCAGGCTCCGCCCGGCGCGGGCGCGGCGGCCGCGGCGCGCAGGCCCGCCGGCCAGAAGAAAAAGAGGGCGGAGGCGGCTGCTCCGCCCGCCTCCGCCCCGCCCGCCCCGCTCGCCCCGCCCGTCGAAGCCGCGACGCCCCCGCGCCCCGCCGCCGAGGCGAAGGCGCCGGAGCCCGAGCTGACCATCACGAGCCGCGAAGACCCCTCGAGCCTGCCGCCCGCGCCGCCCCCCGTCTCCGAGCCGGCCGCGGCCGCGGGGCCCGCCGGGGACG
>DASVWB010000033.1:0-10610 GCA_036389815.1 Pyrinomonadaceae bacterium | reverse complement strand
GAAAGCAGGTGCTTAGGCATGTGGCGTCCGTCGAGTTTCGTGTCCGGAGTCGGAAGAGCTATAGGGAAAAGTCTCGGGAGCGGCGAGTGTAACACGCGCCCGCGCGCGGCCGAACCCGCGAGGTCGTTGACAGGGAACTTCGCGGCGTTGGATATTGTCCGCGTCCGCCGGGCGGCCGTCCACGGACGCCGCCAGCCGGTGCCCTTACGAAGAAGTTTCAGAACCGAAGGAGTACCCTCATGACCAACCCCATGTGCCCGGTCTGCGGCCACGTCAACCTTTTGAGCGCGACGGTCTGCGAGATGTGCGACGCGCGCTTGGGCGGCCCCGGCGCGCCGGAAGAGGCGGCCTTCCGCGGCGCGGCCGGCGAGACCGAAGGCGGGGCGGGCGGGGAGCCCGGGGCGGACGCGGAGGGCTTCGACCCTTACGCGGCCGGTGCGGGCTGGGGCGCGGGCGCAATCCCGTCGCCGCGGTTCAAGGGCGTGGGCGACGTGATGGTGCCGACGCTCCGCGTCTACGGCAGGCACTTCGTGCTCGTCGGCATCCTCGTCGCCGTCACGACGCTCCCGGTCGCGCTCGCCCAGTACGCGTTCATGAAGGCCATAATGGCGGCGACGTCCGACCCGGCCAGCTTCGGGGCTGGGAGGGCCTTCGCCTTCACGGTCGCGCCGCCCCTCATCCTCGGCCTGCTGTCGTTCGTGGGGGCGGGGCTGCTCTCGGGCGCGCTCGTCTACGCCGTCGTGGACATAGAGCGCGCGGGCGCGGCCTCGGCGGGCGAGTGCCTGCGGCGCGGGCTGAGGGTGCTGCCGAAGGTGCTGCTCGTGACCTTCCTCTACGCGCTCATCACGGGCGTCGGCTTCCTGCTGCTCATCGCCCCGGGCATCATCTTCACCCTGATGTACGCCGTCGCCGTCCCCGTGGCCGTCCTCGAAGGCCCCGGCGCGTTCGAGTCGCTGAAGCGGAGCGCGCGGCTGACGGAGGGCTACAGGGGGCTCATCTTCCAGACCTACTTCCTGTGGTGGCTGGCCACGATGGCGGTGAACATGGTCGTGAGCGGGAGCTTCGCCGCGGCCGGCCAGTCGGACATGCTGCCGGCGCTCGTCGTCGTGTCGCTCGTCGGCGGGATGCTCAACTCGTCGGCGACGGTCCTGACGGTCTACGTCTACCTCGGCATCCTCAACGAGCGCGGGCTCGGCTTCGAGGCGCCTTGAGGGGCTTTCGGCGCTCGGCTTTCGGCCGACCCCGTTGACGGGGGGAGTCAGTTAACGCGGGCGCGGCGACCTCTGTCCCGCCGAGAGCCGAAGGCCGACGGCCGGCCGCTTCTTTACGATGGCATACACGGCACAGATCACGAGGGCGAACCCGACGCTCATCGTCTTCCTGCTCGACCAGTCGGGCTCGATGGCCGACCCCTTCGGCGGCGACGCGGCGGGGCGGAAGGCCGACTTCGTCGCCGGCGCCGTCAACCACGCGCTGCACGACCTCGTCATCCGCTGCACGAAGACCGAGGAGGTGCGCGACTACTACCACGTCGCCGTCGTCGGCTACGGCCGCGCGGTCGGGACGGGGTTGGGCGGCGCGCTCGGCGGGCTCGCGGTCGTGCCCGTCTCGGCCGTCGCCGACAACCCGGCGCGCATCGAGTCGGGCTACAGGCGCGTGCCGGACGGCGCGGGCGGCCACGTCGAGATGCCTGTGCGCTACCCCGTCTGGGTGCACCCGCACGCCGACGGCGGCACGCCGATGTGCCGCGCGCTCGGGCGCGTGCGCGAGATAGTCGAAGGGTGGCTCGGCTCGCACCCGCGCGGCTTCCCGCCGACCGTGCTCCACCTGACCGACGGCGAGTCGAGCGACGGCGACCCGGCGCAGGCCGGCGCGGAGCTGATGTCGCTCGGCACCGACGACGGCCGCGTGCTCCTCTTCAACTGCCACGTCTCCGCGAGCCGCGCGCGCAAGGTCGAGTACCCGGCCGAAGAGTCGCAGCTCTCGGACAACTTCGCGCGCACGCTCTTCCGCATCTCCTCCACGCTCCCCGATAACTTCCTCGGCGCCGCGCAGCAGTTGGGCGTGCCGGCCGCCGCGGGCTCGCGCGGCTTCGTCTTCAACGCCGACCCCTCCTCGGTCGTGCAGTTCTACGAGATAGGCACCTCCCTGACGGGCATGCCCCCGCACATCTGGATGGAGGGGTGAGGCTCACGGCCGCGCGCCGCCCCCGACGCCCCGGACGACCGCGGGCGACCACAGCGCCAGTTTGTCAGCCGAGCGGCGGTTCCGCATCTCGGCCGCGCGGTTGTAGGTCGGGAGCAGCCGGCGCTGGTCGCACATGCACGCGACGAGCGTGCGGCGGCCGTAAGCCTTCTCGATGACGGCCGCCATCTTCCAGCCGACCGTGTACCACGGCCCCTGTTCGCCGTAGAAGGTGCGCGCCGTCGCCTCCACGTCGTCACCTTTGAGCCGGCCTTCGAGCACGTCGAGGAAGAAGCGCTCGACCTTGCGGAGGTCGCCGCCGAAGTTCGCCACGTCCCTGTCCCAGCGCGCGCGCTCTTCCGCCGGGCTCGCGGCGTGCGGGTGCCTGTCGGGGCCGCCGGCCGCCGCGAGCACCGCGAAGCCCTCGCCGAACGCCTGGAGCCACTTGAGGGCCGCCCGCCCCCTCTCCGGCAGGCGCGCGATTTCGGCGCGGGTCTTCGCCGTCGGGCAGGCCGTCCCGTAGCCGATGTGGTGCATCTCGTGCGCAAGGTGGTTCTCGACCTCCTCCCGCGACTTCTCCGGGTCGAGGTAGAGGAAGATGGCCGGGTCGGTGTCTATGTCGTAGACGAAGCTGTTCTCGCGCGGCTTGATCTCGGGGTAGATTTTCGCGCGGATGCGGGCGCCCCGCGGCAGGTAGGCGAGCGCCAGGCGCGCGGCTCCGCCCGTGTCGGCGCGCGCCCACTTCGCCAGCGTCCGGGAGAGCGCTGGCGCGCGTCCGAGCAGCGCGTCGGAGAGGACGAAGGCTTTGAAGTCCGCGTCCTCGAACCGGCGGCCCATCCCCAGCTCACGCCGCTTGAGCCGCACGTAGCCGTCGCTGCGGAAGAGCCGGCGCCAGTCGTCTTCGGTGACCGGCCGCCCGGCGCGCCTCTTGTCGAGGATGGAGAGGACGGCCTCCGGCTCGTCCGTTATCATTCTCACCTCCGCGGCCGGCGCGCCCTTAGCCTGCGCCGGGCACTCGGGCGCGCATGCGAGGACGCAGCAGGCAACGACGGCGAGCAGTCGGCAGTAGATAAGTCTGCGGTGTTTCATATAAATTTCACCCCGTGCGGACGCTTAGACCTTCAACCTCGGAAACACCGCGCGCCGGCCGTTTATGACAGGAAAGAGCGACCTCCCGCGCGTCGAGACGCGTCACTTCATCCTCCACAAGGGGGGCGGGACGGCCGAGGAGTGCGAGGACGCGGTCGCCTTCGACACCGCGTCTCTCAAGTTCGCCGTGGCCGACGGGGCGACCGAGGCTTTCGACGCGCGGCGCTGGGCGGAGCGACTGGCCGCGGAGTGGGTCGCGTGCGAGGGCGCGCCGCCGCTGACGGCCGCGGAGTTCGGCCCGTGGCTGCGCGCGCAGGGCGAGTGGCTGAGCGCCTCCTGGGAGGGGCGGCGGCTCCCGTGGTACGCGGAGGAGAAGCGGCGCGCGGGCTCTTTCGCCGCCTTCGTCGGGCTGCGGTTCGAGGCCGGGGGCGGCCGCGCGCTCTGGCGCGCCGTCGCGCTCGGCGACTCGTGCCTCGTGCATTCGAGGGGAGGGGAAGTGCTCGCGGCGCTGCCCGTCTCGGAAGAGGGCGGCTTCGGCACGTCGCCGCCGCTCGTCCCTTCGAGCGAAGGGATGCGCGCGGCGGCGCTCGCGCGGCTGGTCGAGGCCGGGGGCGCGGCCGAGCCGGGCGACACCTTCCTGCTCATGACGGACGCGCTCGCCGCCTGGTACCTCGGCTCGCTCGCCCGGCGCGACCCCGAGGCCGCGCGGTTTGATTCTCTGCTCGCCGCGTCGGACAATACCGCCCTCTCCGACCTCGTCCGCCGCGAACGCGCCGCCGCGCGGATGAAGGACGACGACGTGGCGGCGGTGAGAATTGCTCTGAGTAGACGGTAGACAGTAGACAGTAGCGAGTAGCGCTCCGCGTTGCTGCATTGGCGCTAACACCCGAACGATTCTCCTGTCGAAAGTTTTCCTACTGCCTACTGTCTGCTGTCTACCGTCTACTTCACTCTTATGCATCCCCCGACGACGAACTTCTGGCCGACGGCGAGGCACTACGCGGAGGCGGTGCAGTGCCCGGCCGTGTGCTTCGACGAGCCCTCGCTGAAGGCGTTGGTGCCGGCCGTAGACCGCCTGGGGATGCCGCTCGTCACCTCGGGGCAGTTCGCCTACGTCTTCAAGCTGAACCCGGCCGACGGGGCGGGCGAGTCGCTGGCCGTGCGCTGCTTCCGCGGCTTCCTCGGCGACCGCGAGGAGCGCTACCGCGCGCTCGACGAACACCTCGACGCGCACCGCGTCGGCGCGCTCCCGCTCTTCAAGTACCTGCCGCGCGGCATCCTCGTGGCGGGGCGCCGCTACCCCGCGCTCGTCATGGAGTGGGTCGAAGGGCCGACGCTCGACGTTTATCTGGACGAGGCCGTCGGGCGGCGCGACGCGCTGCTCCACCTCGCCGAAGAGTGGCTGCGCCTCTGCGCCTCGCTGCGCGCGGCCGGCGTCGCGCACGGCGACCTCCAGCACGGCAACATCATCGTCGGCGGCGGCCGGCTCCGCCTCGTAGACCTCGACGGCATGTACGCCCCCGCGCTCGAAGGCTTCAGGGCGAGCGAGGTCGGGCACCAGCACTACCAGCACCCCGCGCGCAACGTGACGCACTTCTCGCGCGACACCGACAACTTCTCCGCGCTCGTCGTCTACCTCTCGCTCGTCTCCTTGGCCGAGCGCCCCGACCTCTGGCGCGAGCACCACGACGAGAACCTCATCTTCACGCGCGCCGACTTCGCAGACCCCGACTCGTCCGCGCTCTTCCGCAAGGTCGAGGCGATGGGCGGGGAGCACGCGCGCCTCGCCGCCGCCCTCAGACTCGCCGCGCTCGCCGGCCCCGCGGAGACGCCGCCGCTGACAGACCTGGTGCAGGTCAACTCGTCGCTGCCGGTCTGGATGAACGCGCCCCCGGGGCTCGACGTGCGCGGCCGGACGCGCGAGGTCGCCCCCGCCGCCGCGCCCGCGCCGGTGCCCGAAGGGTTCTGGGCCTCGCGCCAGCGCCAGCGCCCCTCGCCGCAGACGCCCGCCTCGCAGACCGTCCAGAGCATCTTCAACGCGGGGCCGGGCGGCGCCGTCGCGGCGCAGCGGCACGCGCGCCCCGCGCCGCGCGACCCGGCGGACCTGCGCGGCAACACGCTCTTCCACGCGAAGAACGTCTTCGGCAACTCCTACGGCTACATCTGGTGGATACCGCTGCACAACTTCCTGCTGCGGCACCTCTGGCTGGCGCTGGGCGTCGGCGACACGCTCGCGGGGATGCTGCTCACCTTCGCCATGCTGCTCGGGCTCTGCCTCTTCTACGGCCTCTTCCGCGCGGTCTACGAGGCCGAGTCGGCGCCGGCCTCCGCGGCGGGCCCCGCCCTGCCCCTGCCGCTCTCCGGGCCGCCCGCCGCCGCCGGGGCGCCCCCGCCCGCCTCGCTCTTCGGCGCCGCCGCCCCCGCCGCCGCCGCGACGCCGCCGCAGCAGGCCGCGCGCCCCGTCGTCGGCAACCGCAGCCTGAACATCTACCACCTCGCCGACTGCGACTGGGCCGCGAAGATCACGCCGCGCCAGCGCGCCGACTTCGACTCGCCCGCCGCCGCCCGCGCCGCCGGCTTCCGCCCCTGCCGCGTCTGCAAGCCCTAGAAAGGCGGAAGTAAAAAGGCAAAAGGCAAAGGTGTGGACGCGCCGGACGCGCGCGGGACTTTTATTAACTTCCCCGCTCACCCTTCACTTTTTACTTTTGCCTTCGACGCCGCGCGCGTGTAAAGTAGCGCCGCAAAGTCCCCATAAAAGTCTCTTCCCTTGTCGCTCGAAAGAGAATCTTTCGGAGGTCATTTCTGATGTCGTCAGACGCACTTGACCCTGCCAAGCATCCGGTCGCCTCGACGAACGAGTACCCGGACGTGGTCGGCTTCAAGCCGGACGCGGCGCACGCGGTCGCCTACCGCCCCTACATCGACGCCGAGACCGTGATGCCCGAGCTGACGGTGCGCGCCGTCGTCGTCGGCACCATCCTCGGCATGATCTTCGGGGCCTCTTCGCTCTACCTCGTGCTCAAGGTCGGCCTCACGGTGAGCGCCTCGATACCCGTGGCCGTCATCTCCATCACGCTCTTCCGCGTCTTCTCGAAGCTGGGCGGGCGCAACGCCACGATACTTGAGAACAACATCGTGCAGACGGCCGGGTCTGCCGGCGAGAGTATCGCCTTCGGCGTCGGCGTCACGATGCCGGCCATCATGATCCTCGGCTTCGACCTGGAGCTGGTGCGCCCCATCCTCGTCGCCGCGCTCGGCGGCCTGCTCGGCATCCTGATGATGATACCCCTCAGGCGCGCGCTCATCGTGCAGCAGCACGGCCTCTTGAAGTACCCGGAAGGCACCGCGTGCGCGGAGGTCTTGAAGGCGGGCGCGTCCGACGAGTCGCGCGCGCAGGCTTCGGACGCGGCGCGCGCCGAGTGGGAGAGGGCGGGCGCCGGCGAGGCGTCGAACGCAGGCGCGAAGACCATCTTCGCCGGCTTCAGCATCGGCCTCGTCTACACGACGCTGATGAAGGCGTTCTACACTTGGAAGGAGTATCCGACGAAGGTCTTCGGCGACCCGTTCGCCAACGCCTCCGTCTCGGTCGAGTCGAGCCCGGCGCTCTTAGGCGTCGGCTACATCATCGGGCCGCGCATCGCCTCCATCATGGCGGCCGGCGGCGTGCTCGCCTACCTCGTGCTCATCCCGATGATCTCGTTCTTCGGCCGCTTCCTCGGCCCGACCATCGTCCCGCCGGGGACGACGCCCATCTCGGAGATGGACCCGGACGCGGTGCGCAACGCCTACGTGCTCTACATCGGCGCGGGCGCCGTGGCCGCCGGCGGCATCATCAGCCTCGTGCGCTCGCTCCCGACCATCTGGCACGGGCTGAAGGGCGGGATTGCAGACCTGCGCGGCGGGCAGGCCGCCGCCGCGTCGGGGCCGCGCACCGACCGCGACCTCTCGATGAAGTTCGTGCTGGGCGGCATCGTCGTGCTCATCGCCTCGATCATGCTCATCCCGCACCTCCACCTCCAGTTCAACCTGCTGGGCGCGATTCTCATCGTGGCCTTCGGCTTCCTCTTCGTGACCGTCTCGTCGCGGCTGACGGGCGAGATAGGCTCCAGCTCGAACCCCATCTCGGGGATGACGGTGGCGACGCTTTTGCTGACCTGCTTCATCTTCCTCATCATCGGCTGGACGGGGCCCGGCTACTACGTCACCGCGCTCTCCATCGGCGCCATCGTCTGCATCGCGGCCTCGAACGGCGGCACGACCTCGCAGGACCTGAAGACCGGCTTCCTCGTCGGCGCCACCCCGTGGCGGCAGCAGATCGCCATCCTCGTCGGCGCGGGCGCCTCCGCGCTGGTGCTCGGGCCGATCCTCATCAGCCTGAACAGCGCGGCGACCGTCTACGTGCCGGCCTCGAAGATGAGCCTGCCGGCCGAGGTGCGCGCCGACACCTCCCGCCTCGGGCCCGAGCGCGAGACGGTGCCGGGCGACCAGGGCATCTCAGACCCCGCGCAGTACCGCGTCTGGTTCAAGGTGGACGAGCAGGGCTCGAAGGCGGGCAAGTACCTCGTTGACGAGTCGGGCGCGCCAAAGTACTTCGTCGACCCCGGCATCAACGGCAGCTTCAAGGCGACCGAGGGCGGCCGCGAGGTGGACAAGTTCGCCGCGCCGAAGGCGACGCTGATGAGCTACATCATCAAGGGCATCCTCAACCGCGAGCTGCCGTGGGGGCTCGTCCTGCTCGGCGTGATGATCGCGGTCGTGCTGGAGATGGCGGGCATCCCTTCGCTCGCCTTCGCCGTGGGCGTCTACCTGCCGCTCTCGTCCTCGTCGCCCATCTTCGTCGGCGGCATGGTGCGCTACCTCGTGGACAAGTACCTGCGCCGCAGCCTCGCGCACCGCAACCTGACGGAGGACGAGCTGGTCGCGGAGGGCGACAAGAGCCCGGGCGTGCTGATGGCCTCCGGCTACATCGCGGGCGGCGCGATTGCGGGCATCATCATCGCGTTCCTCGCGGGCGTGCCGTGGTTCGCCGGCTTCAACAAGAGCATGGAGCACTTCGGCGAGACGAACCCGTTCCACGCCGGGCCGTGGTCGGACGCGCTCGGCGTCATCCCGTTCATCCTGCTCGCCGTGCTGCTCTACGCGGTCGGGCGCGAGTGGGTGTTGGGGAGCGGGCGCGCCGGCGCGGCCGAGCGCTAGGCCGGGCGGCGCTTGACCCCGCGCGCGCGCGGGTGGAAAAATGGCTGACCGTGGGCCGGCAGAGGCGGCCCGCGGTCAGCCGTTCTCTTTGCGGAGGACTTTGAAGCCGAAGTCTCCTTGCACGCCTCCCCGTTCCCCCTTGCCGAAAGACTTACCCGAGATGAACAGACGCACGAAGCTCAAGACCCGCGCGCTCGCGCTCTGCCTCGCCGCCGCCGCGGCCGCGAGCGCGGCGGCGCAGCCGAACCAGAAGACGACGGCCGCCGCCGCGAAGCCCGCGCCCGCCGCCGCCGCCGCGCAGCCCTCGACGCCGACCGAGGTGGCGCGCGCCTTCTACACGGCGCTGCGCGAGGGGCGCTTCCGCGACGCGCTCTGGATGTCGGTCTACCGCCCGGCCGTCGAGGGCCTGAGCGCCGAGGAGCTGGAAGACCTGCGCGTCGACTTCGCGCGCCTCGCCGCGCAGGTGCCGCCCGACTTCGACTTCACGGGCGAGCAGGTCAGCGGCGAGGAGGCCACCGTCTTCATGAAGACGGGCGAGGAGAAGGACGTTAAGGTCGAGCCGGTCTTCCTGCTGCGCGGGCCCGGCGGCGCGTGGGTCGTCGGCGACCGCGAGGCCGCCGCCGAGGTGAAGAAGCAGGGCAAGAAGTTCTTCTTCGAGCAGCGCATCGTCGCGCACGAGTCCGAGGCCGAGGACATGCTCAAGCGCATACAGGCGGCCGAGCTGGCCTACGCGCTCCAGAACGCGGGGGCTTACGCGGACCTCGGCGCGCTCGTCCGCGCCGGCTACGTCCCGCAGGACATCCTCGGCACAGAGACCACGGGCTACCGCTTCACCGTCAACGTCTCCGCCGACAAAAAGTCCTACGCGGCGGCGGCCGAGCCCGCGCGCTACGGCCGCTCGGGCCGCCTCTCCTTCTACATGGACAAGTCCGGCATCCAGAAGAAGGACGCGGGCGGCAAGCCGCTTGCGCCCCCGAAGTCGAAGTAGGCGCGGACAACCCGGCGCGTGCCGGCGCGGGCCGAAGGCATGACGAAGAATCGCACAGGCAGACTCGCGCGGCTGCTGCTCCCGGCGGCGGCGCTCTTCGCGCTCGCCGGCGCGCTGCTCGTGCCGGCCGAGGCGGGGCTCGCGTCCTCCTCCGCGGCCGCGCCCCGCGCGCGGCGCGCTCGTCAGGAAGAGGCGCGCGCGCCCGAGAAGGAGCGGCCCGCCGAATCGACCGTGCGCGGCCGCGTCGTCTACGACGACACGGAGCGCCCCGTCCGCCGCGCGCAGATCACGCTCCTCGGCGAGACCGGCGACCGCACGGAGTTCGGCGCGCTGACGGACGCGCGCGGCTACTTCACCATCCGCAAGGTGCGCGCCGGCACCTACGTCGTCGCGGTGGGCGTGCCGGGCGTCATCTCGCCGACGGGGTTCATGACCTTCGACGAGTTGCGCGCGCCCGGCCTGCCCGACTTCGGCGAGGGGCGCAAGTTCTTCGACGTGGTCGAGGTCAACGGCAAGGAGGACGCGACGGTCACGGTGCACGCGCGCCGCGGCGCGGCCCTCTCCGGCCGCGTCACCTACGCCGACGGCGACCCGGCGCCCTCCGTCACCGTCCACATCGTGCGGCGCGACTCCGAAGGGCGGCTCCGCAGGCTCCTGCCGAGCGGCCTGAGCGCGTTCATGCTGAACAGGACGGACGACCGCGGGCAGTTCCGCGTCGCCGGCCTGCCGCCGGGCGAGTACTACGTCTCCGTCACGGAGGCGGCCGTGCACGGCGCGGAGTCGAGAGGCGCGCGCCCCTACGGCGCCCCGAACGTGATCGAAGAGCTGGCCGGCCAGCACTTCCTCGTGACCTACCACCCTTCGGCCTCCGGCGTGAAGGAGGCCGAGTCGGTCAAGGTCGCGGCGGGCGAGGAGCGCGCCGACGTGGACGTGGTCATCCCGGAGCGCGCGCTGCGCACGGTCGCCGGGCAAGTGCGCTCGCGCCGCGACGGGCGCCCCGTCGCGCGCGCGCGCGTCACCATCGTGCGCAGGGACGACGCCTCGGAGGAGACGGCGGCGCTCTACTACGACACGAGCCGCCTCTCGAACAACGGCACGACGACCGACGAGGCGGGGCGCTTCCAGTTCAAAGAGATTCCCGACGGCGCGTACA
>DASVWB010000032.1:0-16432 GCA_036389815.1 Pyrinomonadaceae bacterium | reverse complement strand
GAGTTCGCTAAGGATTACGGCCTGCGCGATCAGGTACGTCGTGCAAGCGTTTCGATAATGGCAACCATCGCCGAAGGCTTCGGCAGGCGTTCGGATAAGGAGTTCGACAATTTCCTCAACATGGCACATGGCTCGGTCTCGGAGGTTCAGTCGCACCTGTACGTTGCACTGGATTTAACCTATGTGGAGCGGGCGGAGTTCGACGCGATGTATTCTCTCCTGGATGAAGTATCTCGCATGACACTCGCACTCGCACAGCGGCTCCGGGCTTCAAAAATATGAGACTCCAGACTCCAGACTCCAGACTCCAGACTCTCTGAAATGGAAATCATCAACCGCAGGCAGCGGATGGCGAGCGTCGCGCGGAAACTCCGGCGCGAGGAGGACAAGACCATCGGGCTCGTGCCGACGATGGGGGCGCTGCACGAGGGGCACCTCTCGCTGGTGCGCGAGGCGCGCCGGATGTGCGACGTGGTCATCGTCTCGGTCTTCGTCAACCCCGCGCAGTTCGGCGCGGGCGAGGACTTCGAGCGCTACCCGCGCGACCTGACGGGCGACACCACGAAGCTCGCCGACTACAACGTGGACTACATCTTCGCCCCGCCGGCCGAGGAGGTCTACCCGAAGGGCTTCGCCACCTACGTCAACGTCGAGGGGCTCTCCGAGACGATGGAGGGCGCGGCCCGCCCCGGACACTTCCGCGGCGTCGCCACCGTGCTCACCGTCCTCTTCAACACCGTCCGCCCCGACTTCGCCTTCTTCGGGCAGAAGGACGCGCAGCAGACGCTCGTCGTCCGCCGCCTCGTGCGCGACCTCGCCTTCGACATCGAGGTCGTCGTCCTCCCCACGGTGCGCGAGCAGACTGGCCTCGCGCTCTCGTCGCGCAACGCCTACCTGACCGACGAGCAGCACAGGGCGGCCTCGGTGCTCTACCGCGCGCTGGCGCAGGCGCGCGAGGTCTACAACGAGGGCGAGCGCAACGCCCGCCGGCTCGCCGAGGCCGTCCGCGCGCAGGTGGACGCCGAGCCGCTGACGCGCGTCGAGTACGTCGGCGTCGTGGACGCCGAGACGATGGAGAAGTTCGACCGCATCCCCGAAGACCGGCCCGTCCTCATCGCGCTCGCCGCGCACGTCGGCCGCACACGCCTCATCGACAACATCGTCCTCCACCCCGCCCGCCAGAAGGCGCGCACGACCGGCGAAGGTTAGGCCCCGGGCGGCGCCGATTCGGGAGCGCGCGGGCGATTCCGACTTTATTTAAGCTTCCGCGGGACGCGGACTTGCGGCCGCGGCGCTTTGTTGTATAATCTGCCGCCGTGACCACGAGGCAGGACGAAACGAAACCCGACGACGCGCGTCCGACCCTCGCTGTTTGAGTGTGCGCCGCAGTCACAACCGGCTTTGCGAGTCAACGCTTTACCCGCCTGCGGTAAAACCTTGAAACAGTACGTCCCCGTCGCCCGAACCCGCCGGCTCGTGCGCCGCCCGGGCGCGGGATTTTCCGCGGCTCCGGCGTGAGCCCGGCCGGCCCTGTTTCACGCGTTATCTTAACGACACAGAAGACTGCCGCCGCCGTCGCCCCCTTCGTCGGGGCGGCCGCCGCCCGCCGCGCGAGCGGGCGCGCGCGCGACGCCGCCACACGCGCCGGCGCGGCCAGCCGAACCGTCCAGTGAGACCCTGAAGGAGAGACCCAATGGAACGCATCGTTCTCAAGCACCTCAGTGGCTCGAAGGCCAACCAGGTGGAGGAGTTCCCGCTCGCACACGTCAAGGAGCTGATCCTCGGGCGCGACCAGTCGGCCACGGTGAAGTACGACCCAGACCGCGACGACCTCGTCGGGCGCCAGCACGCCAGGATCGCGCAGGACCCCAACGACCCCTCGCAGTTCGTCGTCACCGACCTGAACAGCCGCAACGGGACGTTCGTGAACAACCAGCGCGTGGCGGGCGCCGTGCGCGTCAACCCGGGCGACCAGGTGCAGCTCGGCCCCGGCGGCCCCGCCTTCATCTTCGACGTCGAGCCGCGCCCGGCCGGCGCGACCAAGGCCACGCGCATCGCGCAGACCAGCCCGACCGCCCCGACCATGCCGGGCGCGCCCGCCACGCGCGTCCCCGGCGGCCCCGCCCCTACCTTCCCGCAGACCTCGCCCGCGCCCTCGGGCGGCGTCGGCAAGGCCACTGTCGAGCGCATCGTCGCGCAGAACGTGCAGGAGGCGAAGAAGAGCCAGGGGCGCACCTTCATGGCCGTCGGCGCGGCCGTCATCGTTTTAATCGTCGTCGTGCTCGGCGGCGTCGGCGGCTATCTCATCTGGCGCACGAAGTCGGCGGCCACGACCGAGATCAGCTCGCTCAAGAAGGGGCTCGACGAGGCGAAGGCTTCGGAGGCCGCGACCGCGGCGATGAAGCCGGCCGAGGTGGTCAACAACTACGGCAAGGCCGTCGTCAAGATCGACGCCTCCTGGAAGCTCGTCTCGCAGCAGGGCAACGGGCTCGTCTACCACCAGTACACGATGTACCAGGGGCGGCCCACGGCGCTCTACGTCAAGGTCGGCGACTCCATCGAGCCCTACCTGACCTACAACTCGAACTCGCTGAACGTCGGCATCGGCGGCCGCCACACCGGCTCGGGCTTCGCCGTCTCGTCCGACGGCTTCATCCTGACGAACCGCCACGTCGCGGCCGCGTGGAAGTCGGCCTACCAGTTCCCGCCGTCGGCCGACAACGGCCTGCTCGTCGGCCAGGGCCCCGACGGGAAGATGCAGCCCATCGCGGTCGTGCAGCAGGCGCCGGCCAACTGGATTCCGGCGCAGACCAAGCAGGACAACATCGCCTACGACGGCCGCAACGACCACCTCGAAGTCCTCTTCCCGAAGTCGGAGCGCCAGCTCTCCGCGAAGATCGCCTCCGTCAGCCCGCGCCACGACGTGGCGCTCATCAAGGTCGACAGCCCCGGCACCGTCCCGGCCGTCGAGATTAACGACAACTACGACACCATACAGGCCGGCGAGACGGCCGTGGTGCTCGGCTACCCCGCCATCTCGGCGCCGGTCTACGGCATCGTCAAGTCGCAGGACGCCATCAACACCGAGACGCAGGCCGTCGAAATCCCCGACCCGACCGTGACGGTCGGCAACATCGGCCGCATCTACCGCAACTCGGAGGGCGCGGCCGGGGCGGAGAAGGCGGCCTCGACGACCGTCTCGGTCATCGGCGACTCGTACCAGCTCCAGATCAACACGACCGGCTCCGGCAACTCGGGCGGCCCCGTCTTCGACGACCACGGCCGCGTGATCGCCATCTTCTACGCCGGCCTCTCCGACGGCCGCACCGCCGTCACCTTCGCCGTGCCCATCCGCTACGGGCGCGAGCTGATGGGGAAGTAGGCGGGGAAGTAGGCAGTAGACAGTAGACAGTAGGGCTCCGCCGGCCGCCGCCGACAAGCTGAGTGCCCAACTGGGAAGTTTTTTCTACTGTCTACTGTCTACTGTCTACTGTCTACTCTGTCTTATGTCCCGAGCCTTCGACACCAACCAGACGGTCGGCGAGTACCGCGTCGTGGACTTCCTCGGCGCGGGTGGGATGGGCGAGGTCTACCGCGCGGTGCACTCGAAGATCGGGCGGGTCGCGGCCGTCAAGGTGTTGACGCAGGGCACGCAGGGGCCCGACTTCGTCCAGCGCTTCTTCAACGAGGCGCGCATCCAGGCCAGCCTCCAGCACCCGAACGTCGCCACGCTCTTCGACTTCTGCGAGGTGCAGGGCCAGCCCTGCATCATCATGGAGTACGTGGACGGCCAGACGGTCTCCGAGCGCGTCAGCGCCTACGGCGCGGCGCTGCCGCTCGCAGAGGCCGCCTACGTCTTCGAGCGGGTCTGCGAGGCCGTCGAATACATCCACCGCCACGGCGTCATCCACCGCGACATCAAGGCCAACAACATCAAGATCAGCTCCGGCGGTCAGGTCAAGCTCCTCGACTTCGGCATCGCCAAGGGGCAGACCTCCGAGCAGCTCACGCAGACCGGCTCCGTCATCGGCACGCTCCAGTACCTCGCGCCCGAACTCATCCGCGGCGGCGCGGCCGACGCGCGCGGCGACATCTGGGCGCTCGGCGTCCTGCTCTACGAGATGGTCACCGGAAGGACGCCCTTCGAGGCGACGACCGTCGGCGACCTCTGCGACCGCATCGGCCGCGCCGACTACGCGCCGCCGGCGCAGTTGAGCCCGGGGCTCCCGCGCGAGGCGGCGGCCATCATCGCGCGCTGCCTGAAGAAGAACCCCGCGGAGCGCTACGCCTCTGCCGCCGAGCTGCTCGCCGACGCGCGCCGGCTCTCCGCGGCCGTCACGCGGCCGGGCGTCAGCCAGTCCGTGAGCGAGGCCGCGACCGCCTACGCCGGGTCGAAGCCGGGCGGATGGCCGAAGGGGCTGCCGCTCTTCGTCGGCGGGGCGGCGGCGCTCGTCGTGCTCGCCTTCGTCGTCGTCATCGGGTACGTGTTCCTCGCCCCTTTCGGCGGCGGGGAGGAGGCGGGCGACTCCGCCGCGGCGGCGGCGAACCCGTCGAACACGGCCCGCGGGCTCGCGCCGTCGCCGGGCGCCGCGGGCTCGGAGCGCGTCGTCGAGATCACGGTCTCGGACGGCAAGGCGGAGGTCTACCGCGGCGAGGAGAGGGTCGGGACGACGCCCTACACGGTGCGCGGCCGTCTCGGCGAGCGCGTCCGGCTGACGCTGCGCCGCGACGGCTACTCGGACGAGCCCGTCGAGTTCGTCGTCGGCGAGAAGAAGGCGTTCATGTACACGCTGGCGAAGAGGTGAGTTCCCGCGCGGCCGGGCGCGCGGCTTTTCATGCAAGGGGAGAGAACATGTTCGGTAAAAAGAGGGCATCCGAGCCGCCGGCTAAGGAGACGCGGGTTTACGAGGCGCCGCCGGCCTTCGAGATAGACGCTAGCGTCCAGACGGACGTGGGCTGCGTGCGCGAGATCAACGAGGACTCCGGCCGCCTGCACCGCCCGTCCGACCCGCGCCAGCTCGCCGAGAAGGGGCTGCTCGTCGTCGTCGCCGACGGCATGGGCGGCCACTCGGCCGGCGAGGTCGCCAGCCAGATGGCCGCCGACATCTCCAGCCGCGTCTACTACGAGGCGCAGGCCGCGCCCGGCGAGGCGCTGCGTTCGGCCGTCGAGGAGGCCAACCGCGTCATCTTCAGGGAGGCGGCCGCCGACTCCGCCAAGCACGGCATGGGCACGACCTGCACGGCGCTCGCGCTCTGCGGCGGCCGCGCCTACGCCGCCCACGTCGGCGACAGCCGGCTCTACATGCTGCGCGCGGGGCAGCTCTACCAGTTGTCGGAAGACCACTCGGCCGTCAACGAGATGGTGAAGATGGGGCTTATCACGAAGGAGCAGGCGCGCACGCACGAGGACAAGAACGTCATCCTGCGCGCGCTCGGCACGACCCCCGAGGTCGAGGTCTCGACCGTCGAGCCGCTCGACGTGCACGAGGGCGACCAGTACCTGCTCTGCTCGGACGGGCTCTACGACCTCGTCTTAGACGACGAGATCGCCGCCGCGCTCAACGAGTCCGAGGACGCGCACGCCGCGGGCGAGCGCCTCATCCGGACGGCCAAGGAGCGCGGCGGCCACGACAACATCACCGTGGGCATCATCCGCATCGTGCCCGAGGGCGCGGGGGCGGCCGGGGCCGAGAACATGCGCGTGACGCGCGAGCTGGAGGCAATATGATCGGACAGGTATTCGGGAACTACAAGATCGAGCAGAAGCTCGGCGAGGGCGGCATGGGCGAGGTCTACCGCGGGGTGGACATGATGCTGGAGCGCGAGGTGGCCATCAAGTTCCTGCGGCCGGAACTCGCCAGCCAGCAGCAGGTCGTCGAGCGGTTCCGCAGCGAGGCCGTCACGCTCGCCAAGCTCAACCACCCGAACATCGCCACGCTCTTCAACTTCATGCGGCAGGGCGACAGCTACGTCATGGTGCTGGAGTTCGTCCGCGGCGTCACGCTCGACCACGTCATCCAGCAGCGCGGCGCCATCCCCGTCGAGCAGGCCGTGCCCATCTTCTGCCAAGTCCTGGACGGCATCCAGGAGGCGCACAACTACGGCATCATCCACCGCGACATCAAGCCGGCCAACATGATGCTCACCGAGAAGGGCACGCTCAAAGTCCTCGACTTCGGCATCGCCCGCATCCTCGGCACCGCGCGCATGACCCGCCAGGGCAACATCATCGGCACCATCGAGTACATGTCGCCCGAGCAGGTACGCGGCTTCGAGACGGACGCGCGCTCCGACATCTACAGCCTCGGCATGCTCCTCTACGAGATGCTGACCGGGCGCTGCCCGTTCGACATCCAGAACGAGTTCGAGCTGATGAAGGCGCAGATCGAGCAGTTCCCCGTCCCGCCGCGCCAGCTCAACCCGGCCGTCCCCGAGGCCGTCGAGCAGGCCATCTGGCGGGCGATTGCGAAAGACCCCGCGCAGCGCTTCCAGAGCGCCTACGAGTTCCGCGCCTTCCTCCTCAACGCCGGCTTCTCCGCCACGGGGCGCATCGAGCCGCTCGCCGTCGGCGACCCCAACGCCTACGGCACGCGCCCCGTCTCGCAGCCGCCTTCGAGCTACCCGCCGTCGCCCTTCGCGACCGTGCCGATGCAGCCCGGCTTCCAGACGCAGCCGCAAACGGGCGCGCAGCCCTCGCGGCCCGGCGCGCCCTCGAACCCCGGCGCGCAGGCGGCGCAGACGCAAGCCTCCAACCCCGGCCTCGGCGCGCAAGACCCTTTGGCCTCGACCATCATCGACCAGCCCGCCGCGAACGCGGCCGCGGCCAAGGAGACGCGCATCGGCGCGCCGCCGCAGGCCCCGCACTCCGCGGGGGGCGCGAAGGAGACGCGCATCGGCCCGGCGCCCGCCGCCCCGCCGCAGGCGTTCGCGCCGCAGGCCGCGCAGGCTAAGCCGGCGGGGAGCAGGAAGTGGGTTTACATCGCGGGCGCGGGCGTCGCGGCCGTCGTCGCGCTCTTCGTCGTCGTGGGCGCCGTCGCCTTCTTCGCCTTCAAGGGCGGGCCGGGGGGCAAGAAGGAGCCCGTGAAGCCGGCCGCGCTCGCCGAGGACTCGGCCAAGCCGGCGGCGCAGCCGGCCGAGCAGCCGCAAGCCCCGCAGCCGGCCGCCGACGCGGGCACGCAACCCCCGGCCGCCACGACCGACATGACGGTGGCGCCCCAGCCCTCCGGGACGACGCTCGCGCCCATCGAGCAGCCCGCCGCCCCCGGCGCCCGCGAGACGGCTGGCTCCGCCTCGCAGGGCTCGACGCCGCGCGCCGCGCAGCAGCCGAAGCAGCCCGCGCAGCAGAGGCCGAAGCCCGCCGACTCGGGCGCGGACGCCGCGCGCAAGCGCCGCGAGGCCGCCCTGCGCGCGCTCGACCAGTGATATGAGTAGACAGTAGACAGTAGACAGTAGACAGTAGCGCTCCGCGTTGCGCGCGTTGACGCTGACACCCGAACGATCCGACTACAAAGGTTTTCCTACTGTCTACTGTCTACTGTCTACTGTCTACTGTTCCGAGTGAGGTGCAACGCATGTCTACCCGTAAGGTTCCGAGAGGCAGAGTTCTCTTCTTCGCGCTGGCGGCCGCGTGCTGCGCGGCGCTCCTCGTTCTGGCCGGCGCGTCGGCGCAGACGAAGAAGCCCATCACCAAGCAGGGGCTCGTCAACGCCGTCAAGATCAACGGCCTGACGACGCGCGAGCTGGTGCAGCAGATAGAGCGGCGCGGCGTGGACTTCGAGATGACCGCGGCCGACGAGTCCGACCTGCAATCGGTCGGCGCGCGCCCCGAAATCATCGCGGCGGCGCGCGCCAACTACCGGCCGGCGGCGGCCGCCGCGGCCGCCACGCCGCGCCCGGCGGCGACGCCGCGCGTGACGAGCGCGCCCGGCACTTCCGCGGCCAACGTCCCCGACGGGCCGCCGCTCTCGAAGGCCGAGATCGTGACGATGCTCCAGGGCGGCATCGCGCCCGCGCGCGTCGAGCAGTTCGTCGAGAAGCGCGGCGTCAACTTCCGCGTGACGCCCGAGGTCGCGCGCGAGATAACGGCCGCGGGCGGCAACCGCTCGCTCGTCGGCGCCATCACCGAGAAGGCCACGTCCGAGACGGCCTCGAACGCGCGCGGCGACGACTCGCCCTTCGGCCCGGCCGCGAACGCGGGCGCGAACAACGCGCCCGACTACGACGACCTCATCGACCGCGCCAACTCGGCCGCCGCGTCGAGCGACTTCAACGGCGCCATCCGCTACGCGCAGCAGGCCGCGCAGCTCGACCCGCAGCAGCCGACCGCCTTCTCCATCCTCGGCACCGTCGCGCTCTACTACAGCCAGAACGTCTCGACGGCCGAGCAGGCGATGCGCGCCGCCATCGAGCGCGGCGGCGCCGCCGCCTTCCACGTCTACCACGACCACAGCGGCAACTTCAGCTCCTACTGCGAGGGCTCCTTCTTCGTCACCAAGACCGGCGTGAGCTTCAAGGCCAACGACGGCCGCGACACCTTCGACGCCGAGGACGCGAACATCAAGGAGGCGAAGACCAACGCCTTCGTCGGCTCGGAGGTCGGCGCCTTCCACATCAAGCCCGTGCAGAAGATCAACGGCCGCGACAACTTCAACTTCGCCCCCAACACCCGCAACAAGGCCGAGGCCGAACTGATCCTGCGGCTCATTAAGGGGTACTGAGTAGACAGTAGGCAGTAGACAGTAGACAGTAGACAGTAGCGCTCCGCGTTGCGCGCGTTGACGCTGACACCCGAACGATCCGACTACAAAGGTTTTCCTACTGTCTACTGTCTACTGTCTACTGTCTACTTCCTGAAGCAATGAAGAGAACCAACACTTTCGCGGCGGCCGGCTTCATTCTGCTGGCCGCCTTGCTGTTCGCGCCGGCCGCCTCGGCCCAGAAGACCCCCGAGGCCGACAGGCAGGCGCAGAAGGGCGCCGAGTACCTTTCGAAGAAGGACTGGCGGCGCGCGGCCGAGAGCTACCAGAAGGCCGTGCGCGCCGACGCGCGCCACGTCGAGGCCAACTACGGGCTCGGCGTCGCCCTCATGAACCTCGGGCAGTCGGCCGACGCGCTCGCCGCCTTCTCGAACGTCCTCGCGGCGCGGCCGAACCCGCGCGCGCGCGAGGCGCTCGTCAACACGGGCGCCATACACCTCGCGCTCCAGCACTACAAGGAGGCGGCCGACGCGCTTGAGCAGGCCGCCCCGCTCGGCGACATCGGCCCGACCGGCCACTACTTCCTCGGCAAGGCTTACATGCAGTCGGGGCGCGACGACAAGGCGCTCGAATCCCTCCGGCGCGCGACCTCCGACCCGCAGTTCGCCGCGGACGCGAACTTCTCCGTCGGCTTCCTGCTGATGAAGCTGAACCGCGCGAAGGAGGCCGTCGCGCCGCTGGAGCAGGCCGCGCGGCTCGCGCCGCAGAACGCGGCGGCGAAGATGCTGCTCGGCAACGCCTACGTCGCCACTGACCGCGCCGAGGAGGGGCTGGCGGCGCTGCGCGCGGCCGACCCTAACCAGTTCATGACGCAGTACGGCACGGCGTACGCGCACCTCGCGCTCTACCACAACGAGGAGGCGGTCGCCGCCTTCACGGCCGCGCTCCGCGCGCAGCCCTCGTCGCCCGAGGCGCTCGCGGGACTCGGCAGCGCCTACACGCGCCTGCTGCGCTACCGCGAGGCCGAAGACGCCTTCGCGCGGGCGCTGGCCGCCAAGTCCGACAGCATCGACGCGATGCTCGGCCGGTCGGTGCTCTACTACTACCAGGGCCAGTACGCGAAGCTCGTCCAGACGGCGCAGGATGCCGCGCGGCTCGCGCCGCAGAACGTAGGCGTGCAGACCATGCTCGGCGCGGCGCTCGCCACCACGGGCGACATGGCGGGCGGCACGCGCGCCGCGCGCGAGGCGCTGCGCCTCGAACCCGAGAACTACTGGCCGCGCCACGTCCTCGGCTTCATCCTCGTCCGCGAGGACAAGCCGAAGGAGGCGCTCGCCGAGGCGCAGGCGGCCGCGCGCCTCAAGCCGAACTACCCCGAGACGCAGAACCTGCTCGCCTACGTCCTCAACCAGCTCGGCCGGCACGAAGAGGCTTTGCAGGCCGCGCAGGCCGCGCTCCAGCACAAGCACGAGCCGGCCGACGAGGGCTGGGCCTACTACAACGCCGCGACCGCGCAGGAGAAGCTCGGCCGCGCCGAGGAGGCGCGCTCCTCCTTCGGCGCGGCCATCCGCGCCTACAACCAGGCCGGCCGCACGCTCGACCCCGACGACCTCTACCTGATGGGCAACGCCTACCTGCGGCTCGAACAGGACCCGGCCGCCGTCAAGGCGTTCCAGCAGGCCATCAACGTCCGCCCGAACTTCGCGCAGGCGCGCTACAACCTCGGCGTCGCCTACTTCGCCGTCGGCAACCGCAAGGGCGCGCAGGACGAGTACAACGCGCTGCGCCGCCTCGACCCCGCGCGCGCCGCCAAGCTCCAGTCGGTCATCGGCGGCCGCCCCGGCCGCAAGTGAGCGGCCGCCCCCTTCCGGCGAGCACGCCGTGCGCCCACCGCGCGGCACCCCTCCTTCGCGTCTAAATCGCGGAACTGCTATCATGGCCTCTTTGCGAAGTGGCGCGCGGGCCCGCCCGTGCGGCCGCGAATGAACTTTTCCGCCCGCCGGGGCGGCTCCCGACTCGGAAGAGAATGACGAACAGACAGAAAGCACACATCCAGTTCACGCTCAACGGCGAGGAGGCGGAGGTCGCCTTCGCCCCGCACAAGACGCTGCTGGAAGTCCTGCGCGAAGACCTGAACTTGACCGGCACGAAGCACGGCTGCGAGCTGGGCGAGTGCGGCACCTGCGCCGTGCTCGTGGACGGCCGCTCGGTGCTCTCCTGCCTGATGCTCGGCCTCGAAGCCGAGGGGCGGCGCGTCGAGACGGTCGAGGGGATGGCGACCGAGGACGGGCTCCACCCCTTGCAGGAGACCTTCGCCGACACGGGCGCGGCGCAGTGCGGCTACTGCACGCCCGGCTTCCTCCTCGTCGCCAAGGAGCTGCTCGCGCAGAACGCGAAGCCCTCGCGCGACGAGATAAAAGAAGCCCTGAGCGGCAACCTCTGCCGCTGCACCGGCTACATCAAAATCTACGAGGCGGTCGAGCTGGCCGCCGCGAAGCTGCGGGGCGAAGAGGCGGAGCTGCCGCGAGAGAGCGTCTATGGCTACGAGTAACGGTCACGAGGGCAACGGCAAGGGGCGCGCCAGACTCGGCGGCGACGGCGCGCGGGGCGGGAAGGACTTGAAGGTCGTCGGCAAGCCCTTCCGCAAGGTGGACGCCCGCTCGAAGTGCGTCGGCGCGACGAAGTTCGCCGACGACATCACGCTGCCGCGCATGCTCTACTGCAAGCTGCTGCGGGCGCACGTCCCGCACGCGCTCATCAAGTCCATCGACTACAGCCGCGCGCTACAACTCCCCGGCGTCCACGCCGTCATCACGGGGCGCGACCTGCCAGTCCCCTACGGCATCCTGCCCGTGAGCCAGGACGAGCACGCGCTCTGCGTCGAGAAGGTGCGCTTCATCGGCGACCCCGTCGCGGCCGTCGCCGCAGTGGACGAGGACACGGCCTTCGAAGCCCTAGACCTCATCGAGGTCGTGTACGAACCGCTCGCGGCGGTCGCCTCCATCGAGGAGGCGGTCGAAACCTCCGAGCCGCGCATACACGACTACGGCGACTACAACAACGTCCACAAGAGCGTCCACCTCGAATTCGGAGACATGGACGAGGGCTTCCGCGAGGCCGACCTCGTCCGCGAGGACACCTTCTTCTACGAGGGCAACACGCACCTCCCGATGGAGCAGCACGCCGCGGTCGCGCACTTCGACGCCGACCAGAAGCTCACGCTCTGGTCTTCGACGCAGACGCCGCACTACGTCCACCGCGCGCTCGCGAAAACTTTGCAGATGCCGGCGGCGCACGTCCGCGTCATCGCCACGCCGAACGGCGGCGGCTTCGGCGGCAAGTCCGACCCTTTCAACCACGAGATCGCCGTCTGCGAGCTTTCGCGCCGGACGAAGCGCCCCGTCAAGGTCACGCTCACGCGCGAGGAGGTCTTCTACTGCCACCGCGGCCGCCACCCCGTCCTGATGAGGAGCAAAATCGGCGTGAAGCGCGACGGCTCCATCACCGCGCTCGACTTCCAGTCGTTCCTCGACGGCGGCGCCTACGGCTCCTACGGCGTGGCCTCGACCTTCTACACGGGCGCGCTCCAGACCGTCACCTACGAGGTGCCCCGCTACCGCTTCCGCGGACTGCGCGCCTTCACGAACAAGCCGCCCTGCGGCCCGAAGCGCGGGCACGGCACGCCGCAGCCGCGCTTCGCGCTCGAAGTGCAGTTGGACAAGGTGGCCGAGGAACTGCGGCTCGACCCGGCCGAGATGCGCCTCAAGCATCTGGTCAAGCCCGACACCGTGACCGCCAACTATCTCCGCGTCGGCTCGATGGGGCTCGGCGCGTGCATCGAGAAGGTGGTCGAGGGCTCGGACTGGAAGAACAAGTTCCGCAAGCTCCCGCGCGGCCGGGGCTACGGGCTCGCGTGCAGCTCTTACATCTGCGGCGCGGGGCTCCCCATCTACTGGAACTCGATGCCGCACTCGGGCGTGCAGCTCCGGCTCGACCGCCAGGGCGGCGTCTGCGTCCAGTGCGGCTCGACCGACATCGGGCAGGGGTCTGACTCCGTGCTCGCCTACGTCGTCGCCGAGGTGCTCGGCATAGACCCGTTCGACATCCGCGTCGTCACGGCCGACACAGACCTGACGCCCGTAGACCTCGGCAGCTATTCGAGCCGCGTCACGCTGATGACCGGCAACGCCGCCATACAGGCGGCCGAGCGCGCCCGCGAGCTTCTGGCCTCGGCCGTCTCGGAGAAGCTGGGTGTGCCGGTGGACAACCTCTCCTTCGCCGAGCGGCGCGTCTTCGACGTGGAGAACCCGGAAGTCGGCGTGACGTTCGCCGAGGCGGTCGTCCTCGCCGAGCAGAAGTTCGGCACCGTCGGCACGGTCGGCTCGTACGTCCCGCCGCGCGCGCCCGGAAAGTTCAAGGGCGCGGGCGTCGGCCCCTCGCCCGCCTACAGCTACTCGGCGGCCGTGGCCGAGGTCGAGGTGGACGAGGAGACGGGCTACGTCACGGTGCCGCGCGTCTGGGTCGCGCACGACATCGGCCGCAGCATCAACCCGCTGCTCGTCATGGGGCAGGTGGAGGGCGGCGTCTACATGGGTCTGGGCGAAGCGCTCATGGAGGAGATGGTCTACCGCGAGAACCGCAACGTCGTCCACAAGTTCCCCTCCGTGCTCGAATACAAGAGCCCGACGACTTTGGAGATGTGCGACGTTTACACATACCTCGTCGAGGACGCAGACCCCAACGGCCCCTTCGGCGCCAAGGAGGTCGGCCAGGGGCCGCTCCTCCCCGTCATGCCGGCCGTCGCCAACGCCGTCTACGACGCCGTCGGCGTCCGCATCGACGAAGTTCCCGTCACGCCCGAGAAAGTCCTCGCCGCGCTCCGCGCGCAGCGCCAGGGCAAGGAGGCGCGCTTCGGCCCCACGCGAGTCCCCTCGCCCGCCTGGCCCGACCCGCTCAAGGTCCTGACGCCCGCCGAAGGCGGCGACGGCAAAGAGATGCCCCGCGTGGCCGTGCATTCGTAAGAGCATAAGGACTGAGTTAAGCCGTTATGATGAGACTTCCGAAGTTCGCCTACCTCGTGCCGAAGACTGTCGGCGAGGCGGCGAGGATGATGGGCGAGGCGGGGCCGGGGGGGCAGTTCGTCGCCGGGGGCACAGACCTCTACCCGAACATGAAGCGGCGGCAGCAGACGCCGCGCACCGTCATCTCCGTGGGGCGCATACCCGAGTTGCAGCGCATCGAGGGCGACGGGCGCGAGGGGCTGCGGATAGGCGCGGGCGTAAGCCTGACGGAACTGGTCGAGCACCCCGTGGTGAACCGCGACTACCCGTCGTTCGCGCGCGCGGCTCGGCTCATCTCGACGCCGACGCTGAGGAACATGGGCACCGTCGGCGGCAACCTCCTGCTCGACACGCGCTGCAACTACTACGACCAGAATTACGAGTGGCGCAAGGGTATTAACTTCTGCCTGAAGAAGGACGGCGACGTGTGCTGGGTCGCTCCCGGGAGCCAGAAGTGCTGGGCCGTGCAGTCGTCCGACCTCGTGCCGCTGATGGTCGCCGTCGGCGCGCGCCTCCGCCTCGTCTCGACGGTGGGCGACCGGCTGGTCGAGGCGCGCGGCTTCTACAACGACGACGGCATAGACTACCTGCGCAAGCGCCCCGACGAGCTGCTCGCGGAGATTCACCTCCCGCCGGCCGCGGGCTGGCGCGCCGTCTACAAGAAGCTGCGCCGCCGCGGCGCGTTCGACTTCCCCGTGCTCGGCGTCGCCGCGCGCGTGGACGGCGAAGAGGGCGGGGCGGTGACGCGGGCGCGCGTCGTCCTCGGCGGCGTCTCGCCCGCGCCGCTCGAAGTCGAGGCCGCGGGGCGCGCGCTCGAAGGCTCCCCGCTCGGCGAAGACTCGATGCGCGCCGCGGCCGAAGCCTGCTACCTGCGCGCCCGCCCGCTCGACAACACCGACCACCTGATGAACTACCGCAAGCAGATGGCGCGCCCCTTCGTCCTGCGCGCCCTTCGAGAGCTAGCGGACGGTAAGCAGTAGGAAGTAGACAGTAGGCAGTAGACAGTAGACAGTAGAAAAGCAGTCGTTAGTGAATCGTCCGGGTCGTCGGCATCAGCGTCGGTAAGGCGGAGCCCTACTGTCTACTGTCTACTGTCTACTGTCTACTGTTCCCCCCTTTTCCCTTGAGCGAAGTCGCAGCCATTCTCCTCGCCGCGGGGCGTTCGCGGCGGATGGGGGCTTTCAAGCCGCTGCTGCCGTTCGGCGGGGCGACGGTGGCCGAAGTCTGCGTCGCCGCCTTGCGCGCGGCGGGGGCGGGCGAGGTGGTGGTCGTCGTCGGCCACCGCGGCGAGGAGGTGCGCGCGGCGCTCGCGCACGTACCGCGTCTGCGCTTCGCGCTCAACGCGGAGGCCGACAGCGAGATGGGCGTCTCGGTGGCGCGCGGCGTCGAGGCCGTGCCGGAAGGCGCGGAGGCCGTGCTCGTCGCGCTCGTAGACCAGCCGGCCGTGCCGCCCTCGGAGATCAAAAATCTAATCGAGGCGCGGCGGCGGACGGGCGCGCGGCTCGTCCTGCCCGAGTGGCGGGGGCGCGGCGGCCACCCCGTCCTCGTAGACCTCTCGCTGCGCGCGGAGCTTCTGAGACTCGCCCCCGGCGGCGGCCTGCGCGCGCTCTTCGACGCCCACCGCTCGGAGGTGCTGCGCCTCCCGGCCGGCTCGCCCTACGTCACGCGCGACATGGACACACGGGAAGACTACGCCGCGCTCCACGCCGAAGTGTTCGGCTTCCCGCCGGGGGAAAGTAGACAGTAGACAGTTGGCAGTTGGCAGTTGGCATTAGAAAAGACGAGGCGACGAGCCCGGCTCATTACCGAGGCGCGTCGCCCTTGTTCGTCTACTGACTACTGACTACTGTCTACTGACTACTGTCTACTGCCTACTGCCTACTGCCTACTGTTTTTCCCTCCTCCCCCGCGGCGTTTTGAAACCAACCATTCGATTTGACCGCACATCCAATGTCCGGCATGATTGCCCGCGCGAGTTTCCGGCGCGGACGCGGCGTTGGCCGAGACTGTTCGGCACGGCGGCCGCGCGGCGCGGGGCAAAAGGAGATTAAAATGTTACGCATGGTGGGTCGTTCGGCCGTCTCTCTCTCGCTCGCGCTGCTGCTGGTCGCGGCCGCGTGGGCCGCGCCGGCGGGGCGCCCGCAGGGGGCGCTCGACTTCAAGCTGCGGACGACCGACGGCGGCGAGATCACCTCGCAGATGCTGCGCGGCGACGTGGTGGTGCTGGCCTTCGGCTCGTCGCTTCTGGGGCCGCTCTCGAAGCAGCAGGCGCAGGGCGTGCAGGAGCTGGCCGAGCAGTTCGGCGAGCGCGACGTGCGCGTCTACTGGGTGACGACCGACTCGGACAAGCCGCAGGCGAAGACCTACGCCAGCGACGAGCAGCTCCGCGCCTTCGCGCGCAAGGCCGGCCTGAAGACGGCCGTGCTCCGCGACCCCGACGGCGCGCTCTTCAAGCAGACGGGCGCCGACCAGTTGCCGGCGGTCGTCATCCTCGACCGCCGCGGCTCCGTCTCCGTCCCCGTCGTCGGCGGCCACGACCCCAAGCACACGCTCGTCGAGTCGCTCTCCGACCGCCTCAACAAGATGCTCGGCGCGCAGTAAAGAGCCGCGACGAAAATCTGAAGGGGGATGGGAGGCACGGTGCCCCTCATCCCCCTTCCTTTATCTCTTGCGTCG
>DASVWB010000031.1:0-5059 GCA_036389815.1 Pyrinomonadaceae bacterium | reverse complement strand
CTCGAAGAAGCCTCGGCCACCGTCGGCGCGACGCGCTGGCAGACCTTCTGGCACGTGACGCTGCCCTCCCTGCGCGGGGCGGTCGTGACCGGCGCGCTCCTCACCTTCGCGCGCGCCATCGGCGAGTTCGGCTCGACGATTCTGGTCTCCGGCAACCTCGCGGGCAGCACGCAGACCGCGCCGCTCTACATCTTCGCCAAGTTCAACGAGGGGCAGGTCGAGGCGGCCAACGCCGTGGCGGTCGTCCTCGCGCTCTTCTCCTTCGCCATCTTCAGCACCCTCTTCTTCGCGCGCGACTGGCTGGAAGGAAAGTGAGGCGAGAACCGATGCTCCCCGAAAAGCTTGCCCGAGACGCGGACGCCGCCGGCGGCGAGCGTGCGCGGCCTGAGCAAGAGCTTCAAGGGCGTGCGCGTGCTCGAAGACGTCTCCTTCGACGTGGGGCAGGGCGAGGCGCTCGTCCTGCTCGGGGCGTCGGGCTCGGGGAAGACGACCATCCTGCGCATCATCGCCGGGCTGGAGCAGCCCGACGCGGGGCGCGTACATCTCCACGGCCGCGACGTGACCGACCTGCCGGCGCGCGAGCGCGGCGTCGGCGTCATCTTCCAGTCCTACGCCCTCTTCCCGCGCATGACCGTCGAGCAGAACGTCGGCTACGGCCTGCGCATACGCGGCCGCCGCCGGAAAGAGGTCAGGGAGAAGGTCGAGAGCCTGCTCGAACTCGTCCACCTCGTAGACCAGCGCAAGAAGCTCCCCTCGCAGCTCTCCGGCGGGCAGCAGCAGCGCGTGGCGATTGCGCGCACGCTCGCCTACGAGCCGCGCGTCCTGCTCTTCGACGAGCCCTTCGGCGCGCTCGACGCGCAGACCCGCGTCCGCCTCCGCCGCGAGATTCGCGCGCTGCTGAGGGAGGTCGAAGTCTCGGCCGTCTTCATCACGCACGACCAGGAGGAGGCGCTCGAACTCGGCGACCGCATCGCCGTGCTGCACGCGGGGCACCTCGAACAGGTCGGCACGCCCGAGGAGGTCTACAACCGGCCGGAGACGGAGTACGTGGCGACGTTCCTCGGCGCGGCGAACCTGCTGCTCGGCGTCGTCGCGCCGGGCGACCGCGTGGAGCTGGGCGCGGGCTTCATCGAGGCCGGCGGGGAGGCCGTGCGCTTCCGCACGGGGCAGTCGGTCAAGCTCGTCTTCCGGCCCGAGGACGTGCGCTTGAGCACGGCGGGCGTGCCGCCCGGGGGGTGCAACCCGCTGGCCAACGGCTCGGTCGAGGAGAAGCACTTCGTCGGCGCCTACGAGCGCCTGACCGTCCGGCTCGACCTCGTCGCGCGCCGCCCCGCGCCGGGCGAGCCGCCGCTCTACGAAATCTCCGAGACGCCCGAGCGCCGCCTCGGCGTCCCCGTCATCGTCACGCGCTCGAAGTCCGACGCCGCCGACGCGCCCCTCCGCGTCGGCGACCGCGTCTCGGTCTGCCTCACGTCCTTCCGCGTCCTCCCCAACTTCCCCCTCGCCTCGGAGCGCGGCAGCCGCGTTCATTGACTGCTTCATCGATTCGTCGGCTCGTCGATTCATTTGCTGATTACCTCAACGAATCGACGAGCCGACGAATCGGTGAACCAATCCCTTCATTTAATCCCGTACAGCTTCGCGGCGTTGTCGCGCAAGACCATGCGCGCCAGCTCGGAGGCGCGCTCGCGGGTGATTTCGCCGTCGCGGAGCATGCCCGTCAGGGCGAGCGCGAGCGCCTCGCGCCCCGTGCGGTTCGAGAGCCAGCCGACCTCCTCCCAGCCGACCTCGGGCGTGAGCACGAAGGCGTCGGTGGCGAAGAGCACCTTGTCGGGCGCGAACTCCAGCCAGTCGCGCAGCGTGCGGCCGAGCGCGTGGGGCGAGCGGAAGAAGGTCTGCGCGGAGAAGTCGGCGTAGACGTTCGGCTTCAGGATGAGCGCGCCCGCGGCCTCGGCGAACGGCCAGCCGCCGTGGACGAGCACGAAGTTGGTCTTGCGCAGCGCCGGGTCGTTGAGCGCCGGTTCGAGCAGCGCGGGGTCGGAGCCGTTGACGTTGAAGTAGGCGCCGACGCCGTTGCCCGTGTGGATGTGTACGGCCATCCCGAGGCGGCCGGCCTCGCGCGCGACGTAGCGGAAGAGGAAGTCCTGGAGCGGCTTGTACTCGGCGGCCGCGGGCGCGCCTCCCACCGCGTAGCGCGCGTAGACGCGTGCGGCATCGGCTTCGGTCGCCTCCCCGAAGTCGAGCGCGCGCAGGTACGCGGCCTCGAACTTGACGGCGACGGCGCCCCCGCGCCTCTGACGTTCGAGCGTCGGCGTGACGACGCGCGCGAGGTAGGCGCCGAGCGTCGGCGGCACGGCCTTCATCCCCAGGTCACTGAGGTAGCGCCGGAGCAGCGCGTCCTCGCCCGGGTAGAAGGCCGCGTAGTCCGGGTTCGCCCCGCGCACGCGCTCGGAACTCAAGGGGAGTATCAGCGCGTCCACGAACGAGACCCAGCGGAAGCGCCGCGGCACGAGGCCCCGCCCCATCACGACGCGGTTGGCGAGCATCACGTCTATGTTGAGGCGGTCGAGCACCCAGGCCGGGTACGCTTCGCCGCGCACGCGCGCCTCGCGCACGCGCGCCTCGCGGACTTCGCGCGCGTGCGCCTCCGACATGTCCGCGTGGCGGTAGCCCCAGAAGTCGCGCCACGCGCCGACGTACTCGGCGTTGTCGGGCCGGAGGCGCGCGGGCAGCGGCGGCGCCTCCAGCGCGTCGGGCACGAGCGCGTCGTACTCGCGATCCTCCTCGCCCTCGCGCGTGGCGCGCAGCGGGTGCGCGTGGTTGTCTACGGCCCTGACGCGGAAGACCTCTTCCGAGAGCTGGCGGTCGGCCTCCGCCTGCGGCGCGGCCTTTTGCGCGGGCGGCGGCGGCGAGGCGGCGACCAGCAGGAGCGAGCAGGCGAGCGCCGGCAGTATCCGTTTCATGGAAAAACTCCGTGCGTGTGGTCGGAAAGAGCAGCGGGATTTTAAAGGCAAAGGGGGAAAAAGAGTAGACGGTAGACAGCAGGCGGTAGACGGTAGTCAGCGGGGCTCGGCCTGACGGACGTTGACGCCGATTCCAAAGCGATTCGCCGCGGAAGTTTTTCCTGCTGTCTACTGTCTACCGCCTGCTGTCTACTGTTCTACTGCCTTGCGCCCCGAGCAACCCCGCGTGCTATCATCGCCTCAAAACTGCGAGCTAAAATCGGGAAGGCGTCAGTGAGCCCGCAAGCGACAGCCCGGCCTTTGCCCGCGCGAACGTCCCCGGTGAAAATTAGTGAAGGTCTTATGATGTCAACACTCTTCAGGCGGAACCTTTCTGTCTTCGCGCTCGCCGCGTCGCTGTTCGCGTCGTCGCTGGCGGGCGCGCCCGCGGCCGCCGCCCCGCAGCGCAAAGCCGCGGCGGCCGCGCAGCAGAAGCCCGCGCCCGCGGCGCAGGCCCCCGCGCCGCTCGCCGAGGCCGCGCCCTTCGTCAACCGCGTGCTCGCCAACGGCCTCGAAGTCATCGTCCTCGAAGACCACTCGGTGCCGCTCGTCACCTGCGAGCTGGCCGTGCGCAACGGCTCGTTCACCGAGCCGCCCGAGCTGAACGGGCTCTCGCACCTCTACGAGCACATGTTCTTCAAGATGAGCCCGGAGCGCGCGCGCGGCTCCGACTACCTGCGCGACATAGACCAGCTCGGCATCGTCTACAACGGCGAGACGCACGAGGAGGTCGTCAACTACTACTTCACGACGACGACGCCGAACTTCCCCGTCGCCATGCGCTTCATGCGCGACCAGGCGCGCTTCCAGACCTTCGACGAGCAGCAGTTCGCGCAGGAGCGCGAGGTGGTCGTCGGCGAGCTGGACCGCCACGAGTCGAACCCCTACGGCGACCTCGGCGTCCAGATGACCAACCGCCTCTTCTACAAGTACCCGAGCCGCAAGGACCCGGGCGGCAACCGCCAGACCGTGCGCGCGGCGACGACCGACATGATGCGGCTCATCCAGTCGCGCTACTACGTGCCGAACAACTCGGCCATCGTCATCACGGGCGACGTGGAGCCGGCCGCGGCCTTCAAGCTGGTCGAGGAGCTGTTCGGCGACTGGAAGCGGCGCGAGCGCGACCCGTTCCAGGAGTTCCCGCTCGTCGAGCACCCGCCGCTCGCGAAGAGCGAGGCCGCCGTCATCCGGAAGCCGGTCTCGAACGTCGTCATCCAGATCGGCTGGCAGGGCCCCTCCATCGGGCGCGACGACGCGGCGACCTACGCGGCCGACGTCTTCTCCTTCATCCTGCGCCAGCCCAACTCGCGCTTCCAGCGCGCGCTCGTCGACACGGGCCTCGCCGCCGGGGTCGGCTTCGGCTACTACACGCAGCGCAACGTCGGGCCCATCACGCTGCTCATCCAGACCACCCCCGACAAGGCGCGCGCGGCCGTGCGCGCCGCCTACAGCGAGGTCGCGCACTTCAACGACCCCGACTACTTCACCGACGAGGAGCTGGAGAGCGCGAAGGCGCTCGTCGAGGCCGACGACCTCTACTCGCGCGAGAAGCTCTCGGAGTACTCGCACACCATCAGCTTCTGGTGGGCCTCGACGGGGCTCGACTACTTCCGCGGCTACCTGAAGCGGCTGCGCGCCACCTCGCGCGCGGACATCTCGCGCTACCTGACGACCTACGTCCACGGCAAGCCGCACGTCGGCCTCGCGCTGATGTCGGACGAGTCGGCCAAGGCGGCCGGGCTCACGGAGGCCGACCTCATCGGCGAGGCGGCGGCCGGCGCGAAGGCCGCGGCGGCGGCGGGGCGCTGAAAGATTTTTAAAGCAGGGTCGAGTGTGGGAGGGGAGAGTTGAACCGCGGGGGCACGGCTTTAAGGATTTGAAATTTCGAATTTCGAATTTCGAATTGCTTTAAGCCGCGTCCCCTTGGTTCAAACCGCCCGACGCAACCTCAGACCGAGACGAGACAAAGGGACGGGAGATGAGTAAGACTTTCAAATTGGTTCGCGGCGTGGCGGCGGCGTGGGCGCTGGCGCTCTCCATCGGGGCGGGCCCCGCGC
>DASVWB010000030.1:0-2545 GCA_036389815.1 Pyrinomonadaceae bacterium | reverse complement strand
GCCGCGGAAGCTGCCGGCCTTGCGGTAGAGCTGGATGAAGACCTCCTGCGCCAGGTCCTCGGCCTCCGCCGTGTTCGCCGTCATCCGCAGGCACAAGCTGTAGACCCGCCGCGAGTGCCGCGCGTACAACTCCTCGAACGCCGCCATCTCCCCGGACGCCACCGCCTGCGTCAACTCGTAGTCCTTTGCGGGCTTGGCCGACGCGGCGGCCTCGCTCGGTGCGCCGACCTGCCAGAGAGGGATTGCTGCTTCTGTCATCTGAAACTCCAGGGTGGGGGACAGTCCCGACTCGGGCGCCCCTGCCGTCCAAACCGTCCGGAGGTCTCCAAAACCCTTCCGGACTTAGCGAACCAAAGAGAGCAAGCGTGATGCCACGAGGAGGGGGGCGAATTGTTCCTAAATTTCGAGGTTTAAAGAAGTTTTGGCCGTCTCGTCCACCAAATAAGTTGCCGACAGCCGAAAGCGTGTAGCCGCCGCGCGGCGCTTTCTAGGCCAAAAGTTTGAGTTCGGGAGGTGGGATTAACCCTGAGTGCGGCGGGCTGAGCTTTCCTCAGCGTACCCGACTTGGACGGTCAAAGTGAACCTTGACAGCACGGCGCTTTCTGCGTAGACTGCGGTCACTTGGACAACCTTTCAGGAGGCTGTACACGCAGAGGCCCGCTACACTGGACCCGAGCGTGAGAAGAATCAAACACTGGATTCTCTACAGTAAAACGGTAGCGTACGCGCCGTCTCCGCCAAATTGGGTACGGGCTTCCGACCCAGCGAACCGCCCCGCACAAGGCTTTGCGACCTGCGCGGGGCGATTTTGTGTCTGCCCGACGATAACCCGCCAGCTACCCTTTAATTCCCGGGTCAAACCCCTTCAGCGCACAAAAATCGGGTTCGAGATGACCCAGGGCTTTCCTTCCAGAAGCCCCCCGAGCTGGTCGAGGTAGACCTCTACGCGATAGACACCCCTTCTGTCGGTCGAAAGTTCCGCCAGCGCCGAATCCTTCACCTCCCCGAAAACCTGTCCGTCGTGGAGGAAGACCGTCCGGCATTTGACGGGCGAGCGCGCGGTGAGTTTGACGGCGCCGCCTTCGGGGAGCCGAATCTCTTCGCCGAGCGTGCGCCGCTCCGTGCCGTTTTCGGCCTCGAAGCGGAAGCCGGTGGCGTCGCCGAACAGGTCGTAGGCGATGAAGCTGCGCCCGGACTTGAGCGCCGCGAGCAGGCTCGACTCTTCCAGACGCGCGCCCCGCTCAAGCAGGACGTGCGTGCGCACGACGCGAAAGCTCCGCTCGTAAGGGTCGAGACTGAGGCCGACGATCTCTCTCCCCGTCCGGTCGCCCACGTGCAGGCCGACGTTGGCGTGTGCGTCGTTGCCGGCGAAGGCGTAGGCGCGGCGTGCGCCCGCGGCGTTAAGCTCGTCCCAGCGGCGCAGGTTCTCGGTCGGCCTCTCGTAGAACCGCGCGAAGAGCAGCTCGGGCCGCCCCCAGTAAGACCAGAGGCCGTCGAAGAAGAGCGAGACGTAGTTGATGCGCTTCGCGTTGGTGTAGAGGTTGTAGACCTCGACGCCGTCGTAGCCGCCCGCGTCGAGGTCGCGCACCTCCTCGGGGTAGCCGACGACGGCGAGCCGCCCCTCGGCCGCCGCGCGCTCCGCGAGTTCTCGCAGCGGGGGCTTCTGCTCCGGCGGCGCGGAGCCGGGGACGACGAAAAGCCGCCCGCCGTCGGACGCGACCAGCTCGCTGCCGTTCAGGAAGAGGACGCCGTCGTGCACGCCGCGGAGCGTCGCCGCGGAGGTGTCCGTAAGCGGGGAGGGGTGCTCGGTCATCACGACGAAGGCGAGGCGTTCGCCGGACGCGGCGCGGACGATCTCTTCGAGCCTCCCCGTGCTGTGCCCGCCGAGCGAGGAGTGTACGTGGAAGACGCCCGAGTACTCGTCGTAAAGCTCTCCGGCCGGCGCGGCCGCGCGCCCCGCGTTCAACGCGTCAACGGCCGCGGCCAGCCGCCCCAGCCTGTAACGCCTGTAAGCGAACGGGGCCTGCGAGAGCGCCAACAGCGCGAGCAGCACGAGCGCGATCTTCTTCCGGCGCGTCATTGGTTAAGAAGCGGTGAGTGATGATTGATGAATGATGAATAAGAGGCACGCCGTCTTTAATTCACCACTCATCACTCATCACTCGTCTTCGAAGTCAACGGAGGCGACGTGCTCGCTGATGCCGCGGCCGAGCTGCGCGACCGTTTGGTGGTCTGGGTGCGCGTCGTAGGCTTGGAGGGCGTCGCGGTCGCGGAAGGTGGCGACGAGCCCCGTGTGGTAGGAGCGCGGGAGGCCGAGCACGTCGCGGCCGACGGCGAAGCTCTGAATCTCGGGGATGCGGCCGGCGAGCGCGCGCAGGCGCTCGACGTGCTCGCGCCGCTGCTCTTCGCCGACCTCGGGCCTGTACTTCCAGACGACGATGTGCGTCAGCATCCTCTTCAACCTCCACCTTCGCTCGAAATCTCGGAGAGCTTTTCGTTGAGCAGTTCCCACGCGCGGCGGACGTGCCGCCCGGTCGTGCGGATG
>DASVWB010000029.1:0-14099 GCA_036389815.1 Pyrinomonadaceae bacterium | reverse complement strand
TTCATTTCGAGGCCGCGGGCAGCGCCCGGACAACCGCCGCGCCCCCGCCACGCGCATCAACGACCGGATACGCGTCCCCCAGGTGCGCGTCATCGCGGAGAACGGCGACCAGCTCGGCATCATGAACACGCGCGAGGCCGTGCAGCTCGCGCGCTCGCAGGGGCTCGACCTGGTCGAGGTCGCGGCGACGGCCGACCCGCCCGTGTGCCGCATCATCGACTACGGCAAGTTCACCTACGAGGCGAAGAAGAAGGCGAGCGAGGCCAAGAAGAAGCAGGTCATCATCACGGTGAAGGAGGTCAAGTTCCGACCCGGCACCGACGACCACGACTACAACTTCAAGGCGAAGCACGCCCGCGACTGGCTCACCGAGGGCGACAAGGTCAAGGCCACCATCTTCTTCCGCGGCCGCGAGATCACGCACCGCGAGCTGGGCGCGGAACTGCTCCAGCGCCTCGAACAAGACCTGGCCGAGGTCGGCGAGGTCGAGCAGCGCCCCAAGATGGAGGGCAACCAGATGTTCCTGATCTTCGCCCCCAAGCGGCACAAGTCGCCGAAGCAGCAGCAGGAGGCGAAGTCGGACGGCGGCGGCGTCAAACAGGGCCCGCCCGTCCCGCCCGGCACCGGCGGGATGGTTCAATCTTAGTAGGCAGTAGACAGTAGTCAGTAGACAGTAGCGCTCCGCGCTATGGTCGTTGACGCTGAACCCCGACGTTTCGATTCGGAAGGTTTTTCTACTGTCTACTGTCTACTGTCTACTATCTACTCAGGGAGTTATTATGCCGAAACTCAAGACACACAAGGGCGCGGCGAAGCGTTTCCGCACGACCGCGTCGGGCAAGGTCAAGCGCGGCCACTCGCACGCGCGCCATATCCTGACGAAGAAGACGGCCAAGCGGAAGCGCTCGCTCGACATCGACGTGCTCGTCTCCGAGGCCGACGAGGTGCGCATCGAGCGCATGCTGCCCTACGGGCGGAGCTGAATCGGAGCGGACAGTAGTCAGTAGACGGCGGGCTCCGCTTCGCGGACGCTGTCGCTGACACCCGTACGATTCGTTATAAGGAAGTTTTCTACTGCCTACTGTCTACCGTCTACTGTCTACTTGTATTTGGAGGTTTGAGTCATGCCTAGGGCAAAACGTGGGAACAAGCGCACGGAGAAGCGCAAGCGGATATTAGACCTCGCCAAGGGCTACCGCGGGACGAAGTCGAAGCTGTACCGGTCGGCCAAGGAGTCGGTCGAGCGCGGGCTGAAGTTCGCCTACACGGGGCGCAAGCTGAAGAAGCGCGACTTCCGCAGCCTGTGGATCGTCCGCATCGGGGCGGCCGCGCGCATCAACGGCCTGAACTACTCGCAGTTCATGCACGGCCTCACGCTGGCCGGCATCGAGCTCGACCGCAAGGCGCTCGCCGACCTCGCGGCCAACTCGCCCGACGCCTTCGCCGAGCTGGCCGCGAGCGCGCGCACCGCCATCGAGAACCGGCCGCAGGCCGCGGCCTGAGCCCGAACGAAGAAGGACGGATGAGAGGACTCTCGCATGAGTTCCGAAGCGGCTGACTACGACGCGCAAGTCGCGGCCGTGCGCGAAGCGTTCGAGCGAGAGTTCGAACGCTTCGCTCGCTTTCGCACGTCAGGAGGGGCTGAAGGGCTGACCTTTGACGAAGCGGAGGCGCGGTTGCGTGAGTTAAATGAACTGTCAACTCTCTATACCGGGAGGAAGAGCGCGTTATCCCAATTGATGAAGTTGATAGGACGGGTGCCCGTAGAGCAACGAGCTAACTTCGGGAAGGTCGTCCAACAACTTGAAAAAGATATACGCGAGTCACTGACAGTTGCTGGGCTTGAACTCATAGCTCATAAATATCGCTTACAAACTGAGCGCGAGCGCGTTGACGTGACGCTGCCCGGGCGCCGCCCGCGGCGCGGCCACCTGCACCCCGTCACGCTCCTGCGCCAGCGCATCGAGGACGTGTTCGTCTCGATGGGCTACGCGGTCGAGGACGGCCCCGAGGTCGAGACAGACTTCTACAACTTCACGGCGCTCAACATCCCCGAGCTGCACCCGGCGCGCTCGCCGCAGGACACGTTCTACACGACCGACGGCCTCTCCCTGCGCTCGCAGACTTCGACCGTGCAGATTCACGCGATGCAGCGGCGGCGGCCGCCCCTGCGCGTCGTCGCGCCCGGCCGGGTCTTCCGGCGCGACACGCCCGACGCGACGCACAACCCGATGTTCTTCCAGGTCGAGGGGCTCCTCGTCGACCGCCGGATACACATGGGGCACCTGAAGGGCACGCTCTCCGAGTTCGTGCGCCGCCTCTTCGGCCCAGACACGCGGACGCGCTTCCGCCCGTCCTACTTCCCGTTCACCGAGCCGAGCATGGAGGCCGACTACTCCTGCTTCAAGTGCAGGGGGCGGGGCTGCCGGCTCTGCAAGGGCTCGGGCTGGATCGAGCTGGGCGGCTCCGGCATGGTGCACCCGAACGTCCTGCGCGCCGTCCGGATAGACCCCGACGAGTTCTCCGGCTTCGCCTTCGGCCTCGGCATCGACCGCATGTGCGGCCTCATGTACGAGCTCGACGACATACGCCTCCTCTTCGAGAACGACGTGCGGTTCCTGGAACAATTTTAGGGTAGACAGCAGACAGTAGACGGCGGGCTCCGCCCTCAGGGCGCCGCCGCCGACAGCCGGACGGCCCGGGCGCGAACGCTTTTCTACTGTCTACCGTCTACCGTCTACTTTCTTATGGACATCAGCTACAACTGGCTCAGTGAACTGACAGACGTGCAACTGCCGCCGCGCGAGCTGGCCGAGCGGCTGACGATGGCGGGGCTCGCGGTGGACGCGGTGAAGGAGGAGGGCGGCGACTCCGTCCTCGAAATAGACCTGACCTCGAACCGCCCCGACTGCCTCTCGCACCTCGGCGTCGCGCGCGAGGCCGCGGCGCTCGCGGGCGGGAGCGTGCGCCTGCCCGACCTGACGGCGAAGAGCGTCGGGGGGCGCGCCGAGGAGTTCACGCACGTCGAGATAGAGGACGCCGACCTCTGCCCGCGCTACGCGGCGCGCGTCGTGCGCGGCGTGAAGATCGCGCCGTCGCCGGAGTGGCTGGTGAAGCGTCTGCAAGCAATCGGGCAGCGCCCCATCAACAACGTCGCCGACATCACCAACTTCGTGATGCACGAGATGGGCCAGCCCCTGCACGCCTTCGACCTCGCGCGGCTCGCCGAGCGCCGCGTCGTCGTCCGCCGCGCGCGCCCCGGCGAGAAGCTGAGGACGCTCGACGGCGTCGAGCGCGAGCTGGACGCGCAGACGCTCGTCATCGCCGACGCCGAGCGCGCCGTCGCCGTCGCCGGCGTGATGGGCGGCGAGGAGACGGAAATCTCCGACTCGACGGCCGACGTGCTCGTCGAGAGCGCCTACTTCGACCCGCAGTCTGTGCGCCGCACGTCGAAGGCTCTGGGCTTGCAGACGGAGGCGTCCTACCGCTTCGAGCGCGGCGTGGACTACGAGGGCGTGCGCCGCGCGCAGGATCGCTGCGTCGCGCTCATCTGCGAGCTGGCCGGCGGCACCGCGACCGAGGACGCCGTCGACGTGTACCCGAGGCGGCTCGCGCCGCCGACCGTCGGCCTGCGCCCGCGCCGCGTCGAGGAGTTGACCGGCCTCGGCGTCACGGCGGAGGAGAGCCAGCGCATACTCAAGTCGCTCGGCTTCGAGCCGCTGGGCGCGGTCGGCGGCAACGGGGGCGACGCGGGCGGGGCGCACGACGGACAGGCCGACAACGTCGCCGCGCCGAATCAGCCCGCGGGCGAAGGGCTCTTCTTCGGCGTGCCGACGTGGCGCACGGACGTGCGCATCGAGGAGGATTTGGTCGAGGAGGTCGCGCGCGTCTACGGCTACGAGAAGATTGCAGAGGCGCTGCCGCCTTCGCCCGTGACGGGCGAGTACCTCGCGGGCGACCGCAGGCGGCGCGCGGCGCGCCAGGTGCTCACGGCCGCCGGCTTCAACGAGGCCGTCAGCATCAGCTTCATCGACGAGTCTTCGGCCCTCGACGAGTCCGGCGCGAGCCACTTCGAGCCCGTGCCCGGCCTCCAGACGGCCGGGGGTGAGGGCGCGTTCGTAACCCTCTCGAACCCCATCATCGAGGGCGCGCGCCTGATGCGCCCAAGCCTTCTGCCGGGTCTGCTCGAAGCCACGCGCCACAACTTCAACCACGGCACGCGCGACGTGCGCCTCTTCGAGACCGGCCGCGTCTTCGCCGCCGCAGGTTCCGCCGAGGCCGGCGGCGAGGCGCGCCCCAACGAGGTCGAGGCGTTCGCGCTCCTCGTCACCGGCGAGGCGCTGGAGGAGGGACGTGCGGCGGGCCGCCCCGCGGACTTCTTCGACCTGAAGGGCGCGCTCGACGCCGCCGCCGACGCGATGCGGGCGGAAGAACTCGTGTACGAGCCCGCCCGCGTCCCGCACCTGCGCGAGGGTCAGTCGGCGCGCGTCCTCCTTGGCGGGCGGGAGGTCGGCAACGCCGGCCGCCTCTCCGAAGAGCTGGCCGCGCAGTACAAGTTCCGCCAGCCGGTCTACGTCGCGGAGGTGAGCCTGTCGGCGCTGCTCGGCTCGGGCGAGCGGCCGGCGCGCTACACGCCGCTGCCGCGCTTCCCCGGCGCCGCGCGCGACGTGTCGTTCGTCGCAGACCGCGCCACCCCCTACGGCGGGATGCGCGCGGCCGTGCTCGCGCTCGGGCTGGAGGAGTGCCGCGGCGTCGAGCTGGTTGACGTGTACGAGGGCGCAAACCTCCCCGAGGGGAAGCGCTCGCTGACGCTGCGCGTCGAGTACCGCGCCGACGACCGCACGCTCCGCGACGAGGAAGTTGACGCAATGCACGCCAGCGTCGTCGGCGTGCTGGAAGAAGAGTTCGGGGCGCAGTTGAGGGGCTAGGGGCTGGGGGCTGGGGGTCGGCGAAGGCCGCCGCTTGCAACTCTATTTGCAGAAGGCGGGCCGCGTGCGAGTGAAAAAACTAACCTCCAGCCTACGGCCTCTAGCCTCCGCTTTTTAACTCTTGCGCTCTCGCGCGCCACGGCGCATAATCGGTCGGCAGTCACGAGGCCGCAGCCGCACGGAGAAGTGAAAGATGGTCGGATTGACCGGACTTGAAAAGTTCTCTCACCTCGAAGACAAAATATACCGCACCATCGAGCTGACGAAGACGCTCCGCCAGGAGAAGGAGGGCTTGGAGCGCGAGCTGGCCTCGGTGCGTCGCGAGCTGGGCGCCCTGCTCGACGAGAAGGACAGGCTCGAAAGTCAGGTCGAGCGCCTGCTCTCCGAGCGCGACACGATCCGCACGAAGGTCGAGGCGATGCTCGACGCCATCGCGGTGCTCGACCCCGAGGCCGTCGAGGTGATGCGCAGGTAGCCCAAGGTAAAGAGCGATGAGCGCCATCAAGAACCCGGCGGAAGGCACGCCGACCATCCGGGTCGAAATCTACAACCAGACCTACAACATCCGCTCCGACGGCGACAGCGAGTACGTCATCGGCCTCGCCGAGTTCGTCGACCGCCGGATGCGCGAAATCTCCTCGGGCACGCTCACCGTAGACTCGCTGAAGGTCGCCATCCTCGCCGCGCTCCACATCGCCGACGAGCTGCACCGCCTCAAGCGCCTGCACGAGCAGACCGACCAGCAGCTCGCCGCCCGCAGCGCCGAGTGCGCCGAGATGCTCGACCGCGTCCTCAAGACCCGCAGCGCCGCCGACCACATCGCCCCCTCCATCACGCTCTCCTGAAAAACACTGCCACGCGAGAACGCCCGCGCGCCTTTTGTCAAGCGCGTCGGCGGCACTTTTCGCGCACACTTTCCTGACGGCGGGGCGGCGGCTGTGCTAGTATCTCCGCTGGCTGAGGGATTCGCTTCTGCGAGGTTCGCCACCGATTTACAATGGTTGAGCCTATGTCGTGAGTTAGGGAGACCGACGCCGCCACCAGTGCTGCCCCTCAATGTAGGGATTGCCGGAGGTGGCGGCTTCGACCGCGAGGTTAGGTCACCCACCTGTTAACGCAGGTTCAACTACGACTTCGGAGCGGCCGCCGCGGTTCTTCCCCCGGCCACCATTTTTTGTAAATGGTGAATGGTAAATAGTGAATGGACTAGGGCAGCTTCCATTCACTATTTACCATTCACCATTTACTGCTTTTGAGCCTATGCGAGTCCTGATGATCGGAGACGTGGTGGCGGGCCCCGGGAGGACGGCCGTGCTGGAGCGCATACAGGACCTGCGCGAGCAGCACGCCGTAGACCTCGCCGTGATGAACGCCGAGAACCTCGCCGGCGGCTTCTCCGTCACGCCGCAGGCGGCCGACGGGCTCTTCGCCGCCGGGGTTGACGTGATGACCTCCGGCAACCACATCTTCGACAAGCGCGAGGCCGCCGCCTACATCGCGCGCCAGCCCCGGCTGCTGCGCCCCGCCAACTACCCCGAAGGCACGCCCGGCTCCGGGCTCTGGACGGGCGAGGCGCGCGGCGTGCGCGTCGCGGTGCTCAACGTGATGGGGCGCGTCTACATGCCGCCGACGCACGACAGCCCCTTCGCGGCGGCCGACCGCATGCTCGCGGGTCTGGACGCTTCCGTTAAAGTCCGGCTCGTGGACTTCCACGCCGAGGCGACCTCGGAGAAGGCCGCGCTGGCGTGGCACCTCGACGGCCGCGTCTCGGCCGTCGTCGGCACGCACACGCACGTGCAGACGGCCGACGAGCGCGTCCTACCCGGCGGCACCGCCTTCATCACGGACCTGGGGATGACCGGGAGCCACTCGGGCTGCATCGGGATGGAGCGCGAGGGAACGGTCGCGCGCTTCCTGAACCCGGCGGCCCCGCGCGCCGAGCACTCCAGAGGCGGCGTGCGCATCTGCGCCGCCCTCATCGACGTGGACGACGCGACGGGGCGCGCCCGCGAAATCTCACGCCTCTCGCTTCCGCACGAATCGTAGGGGAGTGAGCAGTAAGCGGTGAGCGGTGAGCGGTAAAAACAGTTAGGGCGGCCGGGGTTAATTCGGCCGCCTTCAACTACCGTAGCTCCCCACTGCTTACTGCTCAGCGCTCACGGCTCGCTCTCGCTGGAGGCGAGGGGCGGCGAGCTGAGTGCGAGGCGGTAGCTCTCGGGCAGGGAGATGACGCGGTTGTTGGAGTCGGTGACGACGTGGCCGGTCTCGCCCTCGGCGATGATGCGGCCGTCGGAGGCGTTGATGATCTCGTAGCCGAAGCGGACGGAGCGGCGGCGCAGCTCCGTGATGTGCGTGCGCACGACCAGCTCGTCGTCGTAGCGCGCCGGCGCCTTGTAGCGGCAGTAAGATTCGGCGACGACGAGGAAGGCGCGGTCGTTCTCCTCCATGTCCTTGTAGGCGAAGCCGCGCGCGCGGCAGAACTCGGTGCGGCCGATCTCGAACCAGACGAGGTAGTTCGCGTGGTACACTACGCCCATGCGGTCGGTCTCGGCGTAGCGCACGCGGAGCGTCGTCTCGTGCCAGTCGTCGAAGAGGGCGTCTGCCTCAAGCGGTTGCATCGTCTGTAGCCCGAAAGCCTTGGCCGAAAGGGTTTGCGAGAGCGTCCCGGTCGCAGCCGGACTATAAAAGCGAAGGGTTCAAGATGTCAAAGAGAATCAGCGCGCTGAATCGCGCCGCGCTCGCCGCGGCACTGGCCTGCGGGGCCGTGTTCGGGGGCGCCGGGGCGGCGGCGCGCCAGCGCGCCAAGCCCGCGGCCGTCAACCCGAAGACGGCCGCCGTGCGCGAGGCCACGGCCGAGGTGCTCAAGGAGACGAGCGAGATACGCAAGCTCCCCGTCCTGCGCCCCGTCCGCAGCGGCGCGCAGTCGCGCGCCGAGATCGAGCAGATGCTCGTCCGCAACCTCAACGAGAATTCCACGCCCGAGGAGATGGCGGCCTCCGAGACGACGCTCAAGAAGCTCGGGCTCGTCCCGGCCGACTTCGGGCTCCGCTCCTTCATCATCAAGCTGCTCGCCGAGCAGGTCGCGGGCTACTACGACCCGAAGACGCAGGAGTTCTACCTCGCCGACTGGATCGACCTCGACGGCCAGCGCCCCGTCATGGCGCACGAGCTGACGCACGCGCTCCAGGATCAGCACTTCAACCTCCGCCGCTTCGAGGACTGGCCGAAGCACGACTCGGACGCGGAGCTGGCCGCGCACTCGCTCGTCGAGGGCGACGCCTCGTTCCTGATGATGCAGTACGTGATGCGCAACCCCGCGCGCCAGCTCGCCTTCCTGAAGGCGATGGTCGCGGGCGGCGCCGGCTCCAGCGAGCAGATCGAGAGCGCGCCGCGCGCGCTGCGCGAGACGCTGCTGTTCCCGTACCTGCAAGGCACCGCCTGGGTCACGCAGGTCTACAAGGCCGGCGGCTGGGAGGCGGTCTCGGCGGCCTACAAGGCCCTGCCGAAGTCCACCGAGCAGGTCCTGCACGCCGACAAGTTCCGTGCGAACGAGCTGCCGCAGAAGGTGTCGGTGCGCGACGTGTCGGCGGCGCTCGGCAGGGGCTGGCGGATGGCCGACCACGACGTGCAGGGCGAGTGGGGACTCTACCTCCTGCTCGACGTGCTGTTGCAGTCGGCGGACGACTCGAAGAAGGCGGCCGCGGGCTGGGGCGGCGACCACTACGCGCTCTTCGTCGGCCCGGCGGGCGCGGGCGCGGTCGTCGCGCAGAAGACCGTCTGGGACACGGAGGCGGACGCGAGCGAGTTCTTCGACGCCTACGCGCGCCGCACGACGAAGCGCTACGGCGCGGAGCCCGCGGAGGCCGCGCCCGCCGGCCGGCAGGTCTGGGCGACGAAGGAGGGCGCGGTCGTCGTCGAGCAGCGCGGCAACGCGGTCGTCATCCTCGAAGGCGTGCCCGACGGCGTGGACGCGAAGGCGCTCGCGCGGATGCTCTGAGGCGGAGGGCGCGGGAGTGGGAGCGCGTGAAAGTGAAAGGGGCGGCCGACTGAGTCGGTCGCCCCTTTCGTTATGCCGGCCCGGCGGCCCCGGCTCTTACTCTTAGAACTGGAGCTTCCCGCCGAACTGGATGATGCGCGCCGACTCGCCCGTCTGGATGACGTTCTGCGAGGTGGGCGGCGCGACCGTCGTGCAGCAGGTGCGCCCGAACTGCGAGGAGCCGAGCGAGGGCGAGCCGACGGACGCCGAGCGCGGGTTGTCGAAGTTCGGGTGGTTGAAGGCGTTGAACATCTCGGTGCGGAACTGGAAGCGGACGCGCTCCGTGATGGAGAACGTCTTGACGATGCCGAGGTCGACGTTCCAGTAGCCGGGGCCGCGGAAGATGTTGCGCCCCGACCCGTTCGAGCCCGGCGGCGGGACGGCGAACCCGTTCTGGTTCTCGAAGACCACGGGCCCCGTCACGTTCGGCAGGAATTGCAAGCGCGCGCGGACGTTCGGGTCTGTGACGAGCGCGCGCGAGACGTGCGCCGAGTTGCTGGTGCGCTGGTTGCTGTTGACCTGGAACGGCTCGCCCGTCATGGCCGTGTAGATGGTGTTGAGCGACCAGCCGCCGAGCAGGTGGTTGACGAAGCCGGGCGCGTCGCCGAGGAAGCGGCGGCCTCGCCCGACGGGCAGCTCCCAGACGGCGGCCGTCGTGAAGACGTGCGTGCGGTCGAAGTCCGAGACGGCCCACTCCTCGTCCAGCCGGCGGATGTCGGCCACGGCGCGCGAGGTCGTCGTCGTCAAGGCGCCGCCCGAGCTTGTGCCGACGGGGTCGACCGACTGGTTGTCCATCGACTTCGAGAAGGTGTAGGCCATGTTGAGCCCGAGCCCCGTGGCGAAGCGGCGGCGCAGCGTGAACTGCCCGCCGTGGTAGACGGAGCTGCCGCTGTTGTCGATGTAGGTGATGGTCGAGAACTGCTGGTTCGGCCTGAGGCGGAAGCCGAGCGCTGTGTTCTCGATGCGCTCGGCGAAGGCGCCGGCGGCGTTGTTGACGAGCTGCCCCTGCACGGTCGCGTTGTTGACGAAGGCGGCGTTGATGCCGGTGACGCCCGCCGACAGCAGCGGGATGGCCGAGGCCGCGAAGGGCGCGGCGCAGGCCGGCTGCGCCGCGTCGCGCGTGGCGCCGCTCGGCAGGCAGTTCGGCGCGGCGTTGTTGGCCTGGAGCATCAGGAACGAGTTGAGTATCGGGGCGGCGTCGATCTGGTTCGCGTTGTAGGCCATCAGCAGGCGGAGTCCCCTGCGGCCGATGTAGGCCGACTGCATGACGAAGCCGCCGGGCAGCTCGCGCTGGAAGCTCAGGTTCCACTGGTGGACGGAGGGGAGCTTCAGGTTCGGGTCGAAGGTCGTGATGGAGGGCGCGTTGCTGTTCAGGAGCAGCGGCGGCGTCAGGAACGACGAGGGCTTGATGGCCGGGGCCGCCAGCTCGGTCGGGAAGCCGCCCGCGATGGTCGTGTTCGGGACGGGCTGGCAGCCGGCCGTCGTCGTCCCGCCCACGGTCGAGGAGCAGCTCGTCCTCAAGCCCGGCACGCTGCCCGCGACGGCCGTCACCATGAAGGAGCTGACGGGGTCGAAGGCGAGGCCGTAGCCGGCGCGCACGACGCTGCGCCCGCCGTCGCCGAAGAGGCGGTGGAGGAAGCCGCCGCCGTAGTCGGGCGACCACGCGACGCCGAAGCGCGGGCCGAAGGCGCCGGCGTTGCTCCTGTCCCACCACTTGTCGGACTTGGCGAAGGTGACGGCGCCGGGGTTGTTGACGACGGGGCTGGCCGGCCCGGGCGTGCCCGCGATCGGCGTGGTCGGGACGAAGGTGAAGCCCGGCGTGTTGGCCGGCGGGTTCAGCTCCCAGCGCAGGCCGTAGTTGAAGGTCACGTTCGGCCGCCACTTGTACTCGTCCTGCACGTAGAAGTTGTACTGGTTGAGCCGCGTCGTGATGGCCTGGAGCGAGACGACGCCGCCCGACTGGAAGGGCAGGAAGGCGTCCTCGTTGAGGTTGCCGATGAAGGCCTGGCTCAGGCGCGAGGGCAGCCCGGCAAGCTCGTTGATGTAGTTCTGGAGCCGCGTGTTGTCGGCCGAGTTGATGCCGGCGCGCGGCGTGCCCGAGCCGGCCTGAATCGAGGTCGTCGGGAGGACGAAGCCGGAGGTCGTCGGGCTGCGGATGCTCTGGTCGAAGGAGAGCGAGGGCGTGACGTTGGTGCCGCCGGGCTGGCCGCGGCGGTCGGCGTGGCGGTAGAAGCGGAAGTTGAAGCCCGTGCTGAGCTGGTGCGCGCCCTGCGTGATGTGGACGTTGTCGAGCACCTGCGGCACCGTGACGGCGCGCTCGGTGCGCGGCGTGTTGAGGTAGGGGTTCGAGACGTTGACGAACGAGAACGGGTTGACGGCCGGGAAGTCCGGGTTGGCCTCGCCCTGCGTGAAGAGGAACTGGAAGCGGCCGAAGCCCAGCGTCAGCTCGTTGACGAGGCGCGGCGAGATCGTCCAGCGGTGGCCGAGCGCGAGGTTCTTCGTGTCGCGGAAGACCTCGCCCTGCGGCGGGAAGCCGGGGAAGACGACGGGGCGGCCGTTCAGGGGGTCGCCGCCCAGCGTGTTGTAGGTGGCCTGGAGGTAGCGGCCGAAGACGTTCTGGTTCTGCGTGATGTTGTGGTCGATGCGGACGTTGTAGGCCGGGCCCTTGTGCTGCGTCGGCGGGTCCCAGACGAAGCAGGCCGTGTTGAGGCCGTCGCCGCAGTCGTAGCGGTTGGGCGCCGGGTAGGACTTGAAGAACGCCGCCATCTTCGGGTCGACGGCGACGTTGGCCTTGTTGAGGTTCGGGTCGGCGAAGCCGGTGGTGGCGACGCAGTTTAAGTCCGACGCGCCCGCGCACTCATGCACGCCGGCGGCGAGCGCGCCCGTGACGGGGTTGACGAGCAGCGTGTTGTTCTGCGTGATGATGGTCGAGCCGATGCGGAAGCAGTTGCCGGCGCCGGTCGAGGGGTTACAGGTCGGGTCGGCGCGGAAGTAGCGGTAGCTGCCGGCGAGCGCCGCCGGCGTGTAGACGATGGGGATGCCGAAGGTCTCGGCGATGGGCGAGGAGAAGTCCACCTTCGTGTGCTGCCAGCTCCCGAAGAAGAAGGTCCTGTTCTTGACGATGGGGCCGCTCACGTCGAAGCCCGGCTGGTCAAGCTTGACCTTGTGCTTCTCGACGCCCTGCGCGTTGGAGAAGAAGTCGTTGGAGTTCAGCCGGTCGTCGCGCAGGAAGTAGAAGACGTTGCCGTGCAGCTCGTTCGTCCCCGAGCGGGTGGCGACCGAGATGGACGCGCCCGAGTTGCGACCCTCCTCGGCCGTGGCGTTGTTGGTCGTCACCTTGTACTCCTGCACGCTGTCGGGCGTCAGGCGGTAGATGTTAGACGTGGGGTTGGGGGCGGAGGACTCGTTGGCGTCGATGCCGTCGATGGTGACGTTAAACGCCCGGTCGCGCGAGCCGTTGACCGAGACGCCCGAGCCGACGCCGCCCTGCGAGCGCTGCACGACGCCGGGCTCGTAGGCGATGAGGTTGAGCGGGTTGCGGCCGTTCAAGGGGAGCTGCTCGATGGCCTTGTGCTCGACGACGTTGCCGATGGTGGCGTTGGCCGTCTGGAGCTGCTCGGCCCCGGCCTGCACGGTGACGACCTCGGAGACCTCGCCGGTGGCGAGCGTGACGTTGACGTCGAGCGGCGTGTTGACCTCCAGCGTGTGCCCCGTCAGCTTCGAGGTCTTGAAGCCCGACTTCTCGACCGTGATGGTGTAGGTGCCGACGGGGAGCGACGCGAAGGAGTAGAGCCCGGCGTCGGTCGTCGTCTGCGTCTGCGCGATGCCGGTGGCCTCGTTGAGCGCGGTGACCGAGGCGCCGGGCACGACCGCGCCGGTCGAGTCGACGACCGTGCCCGTGATGCGGGACGTGCCGGTCTGCGCGAGGGTGGGCGAGGCTCCGGCCGCCAGCAGCAGGGCGAGCAGGAGCGCGGTTGCACGAAGGGACTGCGACATGTGGGAACTCCTTTTCGGGTTGGGTCGAGCCGCGCCGCCTCAAAGGGGCGGCGCCGGTGTGCGAACTGAAAAATGGCGTTGCTGCGGTCGAGCGGGGTGGCCTGCGGCGGACGCCCCCTTGAAGGGGCCGCCGGCGCGAAACCGTCTACATGTTCCCGAGTGTCGCCGGTGCGGAGGACCCGCCGGGCCGTCCCGGCGCGCTGGCGAATGGTCGGTAAGTATAACCGCGGGCGCGGGGGCGTCAAGAAATTTATCCAAAAAATTCTCTTATTTCACTGATAAAATCTTTTAGCTTTGATTATTGCCCGCGCCTTATTTAGAATACGCGCACAAGTTCGCAACAGAGGGCGTGAACTTCCTTTCGCGTTCATAAGGTTTCAAGTTCGTCAGGTTAAAGACGGCGGCCCGCCCGCGGGGCCACTCGCGCGCGCGCCGTGCGGGCGCCCGGCCGAAGCACGCCGGCTTTTAACGCCTTCCCAACCCAAACGAAGAAGAAGAGATCGGAGCCCCCAAACATGAATAGACGGAGCCTGTCTGTCGCCCTCCTGCTCGCCCTGCTCACGCAGACGCTCGCGGGTACGGCCTTCTCCCAGGGTACTGCCTCGCGCGTGACCGGCGTCGTGCAGGACGTCAGCGGCGCCGTCGTCGAGGGCGCGGCCGTCACGCTCACCAACGAGGGGACGAAGGTCTCCTTCAGGACCGAGACGACCTCGACGGGGCAGTACGTTTTCGACGTGGTGCAGGTCGGCGTCTACACCGTCGAGGTCGAGAAGGCGGGCTTCAAGAAGTTCTCCTCGCCCGGCAACCAGGTCAACGTCAACCAGCCGGCGACCGTCAACGTGACGCTCGAAGTCGGCGGCATCAACGACGTGATCACCGTGCAGGCGGCGGCCGAGCTGGTGCAGACCTCAAGCTCCGGCAACTTCGGCAACACGGTGGAGCAGCGCTCGCTCGAAGCCCTCCCCATCGTCGGCGAGCGCGGGCGCAACCCCCTGCAGTTCGTCTCGCTCCAGCCGGGCGTCATCGGCAACGGGCGCGCCGGCACGGGCGGCAACACCGGCGGCAACGTCCACGTCCACGGCGCGCGCGACCGCGCCTTCAACTTCACGCTCGACGGCATCGACATCAACGAGTCGAGC
>DASVWB010000028.1:0-11965 GCA_036389815.1 Pyrinomonadaceae bacterium | reverse complement strand
ACGGACGCCGGCACGTTCGAGTCGCTGCTGCGCGCCTCGAACCTCGTGGCCGAGACCGGCGCGAACAGGACGGACGACGACGACGCGGCCGTGCCGCCGCGCGGCGCCGCCGGGGCGGGGGGCGCCGATGCGGCCTGAGCCGGAGCAGACGGCCGCGCCCGCCGGGTTCGCCGAGGGGCCGATCGAGGGCGTCGTCGTGCGCGACCTGCGCAAGTTCAACGACGGGCGCGGGTGGCTGGCCGAGCTCTTCCGCGACGACGAGACGGAGCCGGAGTTCCGCCCGGCGATGGCCTACGTCTCCGAGACGCTGCCGGGCGTGCGGCGCGGGCCGCACGAGCACCGCGAGCAGGCCGACTACTTCTGCTTCTTCGGCCCGTCGAACTTCGAGCTGCGGATGTGGGACGCGCGGCCGGGCTCTCCGAGCTACGGGCGCGTGATGACGCTCGTCGCGGGGCAGGACTCGCCGAAGGCCGTCCTCGTGCCGGCCGGCGTCGTCCACGCCTACCGCAACGTCGGCGGCGTGCCCGGCCTCGTCGTCAACCTCCCCGACCGCCTCTACATGGGCGAGGGGCGCCGCGAGCCCGTGGACGAGATACGCCACGAGGACGACCCCGACACCATCTTCAGGATGGAAGGATGATTGAAGTAGACAGTAGACAGTAGACAGTAGACAGTAGGGCTCCGCCCTGCGCGCGTTGCCGACTGATACACGGACTGTTCGGTATAGCGGCGGCTTTTCTACTGTCTACTGTCTACTGTCTACTGTCTACTGTCTACTGTCTCATGAAAGTCCTTCGCATCATCGCGCGCCTGAACGTCGGGGGGCCGGCGCGGCACGTGGCGTGGCTGGAGGCGGGGTTGCGCGAGCGGGGCGTCGAGTCGCTGCTGGTCGCGGGCGTCGTGCCGCCGGGCGAGGACGACATGGGCTACTTCGCCGAGTCGCTCGGCGTGAGGTCGCACGTCATCCCCGAGATGAGCCGCGAGGTCTCGCCGAAGGACGCGGTGACGGTCTGGAAGCTCTACCGGCTCATGCTCGGCGTGCGCCCCGACATCGTGCACACGCACACGGCGAAGGCCGGCACCGTGGGGCGCGCGGCCGGCGTGCTTTACAAGTACCTGACGCCCTCGGCGCTCTGGGGGCGCCCGCGCGCGTGCCGCTTCGTGCACACGTACCACGGCCACATCTTCCACAGCTACTACGGCCGCTGGAAGACGCGCCTCTTCCTCGCCGTCGAGCAGGTGCTGGCGCGCGTCACCGACCGCATCGTCGTCATCAGCCCGCAGCAGCTCGAAGAGATACACGGCCGCTTCGGCGTGGGGCGCCGCCGCCAGTTCGCGGTCATCCCGCTCGGGCTCGACCTCTCGGCCTTCGGGGACTGGGCGGCGCGGCGCGGCCGGCTCCGGCGCGCGTGGGGCGCGGGCGAGCGCGACGTGCTCGTCGGCATCGTCGGCCGGCTGACCGAGGTCAAGAACCACGGGCTCTTCCTCGAAGCGGCCGCGCTCTTCAAGAGGCGGCGCGCGTCCGAGCAGGCGGCGTCGGCGGCGGGCGCCGGGCGCGTCCGCTTCGTCGTCGTCGGCGACGGGCATTTGCGGGCGGAACTCGAAGGGCAGGCGCGGGCGCTCGGGCTCGGGGATGATGTAGAATTCGCGGGGCTCAGGGACGACCCGGAAGATTTCTACCCGGCGCTCGACGTGGTCGCCCTCACCTCGCGCAACGAGGGGACGCCGCTGACGCTCATCGAGGCGATGGCGAACGCGCGCGCCGTCGTGGCGACGGCCGTCGGCGGCGTCGTAGACCTGCTCGGCGGCGTGGCCGAATGGGAGCTGCGCCGGCCGCACCCGTGGCAGGTCTGCGAGCGCGGCGTGCAGGTGCGCCCCGGCGACGCCGAGGCGTTCGCCGACGCGCTGGCCCGCCTCGTCTCGGACGAGCCGCTGCGCGGGGCTTTGGGCGCGCGGGGGCGCGAGTACGTCGAGCGCCACTACTCGGTCGAGCGCCTGCTCGGCGACGTGCAGGGGCTCTACGAGGAGCTGGCCGGGGCGGGCGCGTCGGGCGCGGCCGGCGGGGTGAAGAGTGTGGCGGCCGGGGCGCGCGGCGCGCGGCCGCAGGCTTAAAAGGGGGAAGGAAAAGTTTGCGAGTTCTCATCACGGGCGGGGCCGGGTTCATCGGTTCGCACCTCTCGGACGCCTACGTGGCGCGGGGCGACGAGGTCTTCTGCCTCGACGACCTCTCCACCGGCTCCATCGACAACATCGCGCACCTGAAGGGGCACCCGCGCTACCACTACACCGTCGACTCGGTCCACAACGTGCCCGTCGTGGCCGAACTCATCGACCAGTGCGACGTGGTCTTCCACCTCGCGGCGGCCGTCGGCGTCAAGCTCATCGTCGAGAGCCCCGTCCGCACCATCGAGACGAACGTGCGCGGCACGGAGGTCGTGCTCGCGCAGGCGAACAAGAAGAAGAAGAAAGTGCTGGTGGCCTCCACCTCCGAGGTCTACGGCCTCTCCGCGGAGGTGCCCTTCCGCGAGGACGGGAACCTCGTGATGGGGGCGACGACCAAGGGGCGCTGGTCTTACGCCTGCTCGAAGGCCATCGACGAGTTCCTGGCGCTCGCCTACTGGCGCGAGAAGAAGCTGCCGACCGTCGTCGTCCGCCTCTTCAACACGGTCGGCCCGCGCCAGACCGGCCAGTACGGGATGGTCATCCCGACCTTCGTCAGGCAGGCGCTGGCGGGGCGCCCCATCACCGTCTACGGCGACGGCAGCCAGACGCGCTGCTTCGGGTACGTGGGCGACGTGGTCGGCGCGCTCGTCAGCCTGATGGAGCGGGACGAGGCGGTCGGGCAGGTCTTCAACGTCGGCTCGACCGAGGAGGTCTCCATCATGCGGCTCGCCGAGCGCGTCAGGGAGCTGACGGGCTCGACGAGCGAGATCGTCACCGTGCCCTACGACGAGGCTTACGAGGAGGGGTTCGAGGACATGCCGCGCCGCGTCCCCGACACCTCGAAGGTCGCGGCGCTCACGGGCTTCCGCCCCACCGTCACGCTCGACGACATCCTCCAGTCGGTCATCGGGTACTACTCCGGGCGGCAGGGCGGTTAGCCGGCGCGCGGCGGCGCCGGGCACTTGATTTATACCCGCGGTTCTAATAGCTTTTAACGCACGCCAGAGAGCTGTTCCCGGTTATTCGACGCGATGCTCTTCAGCAGTAGCTATCTTCTGCCCGCCGCGGCGGCGCTCGCCCTCTCGCTCGCGCTGACCCCGCTGGTGCGGGCCTTCGCGCGGCGCTACGGGGTCATCGCCAAGCCGCGCACCGACCGCTTCAGCAAGCGGCCGACGGCGATGATGGGCGGCGTCGCCGTCTACGTCGCGGTGCTCTCGGCCTACCTGCACTTCGTCCCGCACACGCGCGAGGGCTGGGTCGTGATGGGCGCCTCGACGGCGCTCTTCGTCGTCGGCCTCGTCGACGACTTCCTCCACATCAAGCCCTACCAGAAGCTCATCGGGCAGGTCTTCGGCGCGGCGGCCGTCGTCTACTTCGGGCTGGTGCTGCCGTGGGGCTGGGGCGCGTCGGCGGCGATGGCGCTCACCATCTTCTGGCTCATCGGCATCACGAACGCCATCAACCTGCTCGACAACATGGACGGGCTCGCGGCCGGGGTGTCGGCCATCGCGGCCGTCTTCATCGCCGCCAGCTTCGCCGCCAACGGCCAGACGACCGAGGCCGTGATGCTCTCGGTCTTCGCCGCGGCGCTCGTCGGCTTCCTCGCCTACAACTCGAACCCGGCGACCGTCTTCATGGGCGACTGCGGCTCGATGTTCGTCGGCTTCTTCCTGGCCTCGACGGCGCTGCTCTCGGCGTCGGGCGACCGCGGCCGGAGCTTCATCGTCGTCGTCGCCGTCCCCGTCCTCATCCTCTTCATCCCCATCTTCGACACGACGCTCGTCACGGTCGTGCGCAAGCTCTCGGGGCGCGCGGCCTCGCAGGGCGGGCGCGACCACGCGTCGCACCGGCTCGTCGCGCTCGGGCTCTCGGAGCGGCGCGCGGTCTGGATGCTCTACGGGTTCGCGGGCGCGTCGGGGCTTCTGGCGATGGCGGTGCGCGAGTTCGAGTACCACATGGGGATGGCGATGGTGCTGGGGTTCGCCGTCGCGCTCACGCTGGTCGGCGTCTACCTCGCCGGGGTGAAGGTCTACGACGAGGCCGAGGTGCAGGCCGCGCGCGAGAAGCCGCTCGTCGCCTTCCTCGTAGACCTCTCCTACAAGCGCCGCATCTTCGAGGTGCTCCTCGACGTGGTGCTCGTCATCCTCGCCTACTACTTCTCCTACGTGATGCTCTTCGGCTCCGACCTCGGGCCCGAGGTGTGGAGCCTCTTCCTCTCGACGGTGCCGGTGCTCATCTGCGTGAAGATGGCGTCGCTGCTGGTGGCGGGCGTCTACCGCGGAATCTGGCGCTACATCAGCCTCGACAACCTCATCGTCTACGCGAAGGCCGTGGCGGCCGGGTCGGTGGCGAGCGTGCTGGCGCTCCTCTTCGCCTTCCGCTTCGAGGGCTTCTCGCGCGCCGTCTTCGTCCTCGACGCGATGATCTTCTTCCTCGCGCTCGCCGGGAGCCGCGTCGCCTTCCGCCTCTTCCGCCAGCTCCTGCCGGCGCCGGCCGCGGGCGGGCGCCGCGTGCTCATCTACGGCGCGGGCGACGCGGGCGAACTCCTCCTGCGCGAGATGCGCAACAACCTCCGGCTCCAGTACACGCCCGTCGGCTTCGTGGACGACGACCCCTTCAAGAAGGGCAAGGTCATCCACGGCCTGCGCGTCTTCGGCGGCAATGGGCACCTCGGCCGCGTCTGCGCCGAGCAGCAGGTCGAGGAGGTGCTCATCTCCAGCTCCCGCTTCGACGACGAGCGCGTCGCCGAGATCCGCCGCGACTGCGAGGCCGCCCAGGTCACGCTCCGCCGCATGCGCATCGAGATCGAGCTGGTGGGCGAAGAGTTCTAAGAGGTAGACAGTAGACAGTAGTCAGTAGTCAGTAGCCAGTAGGGCTCCGCCTTACTCATACTGAGGCTGATACCCGGACGGTTTCTTAAGTAAGGGTTTCCTACTGTCTACTGTCTACTGACTACTGTCTACTTATGTCGGAGCAGGTAGCCTTCATCAACGTCCGGCCTGTGTGGGCGCGCGTGCCATTGCTGCTGGTGGCGGCGGCGGCGCTCTACGCCGGCTGGCAGGGCGTGCGGTGGGGCGTCGGGAGCACGATGGCCGAGACGGCGCCGCTCTCGTACGCGAGCGACCCGGCCGCCGCGTTCGAGTCGGCCGAGGCCGCCGCGCGGCTCGCGCCCGACGACCCGTTCCCGCACCTGATGCTGGCGCGGCTCAACCAGATCAGCTTCGACCCGTCGGCCGTGCCGCGCGCGCTCGCCGAGTACGAGCGGGCGGCCGCGCTCGCGCCGAACGACTACCTCGTCTGGACGGAGGTCGGCCGCGCCCGCGCCGCGCTCGGCGACCCGCGCGGCGGGGTCGAGGCGCTCAGGCGCGCCGTCGAACTCGCGCCGCACTACGCGCAGCCGCGCTGGCACCTCGGCAACGCCATGCTGCGCGCGGGCGAGCGCGACGCCGCCTTCGAAGAGCTGCGGCGCGCGGCCGACGCCGACCCGACCTTCCGCCCGCAGGTCTTCAACCTCGCCTGGCAGCTCTACGGGCCCGACATGGCGCGCGTCGTCGCCGTCGTGGGCCGGACGCCGGCCGCGCGCGCGCAGCTCGTCGGCGTGCTCTCGGGGCGCGGGCGGCTCGACGACGCGCTCTCGGTCTGGGACTCCCTGAGCCCGTCCGAGCGGACGGAGCAGGCGGCGACGGGCGACGCCCTCGCGCGCGCCCTCTACGCGGCGGGGCAGCGGCGGCGCGCGCTGCGCGTGCTCGCGGAGGCGGGGCTCGCCGGGGGCGCGGCCGAGGGGCAGGTCGCCAACGGCGGCTTCGAGTCCGACATCGGCGCGCCCGGCCGCCAGCTCTTCCAGTGGGACGTGTCGCAGGCGGCGGGCGCGCAGGTGGCCGTGGACGCGCGCGTGGCGCGCGAGGGGCGGCGCTCGCTCCACGTCGCCTTCAACGCCTCGGAGCCGGCCGACTTCCGCAACGTCTCGCAGGTCGTGGCGGTCGAGCCGGGCGCGCGCTACCGCCTGAGCTTCTTCTGGAAGACGGAGGGGCTGAAGAGCGCGGCGCTGCCCGTCGTCTACGTCGCCGACCCGGCCGCCGAGGGCTCGCCGCTCGCCTCCTCGCCCCCCGCGGCGGGCGGGACGAGCGACTGGCAGCAGGTCTCGCTGGAGTTCGCCGCGGGGCCGAAGACGGAGGCGGTCGTCCTGCGCGTGTCGCGCGCCGCGTGCCCCGAAGGGGTCTGCCCCATCTACGGAAAAATCTGGTATGACGACTTCCACCTCGAACGCGCAGGCGGGCGCCCCGTCGGGCGCTGAGCTGGCCGCGCCGCCGGCCGAGCCGCCGCGGGCCCCGCCCCCGGCGCCGCCGCCCGGCGCGCCCACGGCCGGGCGCGGGGCTGCGGGGCCGCCGCGCACGGTCTGGAGCCGCTTCGTCGTCCTCATGCTCTGCATGGCGGTCGTCACGACGACGCTCGCCTTCGGCACCGTGCACGCGTGGTCGCTGGCGGCCTTCGAGCTGAGCGCGGCCCTCGTCCTTGTGCTCTGGGCGGCCGACGCGTGGCGGACGCGCCTGCTGCGCGTGAGCCGCAACGCCTTGCAGGTGCCGCTGCTCGGGCTCATCGCCTTCGGCCTCTTCCAGCTCATGCCGTGGGGGCTCGGCGCGGGCGGCGGGGGGCGCGTCAGCTACGACCCGCAGGCGACGCGCACCACGCTCGCGCAGCTCGCCGCGCTCTTCGTCTACTTCGCCGCGGCGCTCGCCTTCGTCGACAGCCCGCGCCGCCTGCGGCTCGTGACGCGGCTCGTCGTCGTCTTCGGGTTCCTGCTCGCCGTCTACGGCCTGATGCAGCACTTCGTCAACCCGCGCACCATCTTCTGGGTGAGGGAGCCGAAGCAGGCCGAGCCCTTCGGCCCGTACGTCAACCGCCACCACTTCGCGGGCTACATGGAGCTGACGCTGGCGATGCCGCTCGGGCTGCTCTTCGCGGGCGCGGTCGCGCGCGAGCGGATGCTGCTCTACGGCTTCGCCTCGGCCATGATGGCGATAGCGCTCGTGATGACGAACTCGCGCGGCGGCATGCTGAGCATGGTCTGCGAGATTCTGTTCCTGGCCGCGGCGGCGTCGCTCGCGCGCGCGCGCGGCGGGCGCGGGCGAGAGGGGCGCGAGCGGGGTTCGCGCGTGCGCGCGGCGGCCGTCCGGCTGGGCGGCGCCTTCGCGCTCGTGCTGGCCGTCTTCTTCGGCGTGCTCTACTTCGGCGGCGAGGACGCGCTCAGCCGCCTGGCCGGCACCGTCTACAGCGACGACCCGACGACCGGGCGCTCGCACTTCTGGCAGGTCACGCTCGGCATCATCCGCGACCACCCCGTCCTCGGCACGGGGCTCGGCGCGTTCGCCGCCGTCTACCCGCGCTACGACACGGCCAGCGGCAACTACCGCCTGGAGCAGGCGCACAACGACTACCTGCAAACCCTCTCGGACGCGGGCGCGGTCGGCGGGCTGCTCGGGCTGCTCTTCCTGGCCCTGCTCTTCTGGATGGCGCTCGGGCGCATGCGGTCGCACGACCGCTTCCGGCGCGGCGTGGCGCTCGGCGCCCTGGGCGGGTGCGCCGGCGTGCTCGTCCACAGCTTCTTCGACTTCACGCTGCACACGGCGGCCAACGGGCTGCTCTTCCTCGTGCTGGCCGCGCTCGCCACCGTCAACGGCCGCGTCGAGGAGGCCGAGAGGCCGGAGCGCGGCCGCCGCCGGCGCCGCGGCAGGCGGCACTCCGGCATGGACGCGCGGGCGGGCGGGGCGGCCGAGGGCGGCGCGGACGCCGAGCCGGCCGCCGCGGAAAAAGAGGGCGCGCCCGCCTGAGAATCGCTGTTACAATCCACGGGCGAGAGAAACCCCCACAGACTTTTCGGGCTGGAGAGACGGATGCGGATACTGGTCACGGGCGGCGCCGGCTTCATCGGCTCGCACCTCTGCGAGCGGCTGCTCGCAGAGGGGCACGAGGTCGTCTGCCTCGACAACTTCTTCACGGGCCGGCGCGAGAACGTCTACCACCTGATGGACTCGAAGCGCTTCGACCTCGTCCGCCACGACGTCATCGAGCCGATACTCCTGGAGGTGGACCAGATTTACAACCTCGCCTGCCCGGCCTCGCCCGTCCACTACCAGTACAACCCCGTCAAGACGGTCAAGACCAACGTCCTCGGGACGATCAACATGCTCGGCCTCGCCAAGCGCGTCCGCGCCCGCATACTCCAGGCCTCGACCTCCGAGGTCTACGGCGACCCGGAAGTCCACCCGCAGACCGAAGACTACTGGGGCCACGTCAACTGCGTCGGAATCCGGTCATGCTACGACGAGGGGAAGCGGCTGGCCGAGACGCTGATGATGGACTACCACCGGCAGAACCGCGTGGACACGCGCATCATCAGGATATTCAACACGTACGGGCCCCGCATGCGGGACGACGACGGGCGCGTGGTGTCGAACTTCATCGTGCAGGCTCTGCGGGGCGAGGAGCTGACGCTCTACGGGACGGGCGAGCAGACGCGTAGCTTCTGCTACGTGGACGACCTCGTCGAGGGCATGATCCGCTTGATGAACGCCGAGGACGGCGCGCACCCCGGCATAGACGTGCACGACCCCGTCAACGTCGGCAACCCCGGCGAGTTCACGATGCGCGAGCTGGCCGAGGAGGTCGGCCGCGCCGCCGGCGTCGAAGTCAGGGTCGGCCACCGCCCGCTCCCCAAGGACGACCCGCGCCAGCGCCGCCCGGACATCACGCGCGCGCGCACGCTCCTCGGCTGGGAGCCCACCGTGCCGCTGCGCGACGGCCTCAAGCGCACGGTCGCCTACTTCGCGGAAAGGGTTAAGGGGAGTGACGAGTGACGGGTGATTGAGTGATAAGAAAATACGGCTCGCCTCTTATCACCCGTCGCCCGCCGCCCGTCGCCCGTCACCAGATGACTGAACACGCATTAGAGACGCGCGCCCCCGCGAGCGTGCCGGCGATGTGCCTGGAGGCGCTGGGGCTGCACGCGAAGGCCGACGCGCTCAGCCTGAAGAAGGCGGGGCACTGGCTCCACATCCCGGGCGACGCCATCATCCGGCGCGTGCGCGCCGTCGCCCTCGGGCTCTCCGCGCTCGGTGTGAAGAGGGGCGACCGCGTGGCGCTCCTCTCGGAGAACCGGCCCGACTGGTCGGTCGTGGACCTCGCCATCCTCAGCCTCGGCGCCGTCAACGTCCCCATCTACACGACGCAGGCGCCCGAGCAGGTGCGCTACATCCTCGAAGACTCGGGCGCGCGCGTCCTCTTCGTCTCCGGCAGGAAGGTCTTCCGCCACGCGCGCCCCGGCGTCGAGCCGGTCGAGTCGCTTGAGCGCGTCGTCTTCTTCGACACGGACGCGGCCCCCGAGGTCGCGGGCGCGCTCTCGCTCTTCGAGCTGGAGCAGACCGGCGCGCAGTTGGACGAGGCGTCGCCCGAGACTTTCGGGCGCGCGCTGAACGCTGTCGGCCCCGGCGACCTCGCCACCGTCATCTACACCTCGGGGACGACGGGCGAGCCGAAGGGCGTCATGCTCACGCACGGCACCTTCGTCTCGAACGTGCTGGCGATATCGGGCTCGCTCCCGATACTCCCGACCGACGTGGCGCTCTCCGTGCTCCCGCTCTCGCACATCTTCGAGCGCGTCGTCTTCTACGTCTTCTGCCACAGCGGCGTCTCGGTGGCCTACGCGCCGTCGTTCGACGTGGTCGGCGAGTACCTGCGCGAGGTGCGCCCGACCATCATGACGGCCGTGCCGCGCCTCTTCGAGAAGGTCTTCCACAAGATAGTCAAGAAGGGGACGGCCGGGGGCGGTTGGAAGGCGCGGCTCTTCAACTGGGCGCTCGCCGTCGGGCAGCGCCACGCCGAGCTTTCGGACAGGAAGGAGCAGGTGCCGCCGCTCCTCCAGATTCAGCAGGAGGTCGCCTCGCGCCTCGTCTTCTCGAAGTGGCGCGAGGGCGTGGGCGGCCGCCTGCGCTTCTTCGTCTCGGGCGGCGCGCCGCTCTCGCCCGCGCTCTCCTACGCCTTCCTCGGCGCGGGCGTCTGTATCCTGCAGGGCTACGGGATGACCGAGACCTGCATCGTCTCGGCCAACCGCCCCGAGGACAACCGCGTCGGCTCGGTCGGCCTGCCGTTCCCCGGCGTCGAGCTGAAGACCGACCCGGACGGCGAGATACTCGTCCGCGGCCCGAACGTGATGAGCGGCTACTACGGCCACGAGGCCGAGACGGCGGCGGTCTTCGACGATGAGGGCTGGTTCAGGACGGGCGACGTGGGGCGGGTGGACGGGGACGGCCGCCTCTACATCACCGACCGGAAGAAGGAGCTGTTCAAGCTCTCGAACGGCAAGTACGTCGCCCCGCAGCTCGTCGAGAGCCTCATCAAGCAGAGCCAGTACGTGAGCCAGGTGGTCGTCGTCGGCGCGGGGCGCAAACAGCCGGCCGCGCTCATCGTCCCCGACTGGGAGGCGCTCGCCTCCTCGCTCCCCGCGCCGCAGGCCGAGGAGCACACGCTGCGCGTCGCCTGGAGCCGCAGCCCCGCGGCCGTCAAGCTCGTCCAGTCGGAGGTGGCCGAACTCACGCGCACGCTCCACGACTACGAGCGCGTCCGCCGCGTCGCGCTCCTCCCCGACGACTTCTCCATCGACGGCGGCGAACTCACGCCCACGCTCAAGGTCAAGCGCCGCGTCATAGACGAGAAGTACCACGACCTGATAGAAGAGATTTACAACGGGGCGAAGGGAGAGTAGGCAGTAGTCAATAGTCAGTAGTCAGTAGACAAAAACGCGGCGCGCCCGGCTTTTGGCCGACACGCGCCGCTTCCGCTTTTAACTACTGTCTACTGTCTACTGTCTACTGTCTACTTCCTACTTCCTCCCTCACGCGTCCGTCAGCGTCAGGCGCTCGATCTCCATGAGCGACTCGGCGAAGCGGGCGCGGTTGTGGGACGGCTCGGTGAGGAGGTCCTGCGCGAGGCGGCGCAGGTGCTCGGGCATCGCGGCGTAGGGGGCGGCGAAGGGGAGAGCGTCCGCCGGCGGCGCGTGGCGGGAGAGTAACTGCACCTCCGCGCCGCAAAAGTCGCACGTCCGGACGTGCTCGGCGACGCGTTCCGCGGGCGCGTCGGCGCGAAATCTGAGCAGCGTCTCGGTGTGCGGGCAGGTTCGTAGCTTCCTGAACCGGGCTGTGCTTGTAGAAGGCATGCGTGCTCCTCGCAGTCTGTCACTCTTGTTCTGGCCGCCGGCCGGTGGGGGCGCCGGCGGCGCGCGCGGGTCGAGACGCCTTCGCAAGTTAAAGCACAGCGCGGGTCGGGGCGTTGGCGGCCGGCCGAACTTCACTTCTCCGCGGCTCACGGCCGTTTGAAACCCATTTTCGAGGGCGTCTCGCTCGTGCACCGGGGGTAAAGTACCAATGAGCCCGGCGTTCCAAACTTTCGGGCGCGGGGGCGGCCGGCGGGCGCGGGCTTTCCCCTGATTCTTCAACACCTTGACCGGCGTGTAAAAAGATGTTGCTCAATCGCGGGATTGCTGCTACCATCCTTATGTGTTCGGGGCGGCGGCCGCTCGGCGGCGCCGCACAAAAGACCCGACGCCCCTTCACGGTGGCCGCGCCATTCCCCTTGCGGCCGAACCGGCGCGGGCCCCCCTGCAAGGTCATCTTTCAAAACCCCCTTTGAGCTAAGCGGAGCGCAGATGTCCCCCCGTGGATTTTTCGCCCCGGCCCGGCCGCGAGCGTTTGAGCCGGGGCGGGCCGAGACCCGGAAAGTCGCCCCGAAGTTTCGCCCGCGCCTTTCGCGA
>DASVWB010000027.1:0-30137 GCA_036389815.1 Pyrinomonadaceae bacterium | reverse complement strand
ACCAGCGTGTAGAGGAAGAACTTGATGGCCGCGTAGAGGCGGCGCTCGCCGCCCCAGATGCCGATGAGGAAGTACATCGGCACGAGCGAGACCTCGAAGAAGAGGAAGAAGAGGAAGAGGTCGGCCGCGCAGAAGACCCCGAGCACCGAGGTCTGCAACAGCAGCAGCAGGACGTAGTACTCCTTCTCCCGCTTCTGTATGTACTCCCACGAAGAGAGCGAGGCGATCCAGCCCAAGAGCGTCGTCAGCAGTATCAGCAGCACGGCCACGCCGTCGGCCGCCATCTGGTAGCGCGCGCCGATGACGGGAATCCACTGCGCGTCTTCGAGGAACTGGAAGCCGCCGGCGCCGCGGTCGTAAGCGAGCAGCCCGAGCGAGAGCAGGAAGTCGAGCGCGAACCACGCGGTCGCGAAGCGCTTGATGGCGCCCTCCTGCCCCTTCCGGAACAGGAACAGCACGACGACCGCGCCGACGGCCGGCAGCCACGTGACGAGCGAGAGAAGGTAGGGGATTTTCACTGGCCCTCCGAAAACAGTAGACGGTAGACAGTAGACAGTAGACAGTAGGAATACATTATTGGCGAACCGTTTGAGTCTCAGCGTCAGCACTGGTAAGGCGGAGCCTTGCTGCCTGCTGACTACTGACTACTTCCTTTCACCTCCCGCCCGTGATGGCAGAGAAGATGTCCTTGCCGAAGTAGAGGCCGACGGCCGCGACGAGGCCGAGGATCATGACGAGCGCGTAGTTGGCCGTCACGCCGGTCTGCGCGGCGCGCAAAAGCGGCGACATCAGGAGCTTGACGAAGCCGGCGACGCCGTTGACCGCGCCGTCCACGACGAGGCGGTCGGCGTTGCCGGTCAGGCGACTCAACTGGCGCGTGAGCCACGCCGCGCCGTTGACCGCGCCGTCTATCCCGCGCGAGTCGGCCGCGTAGACGCCGCGCGCCGCGTCCATCGTCCGGCGCGTGAAGAGCGCGCCGTAAAGTTCGTCCACCCAGTACTTGTGGAAGCTCGCGCGGTAGAGCGGCGCGAGCCGCCGCGCCCAGACGCCGGGCAGGTGCGGCCGCCAGACGTAGAAGAGGAAGCCGAGCCAGATGCCGAAGCCCGCGACGACGAGCGAGACGACGATGAAGAACCACTCGGCCGCGGCGTGGCTCCCGCCGAGCATGTTCTGGACGGCGTGCGCGAGGTTGAAGCGACCCTCGTCGCCGTAGGGCGACGGCTCGCCGTGCTCGGCGGCCCCGGCCCCGTGCGCCGCGTCCGTCCGCGTCGGGAGCGGCGCGGCGTGGCTCCCCTCCTGGCGGACGGCCTCGTGGCCGGCGGCCTCCTTGTCGTGCCCGGCGAGCGCCGAGGTCTGCGCGTGCGACTCCTTGCCGAACTGCCCGGTCAGGGGGTTCCAGATGATTGGGTCGAGCCAGTTGACGATGTTGAGCTTGCCGCCGACGTGTGCGCCGCCCGCGAAGGCGGGGCTGATGCCGACGAAGCCGCCGACGGTGGCGAGCACCGCCAGCACGGCCAGCGGCACCCACATCGAGCGCGGCGACTCGTGCGGGAGGACGGAGCCGTGCGGGTGGTGCCCGTGGCCGGCGGGCTCTCCGGGGTCGTGGTGGTCGTGCAGGTCGTGGCCGTGCGCGTCCACGCCCTCGGGCTCGCCCGCCTCGGCGGATTCGAGCGCGTGCGCCGCGCCGACCCGCTCTTCGGGGCCGTGGTGCGGGCGGTCGCCGACCGAGGGCGTCGCGGCCTTGTGCGTCGTCTCGCCCTCGGCGTAGCGCTGCGCGTGCGCCTCGTCGGCCTGCCCGCCCGCGGGCACTTCGAGGAAGCGCTCGCGCCCCCAGAAGGTCAGGGCCATCAGCCGCGTCATGTAGAAGGCCGTGCAGGTCGCGGCGATTGTGGCGATGAGCCAGAGCAGCCAGCCCGAGGGGACGTAGTCGGTCGAGGCCGCGTTCCAGAGTATCTCGTCCTTCGACCAGAAGCCCGAGAAAGGGATGACGCCGCAGATGGCGAGCCAGCCGGCGAAGAACGTCCAGTAGGTCTTCGGCATGTACTTCCGCAGCCCGCCCATCCGCCGCATGTCCTGCTCGTGGTGCATGGCGTGGATGACGCTCCCGGCGCCGAGGAACATCAGCGCCTTGAAGAAGGCGTGCGTCATCACGTGGAAGATGCCGACGACGAAGGCGCCGACGCCGCAGGCGAGGAACATGAACCCGAGCTGCGAGACGGTCGAGTAGGCCAGGACTTTTTTAATGTCGTTCTGCGTGATGCCGATGGTCGCCGCGAAGAGCGCCGTCAGCGCGCCGACGACCGCGACGACCGTCATCATCGCCTGCGAGTGCTGGAAGATGACGTTGCAGCGCGTCAGCATGTAGAGCCCGGCCGTGACCATCGTCGCGGCGTGGATGAGCGCGGAGACGGGCGTTGGGCCCGCCATCGCGTCGGGCAGCCAGACGTAGAGCGGTATCTGCGCCGACTTGCCGCACGCGCCGACGAAGAGCCCGAGCGCGATCCAAGACATCACGCCCCAGGTGACGACCCCGCCCAGCGTCTCGACGGGGAAGGTGCGCGCCTGCTCGAAGACGGCGGTGTACTGCGTCGTGCCGAAGGTGGCGATGACGCCGAAGACGGCGAGCGCGAAGCCGAAGTCGCCGATGCGGTTCGTGATGAACGCCTTGCGCGAGGCGTCGCCCGCCTCCTTCCGGTCGAAGTAGTAGCCGATGAGCAGGTACGAGCACAGCCCGACGCCCTCCCACCCGACGAACATCATCATGAAGTTCGAGCCCATCACGAGGACGAGCATCGAGAACATGAAGAGGCCGAGGTAGGCGAAGAAGCGGTAGAAGCCGCTGTCGCCGTGCATGTAGCCCGTGGCGAAGACGAAGATGCACAGGCCGACGCCCGTAATGATGAGCATGAAGACGGACGAGAGCGCGTCGAGCTGGTAGCTCCACTCCACGTCGAGCACGGCGCCGACGCCGCGCCTGACCGGCACGTTCGGCCGCATGACCAGCACGGCCTCGCCCGGCCCTCTCCCCTCCTCCTTCGCCCTGCGCACGGCCTCCTCGTCCATCAGGCGGTCGCCCTCCACCCGCGCGCGCTCCGAGAGCCCCCCGGTCAGCTCGACCGCGCCGCCCGGAATCCACGTGTAGCCGAACGCGCCGTCCTGGCTCGTCACGTAGGGGTTCGGCCACACGTTCGCGCCGTAAGAGACGACGGCCGCGAGGCTGATGGCGAAGGCGAGCGCAACCGACCCCACGCCGACCGCGCCGACCGCGCGCTCCGAGAACCGGAACCTGCGCCCGAACAGCCCGTTGACGGCCGCGCCCAGCAGCGGAAGGAGGGGGACGAGCCAGATGTATCTGTGCATAAGAAGTAGTCAGTAGACAGTAGACAGTAGACAGTAGAAAAACTTTCGTTAGTTCAGTCGTCCGCGTGTCAGTGTCAGCAGCCGCGGGGCGGGGCCCTTCCGTCTACTGCCTACTGACTACTGTCTACTTCCCATCACCATTTCAAGAGGTCAATCTTATCCACGAAGATCGTCTCGCGGTTGCGGTAGAGCGCGATGACGAGGCCGAGGCCGATGGCCGCCTCGGCGGCGGCGACGACGATGATGAAGACCGTGAAGACCTGGCCGGCGACGGCGTTGACGCCCCCCGTCTCCTGGAGGTAGCGCGAGAAGGCGATGAAGTTCAGGTTCGCCGCGTTCAGTATCAGCTCGATAGACATGAAGATGACGATGATGTTGCGCCGCGTCAGCACGCCCGCCACCCCGACGGCGAACAGCAGCGCCGCGATGATGAGGAACTTCGAGAGGTCGGGGTGCGTGACGCCCTGCCGCATGTTGTCGAGCATCGAGTCCTGGAGCAGGGCGAGCGCCGGCGTGAAAAGGGTGTTCATATGTTCTTAACTCTCGGGGCCGTCCCCTCCCGGCCCTCAGGACTTGGACTGCGCCCAGACGTCTTCGGCGTGGGCGCGCCGCGCGGCGGCGGCCTCTATCTCGGCCGGGGTCAGCTCGCCCGCGGCGCTCAGCTCCGAGACGACGCGCGGGTCAACGTCGTCGGCCGCAAGCTCCTGCTTCGAGGTGCGCGCCAAGAGCACCGAGCCGACGATGGCGACCAGCAGGAGCACGCTCGCTATCTCGAACGGGAGCGCGCCGTAGCGGTAGAGGCTGCCCCCGACGCGCTGCGTGTCCACGGAGATGCGCGAGACGCCGGTGGCGGCGCGCCGGAGGCGCGCGTCCGCGGCCGCCCCCGGGGCCCGCTCCTCGGCGTTGGCCCCGAAGCGCGGCGCCGACTGGTTGATGGCGTAGAAGAGGCCGAAGACCAGCAGCGCGGCGAAGCAGACGGCGGCCGTCACCTGCGCCGGCCGGTTGAACAGCTCCTCCTGCTCGCGCTCCTCCGCCCCGACGTTGACCAGCATGATGACGAAGAGGAAGAGCACCATCACGCCGCCGACGTAGACGAGAATCTGCACGCCGGCGATGAACTCCGCGCCGAGCAGCACGAAGAGCGCCGCCACCGAGACGAGCGCCGAGATGAGGAACAGCGCCGAGTGCACGGCGTTGCGCGCCATCACGGTCAGCAGCCCCGCCACCAGCGCCGCCAGCGCGAAGACCCAGAAGAAGACGCTTTCCCAGCCGGAAAGAATCATGGAGTTTAGATTTTTGATTTTAGATTTTAGATTTCGACTGAGGGCGGCCGGGGCCGCGTCTTCAAATCAAAAATCTAAAATCAAAAATTCCTTTCAGCGGATAAAAGCTCAAGCCTCGAATTTGCGGGACTCGCGCCCCTGCTCCAGCATCTCGCGGTTCCAGACGAAGCCGGCGCGGGAGTAGGTGGCCAGCTCGAACTCCTGCGTCAGCTCCAGGCAGGCCGTCGGGCACGCCTCCTGGCAGAGCGCGCAGAACATGCAGCGCGAGGTGTCGAAGATGAACTCGTCGAGCACCTTCTTCTTGCGCGGCTTGCCGCCGACAGACATCTCGATGTCCATCGCGATGACGTCGATGCAGTCCTCGGGGCAGGCCAGCGCGCAGAGGTTGCAGGCGATGCACAGGGATTCGTGCGTCTCCGGGTCCATGTTCAGCCGCGGCGCGCCGTGGAAGCGCGGCGCCACCTGCGGCCTCACCGAAGGGTACTGCTCGGTGTAGACGCCGAAGCCGCGCACCGAGTCCTTGTCGGTCAGCGCGCCGACGTTGTACCTCAGCGTCAGCCACATCCCCTTGAACATGTCGGCCAGGAAGAAGCGCTTCAGCGCCTCGCCCCAGCCGGACTGCGGAACTTTCACTAAAGGCATTAGCTAACTCCTGATTTTTGATTTGCGATTTTCGATTTTTGATTTGAAACGCTTCGCCCGTCGTCGGGCCAAATCGCAAATCAAAAATCTGAAATCAAAAATTTCAATCGGCCGCCGCCGCTGCCGCCGCCGCCACGGCCGGCGCGCCCTTCGGCACGTCCACGAGCTTGATCTGCCGCCGCTGCTTCTTGAGGTTGAAGTCGCGCGAGTGGCGGTTGAGGTAGCCGAGGAAGAGCGCCGCGACGAGCAGCCCCGCCAGGCCGAAGGCGACCGCGACGAGCTTGCCCGCGGCCGTCAGGTTGAGTCCCCCCTCAAGCGCCTCGACCGTGTGGAGCCGGCCGTCGAGCGCCTGCACGGCGAAGACGGTCACGCCCGTCCAGACGACGTTGAGCAGCGCGGCCGGAATCATCCACTTCCAGCCCAAATCCATCAACTGGTCGTAGCGGTAGCGCGGGAACGTCCAGCGCAGCCAGAAGTAGACGTAGAGCAGCACCGCCATCTTCACGACGAAGACGGCGAGGCTCAGGAAGACGTAGAGGTTGTTGTAGCCGCCCGCGAGCCTGAGCACGCCGGGGAAGTACCAGCCGCCGAGGAACAGGGTCGTCGCCACGCCGGCCACGACCACCATCGCCGCGTACTCGGCCATGAAGAAGAGCGACCACCGCATCCCCGAATACTCCGTGTGGAAGCCCGCGACCAGCTCCGACTCGGCCTCGGGCAGGTCGAACGGCGCGCGGTTGTTCTCGGCGATGCCGCTGACGAGGAAGACGACGAAGGCGAGCGGCTGGTAGAGGATGAACCAGACCGAGTCGGACGCCTGCGCCTGCGTGATGCCGGACAGGCTAAGCGTGCGCGCGAACATCAGCGCCCCGACGAGCGAGAGCCCCATCGAGACCTCGTAAGAGACCATCTGCGCCGACGAGCGCAGGCCGCCCAGGAGCGCGTACTTCGAGTTCGAAGACCACCCGGCGAGTATCAGCGCCAGCACGCCGACCGACGAGACCGCGAGGACGAGGAGCAGGCCGATGTTCACGTCCGTGATGACGCCCCAGTCGGGCGCGAACGGGACGACCGAGAAGGTGATGAAGGTCGCCGCGACCGAGATGTAGGGCGCGTAGCGGAAGATGTAGGGGTCGGCCTTGTCGGGGACGAGGTCTTCCTTGGTCAGGAGCTTCACCGCGTCGGCGATGGGCTGCAACAGCCCCCACTTGCCGACGCGCATCGGCCCCAGGCGCGCCTGCATGAAGGCGGAAATCTTGCGCTCAAGGTAGCTGGCGTAGAGCGCCCAGACGGCGACCAGCGTGATGACCGCGCCGATCTGTATGAACGGCCAGACGACGTAGTTCAGCGTCTGCTGGTCGCCGCAGACCTTCAGCAGCAGGTCGTTCAGAAAGTTCGGAGGGGCGAAGAGTGCGAACATAGCTTTCATCATGCGGCGTTCGGCTTCCGGCCGGGCGCGGCCGGCGCCGGGGCTTCAGACGTCTATCTCGAAGGCGCAGCCGCGCGTCGCCTTCAAATCCACAAGCTCCCAGTCCTCGTCGAGCGTGCCCTTGCGGTCGACGACGAGGTAGGAGTACCACTCGCCGAGCGCGAAGGGCGGGGTGTGCCACGTGCCGCGGAAGTAGGCGTAGGGCAGGCGGCCTTCGACGCGGAAGGCGGCGACCTTGTCCACGTCCGGCGCGTCGAGCCCGTTGGGCGGCGCCACGCAGATGACGGCCTGCGAGCCGGCGAGCGGCGAGAAGACCTGCATCGTGTGGCGGTGGCGCGCCATGAAGTCGAACCGGAAGGGGCGCGGGTCGGCCGTCGCGCCCGTGATGCTCGGCACGCCCACCCCGATGTCCACGTCCACCGAGCCGCGCCGGTCGAGCAGAATCCCGAACGGCGCGAACGCCTCGCGCGTCATCATCTGAACTGGCAGCCGGATGACGTTCATGGAATCAAGTAGACAGTAGACAGTAGACAGTAGACAGTAGAAAAACGGTCGTCAATGAATCGTCCGGGCGTCGGCGTCAATGTAGGGAAGGCGGAAGCCCTACTGACTACTGACTACTGTCTACTGTCTACTTCAACGGTCAATCTCACCTAGCACGATGTCGAGCGTGCCGATGATGGCTACCACGTCGGCGACGAGGTGGCCGACGCACATCTGCCGCAGCGCCTGGAGGTTGATGAGGCACGGCGGGCGGACGCGGACGCGGTACGGGCGGCTCGTGCCGTCCGAGACGAGGTAGCAGCCGATCTCGCCCTTCGGCCCCTCGATGGAATGGTAGTAGTCGCCCGCGGGCGGCTTGATGACCTTCGGGATTTTGGCGTTGACGGGGCCGTCCGGCATCTGCCTCAAAGCCTGCTGGACGATGCGGCGCGACTGGCGCATCTCTTCGAGCCGGACGAGGTAGCGGTCGTAGGTGTCGCCGTTCTCGCCGACGGGCACGTCGAAGTCGAGGTCGGCGTAGGCCGCGTACGGTCGGCTTTTGCGTATGTCCCACGCGACGCCCGAGCCGCGCAGGGCCGGCCCCGAGAGCCCGACGGCGACGGCGTCCTCGGCCGAGATGACGCCGATGCCGACCGTGCGGCCGAGCCAGATGCGGTTCTCCGAGAGCAGCGTCTCGTACTCGTCGATGCGCTTCGGGAAGTTGTCCACGAACTGCCGCACGTCCTCCGAGAAGCCCTCGTAGGTGTCGTTCGGCATCCCGCCGATGCGCCAGGCGTGGCAGGTCAGGCGCGCGCCGAACTGCTGCTCGAATATCTTCAGAATCTCCTCGCGCTCGCGCAGCGCGTGCAGCAGCACGGTGAAGGCGCCGATGTCGAGCGCGTGCGTGGCGAGCCAGAGCAGGTGCGACGAGATGCGGTTCAGCTCCGTCAGTATCACGCGGACGTAGTGCGCGCGGGGCGGGACTTCGAGGCCCATCATCTGCTCGACCGTCTCGACCCAGACGAGCCCGTTCGAGACGGCGGCGATGTAGTCGAGGCGGTCCCAGTAGGGCGCGATCATCGGGTAGAGGCGGCTCTCGGCGATCTTCTCCATCCCGCGGTGGAGGAAGCCGATGTCGCAGTCGAGGTCTATGACGGTCTCGCCGTCGAGGCGCAGGACGACGCGCAGCACGCCGTGGGTCGAGGGGTGCTGCGGCCCCATGTTCAAGACCATCTCGGGGTTGTCGAGTAAGGTCTCCTGCGTTGTGGCGACTTCTACCTGGTGCATAGCTTCGAGTATTCGGCAGTCAGTAGTCAGTAGGAAAACCTTGATCGGCGAATCGTCCGCGTGTCAGTGTCAGCGCGCGCCTCGCGGGGCGCCTACTGTCTACTGACTACTGTCTACTTCCTTAAACGCCCCCGCGACCGCGTTGACTTCGAGGACGAGCGCGACCTCGGAGACTTCGCCTCTTTTCCTTTTGCCTATCAGGTCGAAGAGGATGGCGGAGGCGGCGGAGTCGCGGTTCCAGACGTTGCGCGGGCTCATGCGCTGGCCGAGGCGGAAGCCGGCGGCCTCGGCGGCCGTGGGGCTGTCGAAGACCTTCACTTCGTACTTGGCGGCGAGGTCCTTCGGGTGCATGGGCGTCTACTTGTGCTCCTTCGGCAGCGGGTCGCGGCCGTCGCGGAAGATTTCGCGGATGCGCCGCTCGTCGGGCGTCTGGAGGATTTCGAGCCCGTAGGCGCGGCGCTGCGCCAACTGCTCGCGCTGGACTTCGGTGAACTCCGGCAGGTGGTCGGCCGTCCAGCGGTTCTCCATGAACTCCAGGGGGTAGTCCTTCCTCAGCGGGTGCCCGTCCCAGTCCTTCGGCAGCAGGAGCCGCCGCAGGTCTGGGTGGCCCGTGAAGGTCACGCCGAAGAGGTCGTACACCTCGCGCTCCATCCAGTTCGCCGCCGGCCACACGGACGTGACGCTCTCCAGCCCGGCCTCGCCGGCCTGCGCCTTCACGCGCACGCGCACGTTCTTCGGTATCGAGTAGAGGTTGTAGACCAACTCGTACGGCGTCTCGTCGCGCTCGGGCCAGTGGACGCAGGTCAGGTCGGAGAGGTAGTTGAAAGGTGTCTCGGGGTCGTCGCGCAGGGCGCGGCAGACCTCGACGACCGAGCCGGCCTCGACGTGCACCGAGAGCTGGCCGGCGAAGGTGTAGGCCGCCTCGACCGGGTCGCCGAAGCGCTCGCGCAGGCGTTTGAAGAGCGGGTGGTCGGGCGACTCGACGGGCTTCGGCCCCTCGTCCTTCTTCTTGACGGGCGGCTTCGGGACGCCGGCCCCCGCCGCGCCCGCGGCCGCGGGCGGCGCCGGCTTCGGCGCGCCGGGCGCCGCCGGCTTCTTCTCGACCTCGGGCTTGCCGGCGGCCTCCTTCATCGCGGCGGCGCGCGCCTTCGCCTCGGCTATCTTGGCTGCGCGTTCGAGGTCAGCCTGCGAGGGACTCTTCAAGGGGTCGCCGACCTCGGGCGACTTGCCGCCGGGCGGCGGCGCCGCCGCCGCTTCCCCGCCCCCCGCGGCCGGTTGCGCCCCGCCCTCGGCCTGCGCGGCGGCCGCGGCGGCGGCCTCCTTCCGGGCCTTCGCCTCGGCGATGATGCGCTCCAGGCGCGCCTTCTTCTCTTCGGGCGTCTCGTTCGAAGGCGGGGGCGCGGGCCTGGGCGGAGCGGAAGGGGCGGTGCCGCCCGTGTCCGCCGGGACGGTCGTGCCGGAGGTGGAACTGCCCGAGGGCGCTTTGCCCGTGAGCGCGGCCTGGCTCTCGGGCGTGGGGCGCGGCCTGTCCGCGTCGGGCGGCGGCGGGAGCGTCCCCGCGTCTTCGGCCGCGGCGGCCGCGGAGCCGGGGGCTTTGTCGTCCTTTTGTGTCGGGGAGGTTTCCGGCGCGCGGCGCGCTTCGTCGCCTTCGGACGGTGAGGCTGGGCTTGAGTCCGGAGGGTTTTTGGGTTCGTCCGTCATCGCGTCCTGGTCAAGGCTCAACCGCAGGTGAGGACGTGGGTCGGGGAACTTCCGTCGTCCCTACTCGCGGTCGAATGCGGCTTGAGTAACCTTCAAGGTGCAACGGGTACGGAAAAGCTTCCAAAGGCGTGTTCAGCGCGTTTGTAACACGCGGTTCGGACGCCTGTCAACAAATGGGTCAGGACGCCCGCGCGCCCGCCGCGGCGCGCCCCGGAGGCCGGGCAATCCGGCGGCGGGGTCGCGCATCCAAGTCCATGCACAACTTGACCATGCGCGACGCGCGCCGTTAAGATGGGGCTTTGTTCGGGGGCGCCGGGCGCCCGCCTATAGAGAGGAAGCAGAAATGAAGCAAGGAATCCACCCCGACTACCACGAGATCAACGTCCACTGCGCCTGCGGCAACCAGTTCCAGACGCGCTCGACGAAGAAGGGCGACCTCGGCGTCGAAATCTGCTCGGAGTGCCACCCGTTCTTCACGGGCAAGCAGAAGCTTGTGGACACGGCCGGCCGCGTCGACCGCTTCAACAAGCGCTACGGCAAGAAGACGGAAGCGCCGGCCCCGGCCGCGACCGAAGGCGCGGGCGCCTGAGCCACCCGAGCGGCAGCGCGCATGACACCTATCCGACGCCGCCAGTATTAGCTACCCAGAACCCGGACGCCGACCGTTCGCGCCCGCGGCCACAAGTCTTTCTTCCCCCGCGGGGGACGCGAAGGCCCCAGCCGCACCGAAGGTCGGCGTTTCGTTTTGAAGTAGACAGTAGACAGTAGACAGTAGCGCTCCGCGGCCGCTGACTCTGACACCCGGACGATTCACTAACGACTGTTTTCCTACTGTCTACTGTCTACTGTCTACTGTCTACTAGAAAGGATTCCCCGTGAGCGCCAGCGAAAAAGACCTGATTGTCGGCGGCCAGGCCGTCATCGAGGGCGTGATGATGCGCACGCCTTCGGCGTACGCCATCGCCGTGCGCCGCCCCGACGGCACCATCACGCACACGGGCGCGAGCCTGCCGAAGTGGAGCGACAAGTACCCCGCGCTCAAACTGCCGGTGCTGCGCGGCGCTGCCGTGCTCGTGCAGTCGATGGCGCTCGGCATCAAGGCGCTCAACTACTCGGCGGCGGAAGCCTTTCAGGAGGAGGCGGAGACGGCCGAGGCGGTCGCGCTCACGCCCGCGGTCGTCGAGGGCGAGGGCGACTTCGCCGGCATCACCGGCGGCGTCCCCGGCCTCTTCCCCGTCCCGACGAAGAGGCGCCCCGAGGAGGAGCTGAAGCGCGGCTCGGCCGCGGCCTTCGGCTCGATTGCCTTCGCGCTCCTCTTCAACGTCCTGCTCTTCGTCGTCGCGCCGCTCGTCCTGACCAACGCCCTCTTCGTCGGCATGGGCTGGGCCGACCGCGGCGCGGCCGGCGCCGCCGCGGCGCAGACGGCCCCGGCGACTCAGATGGCGGCGGACGCCGCGCCGCCGTCGTCAACCCCCGCGGCCGACGCGCCCTGGTACGCGCGCGCCTACGAGGGGGCGCGCGGCTACCTGAAGCCCGTCAAGCCGAACGTCGCCTTCAACCTGATAGACGGCCTCATCAGGATGGCCATCTTCATCACGATGATCGCCAGCTTCTCGCTCTCGAAGGACATCCGGCGCGTCTTCGAGTACCACGGCGCGGAGCACAAGACGGTCTTCAACTGGGAGTCGGGGCTCCCGCTCTCGGTCGAGAACGCGCGCGTCCAGCCGCGCCAGCACCCGCGCTGCGGGACGAGCTTCCTGATGGTCGTGATGCTCGTCTCCATCGTGCTCTTCTCGGTCGTCGCCTTCAGCTCCTTCGCCTACAACATCGCCGTGCGCGTCGCGCTCATCCCCGTGGTCGCCGGGCTCTCCTACGAGATCATCCGGCTCTCGGCGAAGAAGGAGGGCGGGCTCGTCTTCAAGCTCATGACGCGCCCCGGCGTCTGGCTCCAGAACATCACGACCAAGGAGCCCGACGACGGGCAGCTCGAAGTCGCCCTCGTCGCCCTCAAGGAATCTTTGAAGCTCGAACCGCAGCCCGCCGAGCCGCAGCCCGCGCCGCTGTCGTGAGGGCCCGGCTGGGAGCCGACCGCTGACCGCTGAAAGCCATGCTAGACAAACTCGAACAGATCGAAGCGCGCTACGAGGCACTGACCGCGGAGCTTTCGTCGCCCGAGGTCTACTCCGACCCGGCCAACTACGCGAAGCTCAACAAGCAGCACCGCTCGCTGGGCGAGGTGGTCAAGAAGTACCGCGAGTGGAAGCAGATTAAGTCCGAGCTGACGGACGCGAAAGACCTCTTCGACCTCTCGGACGACGAGGAGATGCGGGAGATGGCGCGCGCCGAGACGGCGGCGCTCGAAGAGAGGTTGGAGAGGGTCGAGGAGGAGCTGCGCGTCCTGCTGCTGCCGCGCGACCCGAACGACGAGAAGAACGTCATCCTCGAAATCCGCGCCGGCACGGGCGGCGACGAGGCGACGCTCTTCGCCGCCGAGATGCTCCGCATGTACGGCCGCTACGCCGAGCGCCAGGGCTGGAAGATGGAGGTGCTCGACGCCTCGGAGTCGGGCATCGGCGGCCTGAAGGAGGCCGTCGCCTCGATCTCGGGCGACAAGGTCTACTCGAAGCTCAAGCACGAGTCGGGCGTCCACCGCGTCCAGCGCGTGCCGCAGACCGAGACCTCCGGCCGCATCCACACCTCGGCCGTCACCGTCGCCGTGCTCCCCGAGGCCGAGGAGGTGGACGTGAAGGTCAACCCGAACGACCTCCGCATCGACACCTTCTGCTCCTCGGGGCCCGGCGGCCAGTCGGTCAACACCACCTACTCGGCCGTGCGCATCACGCACATGCCGACGGGCGTCGTCGTCTCGATGCAGGACGAGAAGTCGCAGATCAAGAACCGCGAGAAGGCGATGCGCGTGCTGCGCGCGCGCCTACAGGAACTCGAAGAGCAGAAGCAGCACGAGGCGCAGGCCAGCGAGCGCCGCTCGATGGTCGGCTCCGGCGACCGCTCCGAGAAGATTCGCACCTACAACTTCAAGGAGAACCGCGTCTCCGACCACCGCATCGGGCTCACCGTCCACCAGCTCGACCTCGTCATGGAGGGCGCGCTCGACGAGTTCATCAACGGCCTCGTCGCGCACTACCAGGCCGAGAAGCTGAAGGCCGAAACGGTCGCGGCCTAGCGAGGCGAAAGTAAAAAGGCGGAAGGCAGAAGTGGGGGCGGGCCCTTTACTTTTGCCTTCCGCCTTTTTACTTTCGCCTCATGGAGACGACGCGCGTCCTGCTCGTGCGCCACGGCCAGTCGCAGGGCAACGCCGAGCGGCGCTTCGGCGGGCACTCGCAGACCCCTTTGAGCGCGCTCGGGCGCGTGCAGGCCGAGGCGACGGCGCTGGCGCTCGCGCGCGAGGGCGTGACGGCCGTCTATTCGAGCGACCTGCCGCGCGCCTTGCAGACGGCCGGGCCGCTGGCGCGCGCCGCGGGGCTCGAAGTCCGCGCGACGGCGGCGCTCCGCGAGCGCAGCGTCGGGCTGATGGAGGGGCTCACCTTCGAGGAGGCCGCCGCGGCGCACCCCGCGGAGTACGCCGCGCTCCTGCGCCGCGACTTCGAGCACGTCCTCGCGGGCGGCGAGAGCTACCGCCAACTCCTCAACCGCGCCGCGGCGGAATTAGACCGCGCCGTCCGCGAGCACCGCGGCGGCACCCTCGCCCTCTTCTCGCACACGGGCACCATCTGCATCCTCGCGCTCCACCTCATGGGCGCCCTCGACGCGCCCGCCCTCAGGCCGGTCTGGCTCTCCTCCTCCAACTGCGGCGTCACGCGCTTCTCCCTCGACCACGGCGGCCTCGTCCGCCTCACCGCCGCCAACGACACGCGCCACCTCGCCGGCCTCGTTTAAGGGATCAGGGGTCAGGGACCGGAGGCTGGTTAAGAGTTGAATTCTCTTAACCAGCCTCCGGTCCCTGACCCCTGACCCCCAGCCTTATTTACTTCTCAGCCCTTGATGTCGGCGACGACCTCGGCGGCCTCGGCGTCGAGCGGGGCGATTTCGGCGAGCGTGTCGGCGTCCTCTTCGGGGAGGTGGCGGCGCCGGTGGACGGAGCCGTCGGACTCGAAGATGTAGGCCGAGGGCGCCTCGCGCATGATGATCTCCTGGAGGCACATCAGGCCGTAGAGCAGCGCCTCGGGGCGCGGCGGGCAGCCCGGGATGTAAACGTCCACGGGGATGACGCGATCCACGCCCTGCATCGTCGAGTAGGAGTCGAAGGGGCCGCCCGTCGAGGCGCAAGCGCCCATGGCGATGGCCCACTTCGGCTCGGGCATCTGGTCGTAGACGCGGCGCACGACGGGGCCCATCTTGAGCGTGACGGTGCCGGCCACGATGATGAGGTCGCTCTGCCGCGGCGAGGGGCGGAAGACGCCCGCGCCGAAGCGGTCGATGTCGAAGCGCGAGGAGCCGGCCGCGATCATCTCGATGGCGCAGCACGCCAGCCCGAACGTCATCGGCCACAGCGCCGACTTGCGCCCCCAGTTGACCAGCCCGCGCACGGGCCCCGCCCCCATCACCGGCGCGGCCACGTTCCGCCGCACCGCGTTGATGATCGAGTCGACGGTCGTCAGTACGATGCCTTCTTGGTGCTCAGCCATAGAATTTTTGATTTCCGATTTCCGATTTCCGATTTCCGATTTCCGATTCAGAGCGGGCGCGGGCCCGATTCCGAATCGCAAATCAAAAATCAAAAATCGCAGATTCCCCTCACGCCCATTCGAGCGCGCCCTTGCGCCACGCGTAGTAGTAGCCGACGACTAGGATGCCGATGAAGACGAACATTTCGAGGAGCGCGAACTTCGTGAAGGAGAAGTCGTCGCCCATGAAGATGATGGCCCAGGGGAGGAGGAAGATGGTCTCCACGTCGAAGATGAGGAAGAGCATCGCCACGATGTAGTAGCGCACGGTGAAGCGGTCGTGCGCCTCGGTGACGGGGTCGATGCCGCACTCGTAGGGGCGCATCTTCGCCTTGCCGTAAAGGTTCGGGCGGACGAAGCGCCCGAGCACGACGGGGAGGACGGGGAAGACGGCCGCCACCGCGAGGAAGATGAGCACCGGCCAGTAGGCCGTCAAAGGCCCGCCCGGGCCCATCGCCCCGCCGGCGCTCGCGGCCGGCACGGTTGCTTGCAGGAGTAGCGCGCTCAGCATCTCTTTTCCGGTCTCGCCAAAGGGTTGGTGCGCTCGTACGCGCGGCGAAGTGAAGAACTGTGCGGATTCTAGGCCGCGCCCCGGCCGTTGTCAAAAGCTTTCTGAGCGGAGGGGCAGTAAGACAAGTAGACAGTAGACAGTAGACAGTATACAGTAGGCCCCACTGTCTGGGGGTTTGAAGATGACGGCCGCGGTGTCCGTGCGACAGAGGGTTTGCTACTGTCTACTGTCTACTGTCTACTGTCTACTGCCTACTGCATTCTGCCTACTCCCTCGCGCGAGCAGCGACTCGGCCGCTTCGAGCGCGGCGTCGCGGCCGGCGCGAAGGTCGGCGAGCGTGAGCGGCACCTCCGCGTCGGGCGTGACGCCCTCGCCCTCGACCTCGCGCCCCGAAGGCGTCACGTAGCTGCGCGTGCTGTAGAGGAGCCGGCCGCCGCCCTTCACCTCCCTGAAGCCGTTGCGGCCGAGCGTCGAGCCGGCCGTCCGGCGGCCGACGACGCGCGCACGCCCGGCCTCCTGCATGAAGGCCGCGAAGGTCTCGGAGGCGCTCGCAGACTCCTCGTCCACGAGGACGACGACGGGGCCGCGGTAGGGGTCGGGGGCGGGGCGCACGTAGGACTTCTGAAAGGGGCCCGTGCGCGTGCGGAGGCCGCCCGAGTAGGTCTCGCGCGTGAAGAAGTTGCTCGTTATCTCGCCCACCACGCGCGCCTCGCCGCCGCCGTTGCCGCGCAGGTCGATGACGAGCCCCGGCGCGCCGCGCATCGTCTCCAGCGCCCTCCCGAACTCGTCCTGCACGGGCGGAGTCCACGAGCGGAACTTGATGTAGCCGATGCCGGAGCCGAGGCGGCGCGAGGTGAGGTTGGGCGTCTCGGCGCGCCCGCGCTCCTCGGCCAGCTCGACCGTGAACTCGCGCCCGTCGTGGTCGGTCAGCCCGAGCGTGCGCGGCTTCGGGAGGAAGCCGCCGTAGAGGAGCGCCGAGAGCATCTTGACCCTGAAGAGGCGCTCGGTCGAAGAGCCCGCGATCTTCGAGCGCAGGAAGGCGACGTGCTCCTCGACGGGGCGGCCGTTCACCTCGCGGAGCACCTGCCCCGCGCGCACGCCGAGGCCCTCGGCCTTCGAGCCCGGCTCGACCCACGCGACGGCGACGCGCCCTTCGGCGTCGCAGAGTTTCACGCCGACGCTGCCGCGCGCGCCCTCTTCGGGCCTCGCGCCGGGCGGCGGCGGCGGGACGAAGACCGTGTGGCCGTCGCGCAGCTCCGCCAGCATCAGCTCGAAGACGCCGTAGAACTCCCCGTCCGTCTTCGCCGCGAGCGCCTGCGGCCGGTAGCGCTCGCCCACCGCGCGCCAGTCCACGCCGCGAAACTTCGGGTCGTAATACTCTTCGTCGATGGTCTTCCAGACCTGCTCGAAAATCTCCGCGCGGTCTTGGGGCGTCAGGGCGTTCGGCGGCGACTCGGGGCCCGCGGGCGGCGTCGCCGTGCGGGCGCAGGCCGCGAGCGCGAGGGCGCAGAGCAAGACGAGAAGGAACGAGGAGGAAGGCAGGCTCTTCATTTGTGCGTGTCGTCGCCGCCTCCGGCGAGCGTGGCGACGGCGTGCGCGAGCACGGGTCGGATGACGGCGAAGCACTCGCGCACGGCCTTGGGCGAGCCGGGCAGGTTGACGACGAGCGCGCCCGAGCGCACGCCGCACACGCCGCGCGACAGCATCGCCGTCGGCGTCTGCCGCAGAGTCTCCGCGCGCATCGCCTCGGCGATGCCGGGCACTTCCCTCTCTATGACGGCGCGCGTCGCCTCGGGCGTGTTGTCGCGCGGCGCGAGCCCCGTGCCCCCGGTCGTCACCACGAGGTTCACGTCCGCGCGGTCGGCCAGCGCCCGAAGCTTTTCCGTCAGGGGCTTCAACTCGTCCGACACGACCTCCTGCGCGACGACCGCCGCGCCGGCCCCGCGCAGCAACTCGGCCAGCGCCGGCCCCGACTCGTCCGCGCGCTCGCCCCGCGCGCTCCGGTCGCTCACCGTCAGAACGGCCGCACGAATCTCCAAAGACTTCCCCCTTCAGCCGGCGGCCTGCGCGACCTCGTGGAGTTCTTGCAGGGAGTAGACCTGGAAGGCGTCCGTCTCCTTGCGCGAGGCGATGGCCTCGACGACGGCCTGCGCGCCGGTCATGGTCGTGACGCAGGGGACGTTGAACTGGAGGGCGGCGCGGCGGATGGCCTGCTCGTCGTAGTGCGAGGCGCGGCCGAGCGGCGTGTTGATGACGAGGGCGATGTCGCCGAGGCGTATCTTGTCGGCGATGTTCGGGCGCCCCTCGTTGACCTTGAAGACCGACTCGGCTTCGAGGCCGACTTCGCGCAGGCGCGCGGCCGTGCCGACCGTCGCCGTCAGCCGGAAGCCGAGGCGCGCGAGGCGGCGCGCGAGCACGACCGCCTGCCCCTTGTCCGAGTCGTTGACGCTGATGAAGGCCGTGCCGCCCGTGGGCAGTTCGAGCCCCGCGCCCGTCATCGCCTTGGCGTACGCCTCGCCGAACGTGCGGCCGACGCCCATCACCTCGCCCGTCGAGTGCATCTCGGGGCTCAGCACGGGGTCGACGCCGGGGAACTTCTTGAACGGGAAGACGGGCGACTTGATGTAGAAGCGGTCGAGGCGGACGGTCAAATCTTCCGGCAGGCCGAACCCCGCGAGCGGCCGGCCCGCCATGACGAGCGAGGCGATGCGCGCGAGCGGCACGCCCGTCGCCTTGGCGACGAAGGGCACGGTGCGCGAGGCGCGCGGGTTGACTTCGAGGACGTAGACGCGGTCGTCCTTGATGGCGAACTGGATGTTGATGAGGCCGCGCACCTTCAGGGCCGAGGCGAGCGTGCGCGTGTAGTGGCGCATCGTGTCGATGTGCTCGGCGGCGATCTTGAAGGGCGGGAGCACGGAGGACGAGTCGCCCGAGTGGATGCCGGCCTCCTCGATGTGCTCCTGTATGCCGGCGATGACGCAAGAACTCTCGTCGGCGAGCGCGTCCACGTCGAACTCGGCGGCGCGCTCAAGGAACTTGTCAATCAGCACGGGCTTCTCGGGCGAGGCGTCAACGGCCGTGCGCATGTAGTCGCCGAGGCTCCGCTCGTCGTAGACGATGGCCATCGCGCGGCCGCCGAGGACGAACGAGGGGCGCACCATGACGGGGTAGCCGATGCGCTCGGCGCATTCGCGCGCCTCCTCGAACGAGGTGGCCGTGCCGTTCTCGGGCTGCGGGATGCCCAACTCGTTGAGCAGTGCGCCGAAGCGCTTGCGGTCTTCGGCGAGGTCTATGGAGTCGGGCGAGGTGCCGATGATGGGCGCGCCCGCTTCCGAAAGGCGCGTCGCCAGATTCAAAGGCGTCTGGCCGCCGAACTGGACGATGATGCCCTCGGGCCGTTCAACGTCCACGATGTTCATCACGTCCTCGAAGGTCAAAGGCTCGAAGTAGAGGCGGTCGCTGGTGTCGTAGTCGGTCGAGACCGTCTCGGGGTTGCAGTTGACCATGATGGTCTCGAAGCCGGCCTCGCGCAGCGCGAAGGAGGCGTGGCAGCAGCAGTAGTCGAACTCTATGCCCTGCCCGATGCGGTTCGGCCCCGAGCCGAGGATCATTATCTTGCGCCGGTCGGTCGGCTCCGACTCGTCCTCCTCCTCGTAGGTCGAGTAGAGGTAGGGCGTGTAGGACTCGAACTCCGCGCCGCAGGTGTCCACGCGCTTGTAGACGGGTGTGAGCCCGAGCGACTTGCGGTACTCCCTGACCTCCAGCTCGGTGCGCCCCGTGAGGTAGGCGAGGCGGCGGTCGGAGAGCGCCATCTCCTTGAACTCGCGCAGCAGCTCGTGCGGGATGTCTTCGAGCCGGCGCCCCTCGACCTCGCGCTGAATCTCCATCACCTGCCGGAGCTGTTCGAGGAACCACGGGTCGATGCGCGTGAGGCGGTGAATCTCTTCGAGCGACCAGCCCTGCCGGAGCGCGTAGGTGACGTAGGAGAAGCGCTGCGAGTTGGGGCGCGCGAGCTTGCGCTGCAACTCGTCGTGGGGCACGTCGCGCAGGCGCAGGGGCTTGACGGCTTCGAGCGAGCGCAGCCCCTTGAAGAGCGCCTCCTTGAAGGTGCGGCCGATGGCCATCACCTCTCCGACCGACTTCATCTGCGTGCCCAGAACGTCCTCGGTCTCGCGGAACTTCTCGAAGTTCCACTTCGGTATCTTGGCGACGACGTAGTCAATCGTCGGCTCGAAACTCGCGGGCGTCTTCTTCGTGATGTCGTTGGCGATCTCGTCGAGCGTGTAGCCGACGGCGAGCTTGGCGGCGATCTTGGCGATGGGGAAGCCCGTGGCCTTCGACGCCAGCGCCGACGAGCGCGAGACGCGCGGGTTCATCTCGATGACGCGCACCGCGCCGTCCTCGGGGCTGACGGCGAACTGTATGTTGGAGCCGCCCGTCTCGACGCCGACCTTGCGGATGACGCGGAGGGCCATGTCGCGCAAACGCTGGTACTCGACGTCCGTCAGCGTCTGCGCGGGCGCGACCGTGATGGAGTCGCCGGTGTGGACGCCCATCGGGTCGAAGTTCTCGATGGAGCAGATGATGACGACGTTGTCGCTGATGTCGCGCATCACCTCCAGCTCGAACTCTTTCCAGCCGAGTATCGACTCCTCGATGAGCACCTGGCTGACGGGCGAGGCGGCGAGGCCGCCGCGGACTATCTCCTCGAACTCCTCGGGGTTGTAGGCCGTGCCGCCGCCCGTCCCGCCGAGCGTGAAGCTGGGGCGGATGATGGCGGGGTAGCCCGTCTGCTCGACCATCCCCTCGGCCTCGGCCCACGTGTGCGCGAAGCCGCCGCGCGGCATCGGCAGCCCCTCCTCCTCCATCGCGCGCTTGAACAATTCGCGGTCTTCGGCGACGGAGATGGCCTCGCGCTTCGCGCCGATCATCTCGACGCCGAACTCGCGGAGCACGCCCGCCTCGTCGAGCGCCATCGCGAGGTTGAGCGCCGTCTGCCCGCCGACCGTGGGGAGCAGCGCGTCGGGCCGCTCGCGGCGGATGACGGCGGTGACGGACTCGACCGTGAGCGGCTCGACGTAGGTGCGGTCGGCCGTCTCGGGGTCGGTCATGATGGTGGCCGGGTTCGAGTTGACTAAGACGACCTCGAAGCCCTCGGCGCGCAGCGCCTTGCACGCCTGCGTCCCCGAGTAGTCGAACTCGCACGCCTGCCCGATGACGATGGGGCCGGAGCCGATGATGAGAACCTTGCGGATGTCTGTGCGTCTGGGCATCTGGCTGACGTGCTTCGCGCTCCCGCGAAAATCCCTTCCCCCGCGCGTAAATTTCGGGCATTATACACGCCCGACAGACCCGCCACGAACCCGCCACGCGACACAAGGGACGAGCGCCGCCACGCACGCCCACGGGATTGAAAACCTCGTGCGGACGGCGTACCTTTAGAACGCCGTGGAAAGGAAAACCATCATGGCCGCGAACCCCGAGCGACGCTACACGCTGGAGGAGTACCTGGAGCTGGACAGGACTTCGGAGGAACGCCTTGAGTTCTGGGACGGCGAAGTCTTCTGCATGAGCGGCGTTAGCGAAGAGCACGCCGAGATTGAAACGAATTTAATAGTCAGCCTGAAGTCACGACTCCGGGCACTCGGGTGCCGCGTCTTCCCCGCGAACGTGCGGGTCAAAGTGCCTAGCGCACCGCCTTACCGTTACCCCGACCTGTCCGCCCTGTGCGGCAAGGCCGAGTTCGAGAAGATCGGCGGCGTTGACACACTGACCAACCCACAGCTCATCATCGAAGTCCTCTCCCCCTCGACCGAAGCCTACGACCGCGGCGAGAAGTTCACGCACTACAAGTCCATCGCGACGCTGCGCGAGTACCTGCTCGTCGCGCAACACCGGCCGCACGTCACGCGCCTCTACAAGCAGGACGACGGGAAGTGGATTCACACCGAGGCGGGCGGGTTGACGGAGGCGCTCAGGCTCGAATCGCTCGGCTGCGAGCTGCCGCTGGAGGAAATCTACGCGGGCGTCGGCTTCGACGTGCCGGCAACGGTTTGACGGCCGGCGTCATCTATCTGTCCGTCCTTAAAACCCGACAGACTCACGACCGGGGGGATGAACTTGAAGCCCACACGCCTGCTCTTACTCCTGGCGCTCCTGCTCTTCGCGGCGCCGCTCCGCGCGCAGCAGCCGAAGAGCGCCGAGGACTTCTACAACCGCGGGCTCCAGCGCCAGGCGCAGGGCGACCTCGACGGCGCGCTGGCCGACTACGAGGAGGCCATCCGGCGCGACCCCAGGCTGCACGACGCCTACAACAACCGCGCCAACATACGCCTCCAGCGCGGCGACACCGCGGGCGCCTTCGCCGACTACGCCCGGGTCATCGAGATCAACCCGAACGACTTCACCGGCTACTACAACCGCGGCGTCGCGCGCCTCAACGCGGGCGACTACGACGCGGCCGTCGCCGACTTCGACGCCGCCGTCCGCCTCAGCCCCGGGACGGCGATGATCTACAACAACCGCGGCAGCGCGAAGCAGTCGAAGGGCGACGCCGCGGGCGCGCTCGCCGACTTCACGAAGGCCGTCGAGCTGGCGCCGCGGATGGCGACGGCCTACTACAACCGCGGGACGCTGCGCCAGCAGGGCGGGGAGATGGACGCCGCGCTCGCCGACTTCGACCGCGCGCTCGAACTCGCGCCCGGACTCGCCGAGGGCTACAACAACCGCGGCGTCGTCCGGCGCAAGAAGGGCGACCACCAAGCCGCGCTCGCCGACTTCACGAAGGCCGCCGAACTCGCGCCCGGCGACGCCGAGGCTTTCTACAACCGCGGCATCACCTACCTGGCGCTCAAAGAGCCCGAGCGCGCGCTCGCCGACTTCGAGCGCGCCATCCGGCTCAACCCGCAGTCGTCGGACGCCTACACGCAGCGCGGCGCCATCCGCCTCGCGCGGAAGGACGCGGCCGGCGCGCTCGCCGACTTCGACCAGGCGCTGCGGCTCAACCCCGCCGACGCGCTCGCGCTGGCGCACCGCGGCCTGCTGCGCATCGAGCAGGGCGACTTCAAGTCGGCCGAGGCCGACATCGCCATGGCCATCCGCATCGACCCGAGCCTCAAGGAGTCGTTCGAGAAGTACCTTCGGGAGATGAAGAAGCGCCGCTAGTCTTCAGGTAGGCCAGCACGAACAGGACGCCCAGCGCGAGGTCTACGCACGCCGGGCCGAGGACGACGGCCGGCGCGCGCCCCTGCAAGTAGAGCGCGGGCGCCGCCAGCCCGAAGCTCGCCTTCTCGACGACCGACGGGAGCATCATCGCGCGGTGGCGCGCGGGGTCTCTGGCGATGACGAGGAACACCAACTGGAAGGCCACGGCCACGCCGACGAAGCCGTAGTAGAACTCCGGGTGCGTGACGGCCGGCGGGTAGTCGCGCCCGTACTTCGCTTCGAGGAGGTACTGCGGCAGGAGGACGAGCAGCCCGTAGACGCCCGCGACGTTGAAGACGATTTTCGCGAATCTCATTTGCTCACAAGAAGGGCGGGGCTCGCCGGCGGCCGAACTCCTTTCGAGGAACGATGGGGCTTGAAGCCGGCAGACAGCCGAATCCCGCCGGCGCGTGTAGAGCTGAAGGGCGGAGCCGTCGGCGAACGTCGGGGCGCTAGACCTTGCCGGCGTCGAGCTGCCTGCGGTAGTCGTCGCCGTCGAGCTCGACGGTGCGGCACATCTCGTAGAGGCGGGAGCGGAGGCGGACGCCGACGCGGTCTTCGAGGGTCTCCTCCGAAGGGGCGCGGCGGGCGTCCATGTAGTTGGTGGTGAAGATGGTGAGCTTCTTGTCGTTGTAGCGCTTGCCGATGATGTTCATCATCGTGTCGCGCACCCAGTCGGTCGGCTTCGACGCGCCCAGCTCGTCCAGCACCAGCACCTCGGCCTGGTAGACCGGCGCGAGCACGCTCATCTCCGACGTGTTCGAGACCTTGTTGTACGAGTCCTGAATCTCCTTGAGCAGCGCGCCGAACTCGCAGAAGAGGCACGGCACGCCCTTCTCTATCAGCCCGTGCAGGATGGCGACGGCGAGGTGCGTCTTGCCGACCCCGACGGGGCCCATCAGCAGCAGGCCGCGCTCGACGGCCGGGTACTCGCGCACGAGGCGGAAGGCGTAGTTGAAGGCTTTCAGTTGCGAGCCGTTGTTGGGCGCGGGGTAGTAGTTCTGGAGCGTGCAGGCTTCGCGGCGCGGCGGGGCGGGCTCGCGGTAGCGGCGCGGGATGCGCGCCTGCTCCAAAAGCTTCGAGCGCGTGTCCTGCGTGCGGCACTCGCAGCGGCGCGCGCCCTTGCCGGGGATGACCTCGTGGCCCGTGCCGAAGCAGCGCTGGCAGACCGCGGGGGCCTCCGCCCTCTTCCGGCCGCGCGCGGGCTTCGACCCCTCCTGAAAGGGCGCGTCGTCGGCCTCCGTCTCGGGGACGGGGAAGAGGGTCGGGAACTTTTTGCGGTTGTCCGAGGGCATCAGGCGAGTCGGAAGTCTCTCTCTTAATTTTCCTGCCGCGCGTCGGCTGCTCGCTCATTCGGGCAAAAAAATTTTGCGCCTCGGCGGCCGAGGGCGAGCGGATTATAGCACCGTACTTAAGGATTGCAAGACGCTCTTTGCCGCCCGGGAATTTCCACAGTGTGGAAAAACGTTCGCGCGCGGCGGCGCGCAGGCGGGCGCGGACGCCCCGGCCGGCGCGCCCCGCGGGCCCGCCCTTAACAGCCGCCGCCGCCGCCCTGGTAGACGGGGCGCCAGCGCCCCTGCTGCCTCTTGTAGACGACGTAGTCGTTGCTCTCGTAGTAGGTGCCTTCGGCGACGACCTCGCCCACGCCGTCGCCGTCGAGGTCCACCTGGTCTACGAAGTGGCGGTCGGCGAAGTCGTCCTCGTACCCGTGGTGGAACCACTCCCAGGCCGTGCGGAACGAGTCGCCCTCGGGCTCGATGATGAGGAAGAGCGTGTAGGCGTCGGGCGCGGGCGCGCCGGCCTTGCCGGCGAGGAAGCTCCCGATCAGCTCGAACGTCCCGTCGCGGTCGAGGTCTGTGGCCGTGAGGTTGACGACCTCCATGCCGCCGACGAGCGCGGCCGGCGTCCTGTTCTTCGCGTAGGCGGCGCGGGCGAGCGCTACGGCGCGCTCGCGCTCGGCGTCGGTCGGCGCGCGGCGCGACGAGGGCGCGCGGCCTATCGTCTCGGAGTCGGTGGCGAGCGCCTGCACGCGCCCGCCGAGCCGCGCCTGCGTCTCGGCCGCGGCCTCGGCGACGAGCCCGACGCAGCCCGGCTCCAGGTACTTCCGCACGGTCAGCGTCCCCGCCTCCCCGCCGCCCGAGAGCACGCGGTACTTGCGCCCCGGCCGGAAGAACTCGCGCACGAAGGAGGCCGCGCCGGGCTCTTCCGCCGGGGGCTTGACGAAGGCGCCGCCGCGGTAGATGAAGGCCGGCTCGATGTTCACGGACGACTCGTACTTCTGCACGGCGAAGACGACGGCGCCGCCCTGCGCCGACGCGGGCCGCGCCGACTTCTGCCGCGGCGCGGCGTGTAAAGGCACAAGGAGCAGGAGGGCGGAGGCCAGTCGCAGCGTTCTCGTCTTCATCTTCTCTCCGGGGTCAGAGCGACTTCAAAGGCGGCGGCGTGAGCATGCCGATGACTTCGAGCAGGCCGTAGACGGCGAGGGCGGCGACGATGATGAGGACGACGAGGTGCACGCGCCGCAGCACGAAGCGTCGGCACGCGTGGCACTTGAGGCCGCCCATCCGCAGGGGCCTGTCGCAGTAGGGACACTTTGTCATCGGCCAACAAGGGGCAGGACTTGAGCAACATGCCACGAGTCGGGCGCGCGGTTCAAGTCCGGGGGCGTGTGTTATATTTTTCCCGGTAAGATTTCCGACCGGGAGAGACTGCTGGGGGCGGCGCCGCCGCGGGGCGCGCGGGCCCGGCCGGCGCAGTTCGCGCATGAGTATTCTGCAAGGGCTTTTGAGCAGGCTGGGGGTCGGCGGCGCGCGCCGCCCCGTGAGCGTCTTCCTGCTCGACGACGACACGCTCCGCCACGAGTGGTTCGCAAGGCAGTTCAAGGGCGACCGGCTCGACGTGGCCGCCGACCCGGCGCGCGCCGTCGAGCTGCTCGACGCGAACTACTACGACCTCGTGTTCCTCGACCACGACCTCCTGCCCGAGCACTACTACGCCGAGGAGTTCGACGACGAGCGCAGCGGCTACGCCGTCGCGCGCTGGCTCGCCGAGAGCCCGGGCAAGCACGCCGCCGCGACCATCATCGTCCACACGCGCAACGCCGACGGCGCGCTCCGCATGGTCGAGCTGCTCCGCCGCACCGGCCGCCAGGCCGAGCACGTCCCCTTCCACATGCTCGCCCCCAGAATCAAGCAGCTCCGCGCCGGGGTTTAGAGGCTGGGGGCCGGTGAAACCTTCGTGACTCGCCGCGGTCTGATTTTATGAGAATGAAAAAGTCGCTCGCCTCGTCAACGCTCGGGCTGTGTCTCCTGCTTTCGTGCGCCGCCTCGCCGCGGGCTCAGGGGGGCGGGAGCCCTCCGCGGCCGACGCCGGGCACGCAGCGCGCCGGGGCGCAGAACGGCGCCGGGCAGCCTTACGACGAACAGGCGCGGGCGCTCCTGGCTCGCCCCGACATCCGCGCCGCCTTCGCGCACGTCGAGCGCAGCCGCGACGCCATCCTCAGGGAGTGGATAGCGCTCACCGAGGTCAACGCGCCGTCGGGCAAGGAGGCCGAGCGCGCCGCCCTCATCGAGCGCCTGCTGCGCGCGTACGGGTCGGTCGAGGTGCGGCGCGACTCGGCCGGCAACGTCGTCGCCACGCGGAAAGGCACGGGCGGCGGCCCCGCCGTCGTCATCGACGCGCACATGGACACGGTCTTTCAGGAGGGGTTGCAGATCAAGGCCGAGGTGCGCGACGGCCGCGTCTACGCGCCCGGCGTCGGCGACGACACGCGCAACGTCGAGGCGCTGCTCGCCACCATCCGCGCGCTCGACGCGGCCGGCGTGAGGACGAAGGGCGACCTCGTCTTCCTCTTCACCGTCGAGGAGGAGACGAGCTTCCGCGGCGTCGAGGAGTTCGTCAAAGAGAACAAGGGGAAGATAGGCCACTACATCGCGCTCGACGGCGGCTACGAGGGCTTCACCTACGGCGGCATCGGCATCAACTGGTACCGCCACCACTTCGTCGGCCCCGGCGGCCACACGCGCTCGCAGACGCCGCCCTACTCGGCGACGCTGCCGGCCGCGCGCGCCATCCAGCGCATCTACCAGTTGGAGCTGCCGCAGGGCGTCCCCGCCAACCTCAACGTCGGGATGCTCGGCGGCGCCGACGTGGTCAACGCCAAGGCCGCCGACGCGTGGTTCACCGTAGACCTGCGCTCGACTTCGAACGAGGTCATCGCCGACCTTGAGAAGAAGATCGCGGCCATCGTCCGCGAGGAGGCCGAGCGCGAGCGCATGACCGCGCGCACCGAACTCCTCTCGTCCACGCCCGCGGCGCAGATACCGGGGCACCGCGAATCGCCGCTCGTCAAGACGGCCGAGGCCGTCCACTACGCGATGGGCTTCCGCCCCCCCGTCACCCTGACGGGGTCGAACAACGGCAACGTCGCGCTGCTCGCAGGCATCCCCGCCATCTCCACGGGCGCCGGCCCCTGCAACAACTCGCACGCCCTCACGGAGAACTGCGAGATCGAGCCGCTCTACAAGGGCATCCAGAAGGTGCTCCTGCTCGGCGTCGCCGTGGCGCAGTTGGGCCAGTGAGAAAAAGCATCAACCGTGGAGACGCGGAGACGCGGCCTTAAGACAATCTCAAATCTCAAATCTCAAATTTGAAATTTGAATTTGAAATCTTAAGGCCGCGTCTCCGCGTCCGCGGCGGTTAACCTTTCCTTCCCGGACACTCAGGCCCGAGTCGCTTTAACGATTCCGCTTCTCGGTCGTCCCGCCCAGCCCCACCTTAGACAAGGCCCACGCCGCGGCCACGACGGCGACCTTGCCGAGGCTGAAGCCCTCGTCGTCGGCGTTGACGCGCGTGACGCGGCCGGGGGCGGGGCGGACGCGCGCGCCCGTGTCGGCCGAAGAGGAGGCGGCGCCCGCGGCGCCACGCTTCCCTTCCCTCGCGCCGCCGCGATCCTTGCCGGTGCCGGGGCTCTTCTCGCCCTTCTCCTTCGCGTCGGGCGCGCCCTGCTTCGCCAGCTCGTTCTCGATCTCGGAGTTGATCTCGCCGCCGACGAGGATGGCCGTCCCCGTGAAGTAGAACCAGAGCATCAGGATGATGACCGCGCCCAGCGAGCCGTAGGTCGCGCTGTAGCTGTTGAAGTAGGAGAGGTACGCCTTGAAGGCGAACGAGATGAGCAGCCAGAGCGCGACGCCGACCATCGCGCCCGGCGTGATCCACTTCCAGTCCTGCGCGTGCGAGTCGGGCCCGAAGTAGTAGATGAGCGCGAAGGCCAGCAGCACGAAGACGAGCACGAGCGGCCACTGCAAGACCTTCCACGCGGTGGCGAACGCCGACCCGAGCCCCACCTTGATCGAGACCGCGTCGGCGATGTCGCCGCCGTAGAGCAGGAGCACGAGCGCCGTCGCGATGAGGAGCGTGAGCGCCAGCGTCAGCCCGACGGCCGTCAGGCGCACCTTCCACCACGGCCGCGTCTCCTTCAGGTCGTAGGCCGCGTTCAGGGACTCGCTGATGGCCCCCATCCCGTTCGACGCCGCCCACAGCGTCGCCAGAATCCCGAACGAGAACTTGCCGCCGCCGCTCGACTGCGTCACGTCCGTCACGGTCTTTGCGACGAGCTGCGAGGCGTCGCCCGGCAGCACCGCGCTCAGGTACTGGAAGATTCCCTGCCGGAGCTGGCTGTCCGCGCCCGCCAGATACCCGAGCAGCGACGTGATGAACAGCAGCGCCGGGAAGAGCGCGAGCAGGAAGTAGTAGGAGAGCTGCGCCGAGCGCCCCAGCACGTCGTCGTCCATCACCTCCGCGTAGACGCGCTTCCCCAACTGCTTCCAACCCAGCCCGGCCAGGCTCAGAGACTTGAACATACTTCCCCCTCCCTTCGGTGCCTGCGCAGTTTTACCGCGCGCGAAGGCGAAACGGTCACGATTTGTTAAAGAGTTGTCCACGGCATGGCCGCGCGGGCCGCGGCCGCCCCGGGAAAACGCAGGCCGCGGAAGACCCGCGCCTGATCCCTTTCGCCCGCGCGCGCCGCGTATACGGCCGGGGGAATGTTTCGCGCCGCGCGGCGCGGGGACGAAAAGCCGCCGGGAGGAGGTCTCTCATGTCAGTCAGAACCAAGCACGTCTTCTTCGCCGTCTTCGGCCTGTTGACGCTCTTCGTCTTCTACCTCTACGAGACGCCGTTCCTCGACGCGCGCTCGCCCGTCTGGCGGCACGTCGAGCCCGTGAAGTGGCTGCTGCTGCCGCACGCGGTCGCCGGGGCGGTCGCGCTCCTGCTCGCGCCCTTCCAGTTCTCGGCGAGGCTGCGACGGCGCAGCCCCCGCGCGCACCGCATCCTGGGTCGGCTCTACGTGGCGGGCGCGGCCGTCTCGGCGCCGCTCGCAATCCCCGTGGCCGTCATCCTCGGCCCGCCTTCGCTCGTGATGGCCGCCACCATACAGTCCGTCGGCTGGGTCTTGACGACCGCCATCGCCGTCTACTGCGTGCGCGCGGGCGACGTGCGGCAGCACCAGGAGTGGATGACGCGCAGCTACCCGTTCGCGATGGTCTTCGTCGTGGCGCGCGCCGTCCTGGCCGTCCCGGCCGTGCGCGAGTTGGGCGAGCCGGCCTTCGTCTCGGTGGTCTGGAGCTGCGTCGCGTCGGCCTGCTTCGTCCCCTCGCTCGTCATCGGCTGGCGCGACGTGTCGAGGCGCGCGGCCGCCCGCCGCCGACGCCCCGCCCCCGGCGCGAAGGCGGCCGGCGCCGCGGCCTGACTCCCCTTTCGTCTATTATTCCGACAAGCCCGTTGCGGCGGCCACCCGCGGGGGAGGCCGCCGACACTCGTAATTTGCTCGCAACACGGTCGCAACCACGCGCCGGCGCGACGAGGCTATCCTGCCGCTAACTGAAAGCGACACTCTCGCGAGTGTATCTCATGAGCAGGAAGCGCCGGGCCGCGTGGCCCGGCGCTTCTTTACACAGCGGGCGTGCGCGCGAAACGGCTTGTGAGAAAAAGGGGGTATCTAAGATGTCCGCGATTTACGACGAGATTACGTTCGACCGTTTAAGCCCGGAGGAGAAGCTGCGGGGCGAGGCCCCGTCGGAGATAGAGGTGCCCGGGGCGCAGAGGCCCGAGAGCGTCGAGGTCAAGAAAGAGGTCAACCCGAACACGGAGTGAGCGGCGCCGGCGGCGCGGACTCGGTCGCGACGCGGAGGCCGCGGCGTGTGAAAAGGGGGCGGGCCCGCGCGGGCCCGCCCCCTTTCTATTCCACGTTGCGCGGGCGGCCTACTTGACGAGGGTGCCCGTGCGCCCCCAGCGCGTGTTGCCGAAGAAGTCGGAGAGTATGTTGACGGGGAAGGGCGCGGTGCTCCGCGGCGCGCTCTCGTCGTAAGACCAGTAGACGAACATCGCGCGGCCGATGATGGCGTGGCGCGGGACGTAGCCCCAGAAGCGGCTGTCGAGGCTGTTGTCGCGGCTGTCGCCCATCACGAAGTAGTGGCCCGCGGGGACGTTGATCGCGTGCCCGCCCGAGAGCTTGTAGACGGGGTACTCGCGGTCGGGCGCCGGGTCGAGCAGCG
>DASVWB010000026.1:0-16089 GCA_036389815.1 Pyrinomonadaceae bacterium | reverse complement strand
GGCGGCGACGCCTGCGCGTGCGCGCGTCCGTTCGGGGCGGCCGCCGGGGGCGCCGGCGCTTCCGGGGCTTCCGGGGCGGCGCCCCTCGCGGCGGCTCTCTCCGGCGCCGCCGGCGCGGGCTGCGAGAAGGATGGCGAGCCGCCCCCGGCCGCGCCGCGGCGCGGAGGCGTGGACGACGCGGGCGGCGCCGAAGGTGCGGGGGGCGCGGGTGCGCCCCCCGCCGGCGCGCGCCCCGTCCGCAGCGCCTCTTCGAGCGCGTTCAGCCGCTCGACTATCTGGCCGAGCGGCGCGAGGCGGCGCATCTCGACCAGCTTCACAAGGCCCACCTCCAACTGGTAGCGCGGGTGCGCGCCGGCGGCCAGCCGCGACTCGGTGTCGGTCAGGCTGTGGAAGAAGCGCACGAGGTCCGACTCAGAGAAGTCGCGCGCCTCTTCGAGCAGCGCGCGCCGCTCGGCCTCGGTCGCGTCGGGCATGGCGGAATCGCCCCCGACCTTGACGACGAGCAGGTCGCGCAGGTGCGCGAGCAGGTCGCGGCAGAAGTTGCGCAGCTCGTGGCCGCGCGCCGAAAGCTCCTCGACGACTTCCAGAACTTTAGCGGGGTTGTTGTTCGCGACGGCCCACATCACGCGCGCGAGCAGTTCCCTCCCCGCGAGCCCGAGCGCCGCCTCCACGTCCGACGCCCCGATCTCCCCCTCGCTGAAACTGATGACCTGGTCGAAGGCCGACTGCGCGTCGCGCATCGAGCCCTCGCCGGCGCGCGCCACCTCCCTGAGCGCGTCGTCCGCGACCTTGATCTTCTCCGCGTCGGCGATGAGCCGCAGGCGCTCGGCTATCTTCGCCGTCGAGATGGTGCGGAACTCGAACTGCTGGCTGCGCGAGAGTATCGTCTCGGGCACCTTGTGCGGGTGCGTCGTCGCCATGATGAAGAGCACGCGCGAGGGCGGCTCCTCCAGCGTCTTCAAGAGCGCGTTGAAGGCGGCGGGCGAGAGCATGTGTACTTCGTCGACGATGAAGACCTTGTAGCGGTCGCGCGCGGGGCGGATGCCGACGGTGTTGATGATGGCCTCGCGCACGTTGTCCACGCCCGTGTTCGAGGCGGCGTCTATCTCCAGCACGTCTATCGAGCGCCCCTCGGCGATCTCGCGGCAGGACGGGCAGGCGTCGGCGTCCGCGGTGCGGCAGGGCGTCGCCACGGGGCGGTCGGACTTGTGGCAGTTGACGGCCTTGGCGAGCAGCCGCGCCGTCGTCGTCTTCCCCACCCCGCGCGCGCCCGAGAAGAGGTAGGCGTGGTGCAGGCGCTCGTGCTCGACGGCGTTCTTGAGCGTGCGCGTGATGTGCTCCTGCCCCGTGACCTCGTCGAAGGTCTGCGGGCGCCACTTGCGTGCGATGACTTGGTAGGTCATGGGGAAGCTGTCGGCCGCCGGCCGCTGGCTGTTAGCTCGTCGTCTTCTCTAGAAGCTCGATGCGGTTGCCGAAGGGGTCGAAGAAGGAGAAGCGGCGCATGCCCGGTATCTCCTCCTCGTCCTTGGTGCGGACGCCGTGCCCTTCGAGGTAGGCGCGCACGCCCGGCACGTCCTCGACCTCGAAGGCCGGGTGGCGCTTCGACGGCGCGACCGCGTCCTCGGCCCCGACGTGGAGCTGGACGCCGGCGACCGAGTACCACATGCCGCCGTTCTTCCGGAGCGCCTCGGGCTTCTCGACCTCTTCGAGCCCGAGCAGCCGGCCGTAGAACTCGCGCGCGCGGTCTTCCGTCCCGCGCGGTATGCAGACCTGGACGTGGTCGAAGCGTTTGAACTGTATCTTCATGGCTAAAACGAAAAGAGTTGCCGCGGGGGGTTCATCGGGGAACTCGCGGCGGCGTCGCTGGATTGTGCTCCAACGCGGCGCGGTTCGGCAAGCCCAACACCCGCGGCAACTCTTTCGAGAGGTGGCCAGGCTCCGGACCGACCCGCAACACACGCCGCCGCCACTACCGTTGCTCCGTTCCCGGCCTGGCGGGGTTCGCGGGGCAAGCGTTGTGCGGAGCCCGAAGCCTGTCAAGAAGCCGTCGGCGTTCAGCCGTCAGCTTTCGGCTTTAGACTTTAACCCGCGCGGCGCGCCTTGGCAAACGCCCGCGCCGCGAGGCGGCGCCCGGCGGCGCGGCGCGGGTCTTCTGCTTCAGGTGCCGTTGAAGCCGGCGCGCAGGCGGCGGAGGTTCGCGCCCGCGTACCTGCCCGTCGCCTTCACACGCGCCAGCATCGCCTGCCCCTCGGCGCGCGTGCGCCCGGCGTAGACGGCCATGAACTGCACGCCCTCGGCGACGCCCGTGTAGTAGAGGTCGCCGGGGTCGAAGCAGCGCGAGGTGAAGACCTTGTTGCGCGGGAAGAGCGCCTGCGCCGCCTCGCGCTCCGGCTCGGGGACGAAGACGTTGCAGTCGGTGCCGCGGCTCGGGTCGCGCACGCTCTTGAGGACGACGGCGTAGAAGGGCTCGGTCTCCGCGATGACGCCGCTCGGGGGCACGACGAACGGCAACTGGTGCGGCTGGAACTCGACGCTCGAACGGCAGCGCGCGGTCGGGTCGGGGCACAGGGTCGCGGGGCGCGGCGCCCTCCGCCCGCGCTGCGCCGAGGCGGCCGCGCCGCACAGGCAGAGCGCGCAGGCGGCCGCGCAGGCGAGCAGTGCTTTACGCATGGGGGTTTCCGGTCTCCTTAAAAGCCGAAGGCCGACGAGAACGCTGCTCATCGGCCTTCGAGTCTCGGCGCGAAACGTTATCTGGCGGAGAGGGTGGGATTCGAACCCACGGTACGGTTCCCCGTACACAGCATTTCCAGTGCTGCCAGTTCAACCACTCCTGCACCTCTCCGAAAAAGCTGTTAGCGGTCGGCTGCGGGCTCCCGGCAATTTGTGCGGCCGAGAGCCGACGGCTAATCGCTAACAGCTTAAGCTGACGCCAAAGCATACCGTATCCCCGCGATTTTTGTCACGCCACCCGGCCGGCCGCGCGTGCGCCGTGCGGGGGGCGCAACGCCTTATAGCGGCGTGCAGGCGTGTGCGGCCCCCGCGCTGCCAGGCGGGTCAGTACCGCCCGCGGTAGCGTGCGGGCCGTCGAGAGACGGCGGCGCGCCTCTCACAACACTCCAACGGCTACCGCGGGCGGTTCTGACCACTCTGGCGGTCGCACACGTTTGCACGCCGCGGGAGCGTCCGGGTGCGCCTAACGCCGCGAGCCGGGCGCGCCCGCGAGGCTCCTCACGTCGACGACCCTGTCGCTGAATATCGCCCTGTAGAGGCGCGCGGCGAATTCGGAGTCGAGGCTCTTGAGCCGCGTCAACTGGCGGAGCGAGGCGTCGCGCTTCTTCAGCCTCACGTAGGTCATGCCGAGGTTGTAGAGCGCCGTGGCGTAGCCGGGCCTGACGGCGGCCGCGCGCGCGAAGCACTCGGCCGCCTGCCCGTGCTGCCCCGTGTCGCTGAACAGTATGCCGAGGTTGTTGTAAGCCTCCGCGTAGTCCGGCCGGAGCCCGACCGCCTGCTGGTAATGCCCGGCCGCCTCCTCGTACTGCTTCAACTCGTAGAGCGCCACGGCGAGGTTGTAGTGCGAGTCGGCCAGCCCCGGCGCGAGCGCGACCGCGCGACGCAGAAAGGGGAGCGCCTCGGCGTAGCGGCGCATGGAGCCGTAGGCCACGCCGAGGTTGCTGTTGGTCACGGGCAGGTCGGGGTTGATGTCGAGCGCCTTGCGGTAGGACTCGGCGGCCTGCTCGTAGCGGCCGAGGTCGAAGTGGAGCGCGCCGAGGTTGTTGTAGGCGTCGGCGAGCTTCGGGTTGATGCGGGCGGCGCGCTCGAAGCACTCGGCGGCGCGTTCGGCGCGCCCCGAGCCCGCGTAGGCGCGGCCGAGGTCGTTGTGCGCGTCGGCGTAGTTCGGGTCGAGACTTATCGCACGCGTGAAGGAGGCGACGGCCTCGTCGTAAGCCTTCGTCCTGTAGTGTGCGACGCCGAGGTTGTAAAGGATGACGGCGTTGGCCGGGTCGTACGCGGCGGCACGCCTGAACAGCTCGACGGCCTCCGCGAGCCGCCCCTCCCGCGCGCGCGCCACGCCGAGCGCGTTGACGCGCCGCGCGGCCTCCGGCCCGCTCTCGCCCTCCCGCGCCCTTTCGACCTCCCCACCACGCGCCGCGGCCGCCGCGTCCTGCCGCCACGCTTGAAGCCCCGCACGCGCCCCGCCCCACCCCGCGGCCGGGGGGAGCATCAAGAGGACTGCCGTGACGAAGCCGAAGACGATGCCGTCTGCCATTGTCGAAACCTCCGTGTACGTCCGGCGGCGCGGCCGGGGCTTCCCGGCCGCACGCCGCCAAGAAAAAGCGGGGGGCAGACTCGCCCCCCGAAACAGCCCCGCGGGACTCGCGGGACTGGAACCTCAACGCGCCGCTACGCCGCCCCTTGCGTCTGGGCGCGCGGCGCCGTGCGCCCGGCCGTGACGGCGCCGCCCGCGACTTCGACCGCGCCGGGGCCGACCTTGATGTCGTAGACTTTTATCTTGTTGTGGAGGGTAGTCGGTTTGAGCCCGAGCATCCGCGCCGCCTTCGCCTGGTTGCCCCGCGACCTCAACAGCGCGCGCCGAATCAGGAACTTCTCGTAGGCCCGAATCATCTCGTAGAAGTCCGACTCCTCCACGCCGGCGGGCGGCGCGGCGGCCGGCGACTCGGGCCCCGCCAGCGACTCGACTTCGCCCAGCAGCGCGACGGCCAACTCCCTTATCATCCCCAACTGCTCTTTGTTCCCCATGGCGTGCGCGAACCTCCCGGCCACTACTTCAGGCCAGCCCCGGCGCGGCGGCCGCGCGCGAAGTGGCGTCGGCGCGGGGCGGCGGCGTGCGGTCTGTGTGCGACAGTCTCGCGCGAGGTCGGCGGCCTCACAAGTGCCATTTATTCCGGGCCGATGCGTGCCACTCCGACGCGCGGCCCCAGGGCGGACGAAAGGCGAATTGGCCTCGCGCGACTTCGCGAAAGTGGCACTTGCACTACCGCGGATTCCGTTTAATCTGAGACGGCCGCGGCCCGCGTCCGCCGACTCCGACCGCCGCGGCGAGAGGGGGTTTCAGTGACTACACAAAAGCAGAAGGCCGAGAGGTTCAGGGCGCTGCACGAGCGCGAGGGCGCGTTCGTCATCCCCAACCCGTGGGACGCGGGCTCCGCTCGCCTGCTCGCCGGGCTGGGGTTCGAGGCGCTGGCGACGACCAGCTCCGGCTTCGCCAACTCGCTCGGCCGCGCCGACGGCCAGGTCACGCGCGAGGAGGCGGTCGAACACTGCCGCCTGCTCTCCGGGGCGACCGACCTGCCCGTCAGCGCCGACCTCGAAAACTGCTTCGCGCGCGACCCGGCCGGGGCCGCCGCGACCATCCCTCTGGCCGCGCGCGCGGGCGCGGTCGGCTGCTCGATAGAGGACTACACGGGCGACCCTTCAGACCCCATCTACGAGTTCGGCCTCGCGGTCGAGCGCGTGCGCGCGGCCGCCGAGGCGGCGCGCTCGCTCGACTTCCCTTTCACGCTGACGGCGCGCGCCGAGAACCTGCTCCACGGCCGCCACGACCTCGACGACACCGTCCGCCGCCTACAGGCGTTCGAGGCGGCGGGCGCCGACGTGCTCTACGCGCCGGGGCTGAGGACGCTCGAAGAAGTCCGTCTGGTGGCGGGCGCGCTCGGCAAGCCTCTGAACGTGCTGGGGCCGCTCGTGAAGGGCGCGACGGTCGCGGAGCTGGCCGGAGCCGGGGCCGTGCGGATCAGCGTCGGCGGGGCGCTCGCGCGCGCCGCCGTCACGGCGCTCCTGCGCGCGGGAGCGGAGATGAGGGAGCGCGGGAGTTTCGGATGGACTTCCGAACTCTCCTCCGCCGCGGACGTAAACGCCTTGTTAGGCGCGCGCACTTAAAGCCGTTTTCCAAACTCCACCCGGGGCGGGAATGGGCGTTCAAGAGACTAGCTTCTGGGAGCCGTGCTGGGCGTGCCGCGTGGCGGCCGGCGAGGCGTGTGGGTGCGTCGTGGCGGAGACGCCGGACGTGCTGGTCGTGCTCAACCCGTTCGCGCTCGGCCCCGGCCACGCCCTCGTCGTGCCGCGCCGCCACGTCCGCGACCTGTACGAACTGCCGGACGAACTGGCCGGCCCCGTCCTCTCGACGGCGGCGCGCGTCGCGCGCGCGGCGAAGCGCGCCTTCGCGGCGGATGGCGTCACGCTCAGGCAGAACAACGGGGCGGCGAGCGACCAGCACCTCTTCCATTTTCACCTCCACGTCATCCCGCGCTTCGACGGGGACCTCGAACGCTTCAACGCGGAGCCGCGGCAGGCCGGCCGCGCCGAACTGGAGGCGGCGGCCGCGCGGCTGCGCCTCGCCATCGAGGCGGACGACGAGCGCACAACGGACGCGGCGTGACGGCCCCCGCGTCAACGAAAGGCGGCGATGAGAGACGACGGATTCAAACTCGGCGACGCGCTGGCGGTCCTGGAGCGAACCCCCGCGAGCCTGCGCGCCCTGCTCGCAGGGCTGCCGGAGACATGGGCGCGTGCGACGGAGGGCGAAGGCACCTGGTCGCCTTACGACGTGGTCGGCCACCTCATACACGGCGAGCGCGCCGACTGGGTGCCGCGCGCGCGGCACATCCTCGCGGGCGAGACGCGCCCGTTCGAGCCGTTCGACCGCAACGCGCAGTTTAAAGAGGGCGGCGGCGAGAGCCTCGACGAGCTGCTCGAAACCTTCTCGGCTCTCAGGCGCGAGAGCGTCGCGGCGCTCGCGGCGATGGGGCTGGCGGAAGAAGACCTCGGCCGCAAGGGGCTGCACCCCGAACTCGGCGAGGTCACGCTGGGGCAACTGCTGGCGACGTGGGTGGTGCACGACCTCGACCACGTGGCGCAGGTGGCGCGGACGATGGCGAAGGCGTACGCGGAGGCGGTCGGCCCGTGGAGCGCCTACCTGTCGATCCTGCGCGACCGGCGGCGGTAGCCGCGGCCGTATCCGGAGGGCGTCTCGGGTTCTCGACGGTACGAATCAGGCGAGAGGAGGCAGCGATTGGCCAAGACTGTTAACGCCCTGCCCTTCGCCGCGCCGGCGGTGGACGGCGGCTCGGGCGTCCCGCTCTACCGCCAGCTCTACGAGGGGCTGCGCGACGCGATACTCTCGGGGCGGCTCGCCCCGGGGACGCGCCTCGCCTCGACGCGCGAGATAGCCGCCGAGCTGGGACTCTCGCGCAACACGGTGACGAACGCCTTCGACCAACTGCTGGCCGAGGGCTACGTCGAGGCGCAAACGGGCTCGGGCACCTACGTCTCGAAGTCGCTGCCCGACGAACTGCTCAACACGCGCGCGGTGCCGAGCGCGCACGTGCGCCTCGAACGCAAGGGGCGCGGCCTCTCGCGGCGCGGCGAGGCGCTGGCGAAGATGCGCCTCAAGGTGGACTGCCCCGCGGCGGGCGCCGTCCGCCCCTTCCGCGTCGGCCAGCCGGCCGTAGACGCCTTCCCCTTCCAGACGTGGCAGCGAATCGTCACGCGCCACTGGCAGCGCCCGCAGCGGAGCCTCCTGGGGTACGGCGACCCCGCCGGCTACGCCCCGCTGCGCGAGGCCGTCGCCGCCTACGTGGGCGCCGCGCGCGCGGTACGCTGCGCGCCCGAGCAGGTCATCATCGTCGCGGGCACGCAGCAGGCGATTGACCTCGTCGCGCGCGTGCTGCTCGACCCGGGCGACGTGGCGTGGGTCGAGGAGTACGGATACCCGGCGGCGCGCGGGGCGCTGGCGGCGGCCGGCGCGCGGCTCGTCGCCGTGCCCGTGGACGAGGAGGGTCTGGACGTGGCGCGGGCGGCGGCGCTCGCGCCCGAGGCGCGTCTCGTCTACGTCTCGCCCTCGCACCAGTACCCGCTCGGCGTGACGCTGAGCCTCGGGCGGAGGCTGGCGCTGCTGGAGTGGGCGGCGCGCGCGGGGGCGTGGGTCGTCGAGGACGACTACGACAGCGAGTTCCGCTACGCGGGCAGGCCGCTCGCGGCGATGCAGGGGCTGGACACCACGGGGCGCGTCATCTACCTCGGCACGTTCAGCAAGGTGCTCTTCCCGTCGCTGCGGCTGGGCTACATGGTCGTGCCGCCCGACATGGTGGACGCCTTCACGACGGCGCGCGCGCTCGTCGGCTGGTGCTCGCCCGCCGTGGATCAGGCCGTCCTGACCGACTTCGTCAACGAGGGGCACTTCGCGCGCCACATACGCCGCATGCGCTCGCTCTACGCGGCGCGTCAGGGCGCGCTCGTCGAGGCGGCGGGGCGCGAACTCGGCGGGCTGCTCGAAGTCTCGCCGTCCGCGGCCGGGATGCATCTGGTGGGGTGGCTGCCCGAAGGCGTGGACGACCGCGAGGCGGCGCGCGCGGCCGCGCAGTACGGGGTGCATACGCAGCCGCTCTCCTACTTCGCCGTCGAGCACAACCGGCGCGGCGCGCTCGTGCTCGGCTACGCGGCTTACGACGAGCGCGAGATAGCGGAGGCCGCGGCGAGGCTCGCGTCCGCACTGCGCGGCGTCGCGGCGCGCGTGTGCAGGAAGGTCTGCTGTGAAGAGAAGGTCTGCTGAAGGAGAAGGTCTGCCGAAAGAGGCGGCCGCGCCGGCTATTCGTCCACGACCTCCACGCGCCAGCGCGCGGGCGCGCGCAGCGCGCTCAAGGCGTCGAGCCGGTACGCGAGCATGGGTCGCGGCCTGCCGTCGGGGCGCTCGCGCGTGAGCGCCCCTTCGAAGTCGAAGCCGAGCGAGTTCGCGACGGCGGCGCTGGCCTCGTTGCCCTCGTCCACGCAGATGTAGACGCGCGCGGCGCGGCGTGCAAGGAAGGCGTGCCGGACGAGCGCCGCCGCCGCCCCGGCCGCGACGCCCCGCCGCCGACAACCGGAACGCACCCAGTAGCTCACCTCCAGAGCGTCCGGCCCCGCGCCCGCGCGCAGCCCCGCGCCGCCCGCGAGTCGCCGCGTACGCCCGAGCCAGACGGCGTAGCGCCAGCGCAGGCCCGCGGCGAACTCCTCTGCGTGTGCGCGCAGGCGCGCTTCGAGCGCCTCGGGCGTGCTCGGCTCTTCGTGCCCCCAACTCATCCAGCGCCTGAGCGAGTCGAGGCTCTCGTCCAGAGCCTCGCGCAGCGCCGGCGCGTCCTCGACCCGCCAGCGCCGCAGCACGAGCACGTCCGACTCGGCGGTCGCGTCCCTCATACTCCTGCGGTCAGGCCGTCACCTTCTCCCCGCCGGGCGCGACGTTTCTTGAGTAGCGGAGTGCGTAAGGAGGGGCTTCGCGTTCCGGGTCGAGCCGCGGGTCGGGCGTCGGCTCGCACGCGGTCAGGCGCAGAGGGATTTCGCCCGCCCAGACAGGCATCTCGTAGTCCTCCTCGTCGTCGACGGGCGGGCCTGTGCGCACCTTGGCCGACGCCTCGGCGAGCGGGAGTCTCAGCACGAGCGTCTTCCTCAACTCGTCCTCGTCGGGCCATCGCACGTCCGCCCAGCGGCCGGGGACGACGTGCTCGGTGAAGCCGCGCAGCGCCTCCGCCTTCTCCTCGGCGGACTCCACGACGGACGCCGTGCCGAAGACGACGACCGACCTGTAGTTCATCGAGTGGTGGAAGGCCGAGCGCGCGAGGACGAGCCCGTCGAGCAGCGTCACCGTGACGCAGACGGGCACGCCGCCCGCGAGCGCGCGCAGCATCCGGCTCGCCGGCGAGCCGTGAATGTAGAGGTCGTCGCCGACCCGCGCGTAGCCCGTCGGGATGACGAAGGGCTCGCCTTCGGCGACGAAGCCGACGTGGCAGACCAGCCCCTCGTCGAGGATGCTGTAGACGGTGTCGCGCCCGTAGTCGCCGCGCTGCGGCAGCCTCCTGACGCGCGTTCGCCCGGTGGGGTCGAATTCCTCCACGGCTTGGTGCCTCCCTTCGCCGACAACATGAATCGCCAAACCCGCCGTAAGGTACGCGCAAGATTGGCCGCGGGCAAGAGCCATTTCCGCCGGACGCGCCAGTCCAATATTCACGCGACGGAGGCCGCGCCGTCCCGTTCGAGCGTCCGCAGGATTTGCCGGATCGCGCCGAGGTGGTAGGCCGTGTGGACGACGACGGCCATCCCCGCGCCGACGGTGCGCTCGCCCCACTCCTCGACCGACCGCAGGTCTTCGGAGACCGTGTCGTAGGCCGCGCGCAGTTCGCGCTTGAGCGACTCCCACTCTTCGGGGCCGACCGTTTGGACGAGCCAGCTCTGCTTCCAGTCGGCCTGCGCGTCGGAGCCCCGCGCGTACCCGTGCAGCACGTCGAGGTAGAACTTGACGTGCGCGCAGTGCGCGGCGACGGTCGTGCCGCCGGGGCGCGCCGCGCGCGAGGCGTCCTCGGCCGTCAGCGGTTCGACGGTCTGGAAGAGCCCGCAGCCCTGGTCGAGGAAGGCGGCGGAGGTCTTGGGCGGCGGGCCCTCGAAGGTCTCCTTCAGGATGAAGAAGAGTGTCCCGGTGAAATCTCGCTCGGCAATCGCTCCCATGTAAACTCCTTTGACTTCCGCCCGCGCGGCGTCGCCCCGCCTAGACCTTCCTGACCGCGTCGCCGACCCTCACCACCCCCGGGCGGACGACCCGCGCGTTGAGCCCGCGCAGGCGGAGCCGCCGCCCCTCGGGCGAGTTGACGAACTTCAGGGCTTCGAGCCCGAAGCGCGCCACGAACTTCTTGCAGCCCGTGTGCGGCTGCTCCGTGACCTCGATGACGGCGGAGCCGAGCGCGAGGCGCGCGCCCGCGGGCAGGTTCTCTTCGCTCAAATCCATGTCGAGGATGAGCTGGTCACCGGCCAGCTTCCAGCGCCCCCTCTCGCGCGCGACGAGGGCGAGCGCGCGAGAGTTCATCACGTTGAGCTGCATGTCCGGGTGCGGCGACCCGTCCGGCGTGCGGGAGCTGCGGCGCCGTCTCCAACTGTCGCCGACGAGACCTTCGTCGAGGTCGAGCAGTCCCTCTTCCAGAACCTCGCGCTCGCCCTCGCACGGCCGGCGCACGATGAGTTCCAGCACGCCCGCCTCTTTAGGCGAGCGGAGTATCTCGCCGAGCCCCGCCTCAAGCTCCTCGGCCGTCAGGTGCTTTTCGTCCGCGGTCAACAAATGCTTTTCGTCCAACGCCGTCGCCCCCGCCCGGACAAGGCCACGATTCGATTCCGCCCGGCCGTCACTCGAAGCTGACGGTCGGCTCATTCCTCACCTCGAAGTTGACCGAGTTGGCGATGAAGCAGAGGCGGTGCGCGCGCGCGTGCAGCGCCCGCGCAAGCTCCGGGTCGGCGCCCTTCCTGACGGTCACGGCGGGCCTCAGGACGACCTCCTCGAAGTGGCCGCCGCCGTCCTCCGTCAGCCTCATCGTCCCGGCGGCGTCGTCCTCGTAGGACGTGACGACGATCTGCGCGTCGGCGCAGAGGTGCAGGTACCAGAGCATGTGGCACGCCGAGAGCGACGCGACCAGAAGCTCCTCGGGGTTGTAGCGCGAGGGGTCGCCGCGGAAGGCCGGGTCGGACGAGCCCCGCACGGCCGGCTTGCCCGCGGCGGAGATTTCGTGCGCGCGGTCGTAGGACGTGTAGTCGCTCGTCCCCTCGCCCCTGTTGCCCGTCCACCTGACGCTCACCCCGAAGGAGTGTGCCTTGTGTGCTGCTTTCGACAACGTCCCCACCTCCAGACCGAATTATTGTTCCGCCCCGCCCGAGGCCGCGCGGACGAAGGCGCGGACGAGCGGGTGCGCGCGCCCCCCGAACGCAGACCGCTCGGGCTGGAAGAGCGTGGCGACGAAGAAGGGGTGGCCGGGGAGTTCCACGGCGCGGACGCCGCCCTCGTCGTCGGCGCCCGTCACCCTCATCCCGCCGCTTTCGAGCAGCGACAGGTAGCGCGGGTTGAAGCCGTAGCTACAGTTGTACTCCTCGACCGCCTGCTCTGCGCCGTAGCTCCTGCGGACGCGCGAGCCCGCGGCGAACCTGACGCGGCCGCGGGCGCCGACGAGCGCGCAGGCCAGCGGCGCGACGAGCGGCATCGCGGCCTCGGGGCTCGTCTCGGCGTGCTCGGCCTCGGCGTGCCCGAGGACGTTTCGCGCGTACTCGATGACGGCGTGCTGGAAGCCGCCGCAGGTGCCGAGGAACGGCACGCGCCGCTCGCGCGCGAACCTGATGGCGCCGAGCGCGCCCTCCATGTTCGCGTAAGGGCTCGCCGGCACGCACCACAGCGCGTCGAACCGCGCGAGCCACTCGTAAGGGAAGTCGCCGAGGCTGCTCGTCGCCACCCACTCCGCCTCGGCGGCGCGGCCCTCCTCGCGGGAGGCGAGCGCGAGCGCCAACGGGATGGCGACGTGCGCCCTGACCTCCGGGTCGTAGTCGCCTATGAGGCCGACCCGCGCCGCACGCACGCCCGTGTCGGACTTCGAACCGCTCCCCGAGTCCCCCTCCATCCCTACACCGCCCCTTTCAGAAGAGCGCCGAGCCGCCTGACGCCCTCTTCTATCATCTCGGGCGTGCTGTTCGAGAAGTTCAGCCGCATGAAGTTGTGGCGCGGGGCGGCGGCGAAGAACGGCGCGCCGGGGACGAAGGCCACGCGCTCGCGGATGGCGCGCTCGAACAGCTCTTCGGCGCGCGCCCCCTCGGGCAGCTCGACCCAGAGGAAGAGCCCGCCGTCGGGGCGCGTCCAGCGCGCCCCCGCGGGGAAGTGTTCGCCGAGCGCGGCGAGCATCGCGTCGCGCCGCGCGCCGTAGACCGCCTTGATGCGCTCGACGTGCGCGTCGAAGTCGAACGCGGCGAGCAGGCGCGCGGCCGCGCGCTGCTGGATGGTGTTGGTGTGGAGGTCGGCCGCCTGCTTGGCGCGCACGAGCGCGCCGAAGACCTCCTGGGAGGCGTGCGCCCAGCCGATGCGCATGCCGGGGCTCAGGGTCTTCGAGAAGGTGCTGAGGTAGACGACGAGCCCGCCGTCGTCGAGCGCCGCCAGCGGCGGGACGGGCACGCCGGCGTAGCGCAGCTCGCCGTAGGGGTCGTCCTCGACGACGGGCACGCGGTGGCGCCGCGCCACCTCCATAAGGCGGAGGCGGCGCGGGAGCGAGAGCGTCGTCCCCTTCGGGTTGTGGAACTGCGAGACGACGTAGACGAACTTCGGGCGGCGCGGTGCGCGCTCGATGGCGCGCTCGACCTCGCCGACGCGGAGCCCCTCGTCGTCGCTCCCGACGGCGATGACCTCGGCCTCGAAGCCGCGGAAGACCTGGAGTGCGGCGAGGTAGCAGGGGTCTTCGACGACGACGCAGTCGCCGGGGTCGAGGAAGATTTTGGCGACGAGGTCGATGCCCTGCTGCGAGCCGCTGGTGACGAGCACGCGCGAGGCGTCGGCGTCTGCGATGCCGCGCCGCCGCAACCTCCCGGCTATCCACTCGCGCAGCGGCCCCCAGCCCTCGGTCGTGCTGTACTGGCACGCCTGCGCGCCCTCCTCTGCGAAGACCTCGGCGTGCGCGCGCGCCAGCGCCTCGACGGGGAAGACCTCGGGCGCGGGCAGGCCGCCGGCGAACGAGATGACCTCGGGGCGCTCCGTCACCTTCAGGATTTCCCGGATGGCCGATGCGCCCATCCCGGAAAGCCGCCGCGCGAATGCGTACTCGACACGTTCTTTAGCCATCTCCATGCACACCGCCCTCGCGTCACCTGTTCACGCGCACCGCCGCCCGCACCGTACCTTATACGAAACCGGCGCCCCCGCAAGTGCCACTTTGCCGGCGGCGGAGCGTGCCAATTCCGCCCCGCGCCGCGCCGCCGCCCCGAGCCGGCCCCGCGCGCGCGCGGTTAATGGCACTTGCGTTCGGCCCGGTTTCGTCTAACCTTCGGCGACAGCATGCGCGCGGCCCGCGCTTTACGAGGCGACGAAGATGAGAAGGATCGAGAAGCCGGAGGAGGGCGAGTACCCGCCCTACGCCGTCATCTACACGGGGCTGCTGCCCGACGACGGCCTCGTCCTCAGGCACATGAGCGAGAGCGTGAAGGAGACGACGGCCTTCGTGCTCTCGCTGCCCGAGGAGAAGCTGACCTTCCGCTACGCCGAGGGCAAGTGGACGGTCAAAGAGATTCTCGCCCACGTCATCGACGACGAGCGCATCTACGCCTACCGCGCGCTGCGCTTCGCGCGCGGCGACCGGACGGAGCTGCCCGGCTTCGAGCAGGACTACTACGCGATTAACTCCGGCGCGAACCGGCGCACGGCCGAGTCCCTGCTCGGCGAGTTCGCGGCCGTGCGCCGCTCGACCGTCGCCCTCTTCGACAGCTTCGACGACGAGGCGCTCCTCCGGTCGGGCGTCGCCGACGGCAACCGCGCGACCGTGCGCGCCCTCGCCTACCACATCGCAGGCCACGAGCTGCGCCACGTCCGGATCATCAAAGAGCGATACCTTTAGGCTTCTCCCCCGCGCTCAGCCGAACGCGCGCAGCTTCGGCCACAGCTCCGGCCAGCCCCCGCGCAGCCCGCGGCAGACGTATATCTCGGGCCTCCGCGACTCCTCGTTCGCCACGCCCAGAGGGTTCGGCACGCGCCCGGCGGGCGTCACCGAATCGAAGCGCTGCTCAAGGTCTTCGCGGCGTCCGCCGAGCACGATCACGGTCTCCGGCGGCTCCGCGCCGTAGCCGCGCGCCCAGAACGAGTTGACCCCGCTGATGGCCTGCGGCAGCCCGTGGCGCGGCCCGTAGAGGTTGACCGCGCCGGCCTCGCCGTAGTTGTTGCAGTAGACGGCCGCGCGCGCACGCTCCTGTTCGGGGAGCGTGTCCCGGACGCGCGCGACCTCCGCCACGAGTTCGGGCCAGCCAACCTCCTCCTGCAAGTCACCGTTAACCTCGACCGCCTGCCGCCACCAGCGCGAGCCGACCGGCGCGACCGGCGTGACCACGGCCGCCACCGCAGCGCCCGCCAGCACGATTACGGGGACGGCAAACGCCGTCGCCCACTTCTCGGCGACGCCCCGCGCCTTCAGCAGACTCAGCAGGTAGACCGAGCCCGCGGCCAGCAGCACGGGGTAGAGCGGCGCCGTGTAGTAGTCGCGCCCGCGCGCGACGGCGAAGAGCGCGAGGGTGGCGACCGCCGCCCACCCGAGGACGCGGAAGCGGCCGAGCGCGGGCGAGGCGAAGAGCGCGTAGAGCCCCGCCGCCCACAGCGGCACCGTGACCGGGTTGGCGGGCACGAACAACTGGTGGAGGAGGAAGCCGTCCGTCCTTCCGATCCTCACGTCGCGCGCGTGGATGCTCTTCAGGAAGTCGAGCGTGACGAAGTCGTGCCCCGCCTGCCAGAAGATGTTCGGGGCCGCGACGAGCAGCGACGCGGCGACGCCCGCCCACAGCCACGGGCTTTTGACGTGTCGCCTGAGCGGCGTCGCAAAGAAGCCCGCGGCGAGCCCGGCCACGAAGAAGAGAATCGTGTACTTCGTCAGGAAGCCGAGCCCGACGACCGGCCCGACCGCGACCCACCAGCGCGGGTCGTCCGCCTCGGCGAGTCGCACGACCAGCCACGCGAGCAGCACCCACCACAGGTAGTCGAACGCGACGTACTGGAACAGCGAACTCGCCGCGAGCGACACGCCCGAGGCGGCGACGGCCAGCGCCGCGAGCCACTGCGCGGCGCGACCGCCGCCGAGCCGCCTCGCCATGTCGGCGGTCAGCACGACGGCCGCGCCCTGCGCGGCGGCGGCGAAGAAGCGGAAGCCCGCGAGCGACTCGCCGAACAGCGCGAGCGCGACGCGCCCGACGAAGGGCGTGAGCGGCGGGTAGGCGACGTAGCCCCACGCGAGGTGGCGCGCGTCGTCGAGCGTCGCCAGCTCGTCGCGGTGGAAGCCGTACTGCCGGTTGACGACGGTGTGGAGTGCGAGCTTCGCGGCGGCGAAGACCGCTATCCAGAGCAGCGCGTCCTTTCGTCTTCGGGTCATGTGCGGCCGGGACGTTCCGTGCGTCAGCCGGCGCGGCGGCGCTCGTCCCTGCGCCGCGCGCCGAGGCAGGCGCGGACGGCGGCCGAGAGTTCGACCGCGCCCTTGCGAATCTTCGCCTCGTCGAACGCGGCGTAGCCGAGTTCGAGGCCGGGGCGCGCGGGCTCGCCCGCGTAGAAGAGGGACA
>DASVWB010000025.1:0-13726 GCA_036389815.1 Pyrinomonadaceae bacterium | reverse complement strand
CATGGCGACGCGGATGATCACGTCCTTGCGCTCGACGACCTTCGAGACGGCGACGCCGACCCGCGTGTCGGCCGTGACGGCGCGGGCGGTGGCGCGCCACGTCGTCAGGTTGTCGGGCAGGTCGAACTTCGCCGTCGCCTTGCCGTCGGGGCCGGTGACGAGCGCGGGCTGCCAGAAGGCGGTGTCCTTGAAAATCTTCCTGACGAGCGGGGCGGCCGTCGTCTCGTCCTTGAAGTCGGCGAGCTGGCGCGCGCGCCTGTTCTGCGCCAGCTCTATCTTCTTCGTGCCGGCGTAGCCGGAGAAGTAGTAGTTGACGGAGAAGGAGGTCTGCACAGTGTTGTAGCGCTGGCCGTAGAAGTCGCGGCGGATGTCGCCGGCCGACTCGGGCGCGATCTGGTAGATGGACTCGTCCACGACGCCCAGGCTCACCTCGGCGCCCGCGGCGGGCGAGCCGTCGCCGTTGCGCGCGAGCACGGTGTAGGAGGCCGTCTCGCGCGGCCTGAACTCCTTCTTGTTCGGGATGATTTCGAGCTTCAACATCTTGTCGCGCGCCGGCACCTTCAGCTCGATGTCCTGCGTGTACATCTCGCTCCCGCGGACGTAGGTGACGTTGACGAAGACGTTGGGGGCGAAGCGCGCCTCGACGGGGATTTCGATGCTCGCCTGCCGGCCGGCGACGTGCATCTGCCGCACGCCGAGGACGTTGTCCAGCTCGGTCGTCACCAAAAGGTGCGCGTCCTCCTTGGGGAGCAGCGCGAGGATGCGCGCCGTCTCGCCGGGCTTGTAGGAAGCCTTGTCGGCGACGAGCTTGATCTCGCCCTCGGCGTCGTAGGAGACGTCCTCCCAGCGCCCCGTCGGGTCGGCGACCCAGAGGTAGCCGGCCTCCATGACGACGGGCTTGCCCGCCTCCTCGACGGTCGTCTTGATGAGGACGCTGCCCGGCGCGGGCGCCGTGTAGTCGGTCGCGCCGAGGCCCCGCGCGTCCGTGTCCACGACGGCCGAGGAGAGTTCCTTCTCCTTCACCTCGTAGTCGGGGTACTCGTAGCCGCTCTCGTCCTTCTTGACGACCTTCAGCCAGCGGCGCTCGAAGAAGGTGACTTTGACGCGCGTCTGCACGGGGCGCCCCTCGCGGTCGCGCGCCGTGACGTTGACGCGCGCCGGGTCGCCCTGGTTGTAGACGTACTTGTCCGGGTAGGCGTAGGCGACGACGTTGCTGCGCACGCCCGTGAAGGACGCGCTCGAACTCATCGAGCGGCGGGCGGCGTCCGTCACCTCCGCTTCGAGCCGGTAGGTGTAGTCCCAGGTCTCCTTCGGGTCGGCGGCCGGGACGCGGAAGTCTATGTCGAGGCGGCCCGAGGCGTCGAGCTTGCCGTCGCCTTCGAGCACCATCTCGTCGCCGTAGCCGCCGCCGGAGTCGCCGCCCTCCTCGGCCGTCGGGTCGGCGCCGAACTCGTCCTCCTCCGCGTCGCCCTCGGCGTCGCCGCGCCACCAGCCGTAATAGCGCGAGCGGTAGACGTAGTATTTCACGGACGCCTTCGTCACCGGCGCGCCGAAGTAGTAGTTGGCCGAGACGGTGAAGCGCACGGGCTCGCCCGCGCGCGCGTACGCCTGCTGCGCCGCGACCTTCACCTTGTACTCCGGCTTCTTGTACTCCTCGACGGTGAAGTAGCCTTCGGCCGTCGCCTCGCCGAGCGAGGCCGACAGGCTGTAGGTGCCGAGCGGCGACTCCTCGGGCAGGTCGAGCTCGCCCGAGAAGGTGCCGCGCGTCGAGAGCGGAAGCTCCTGCTCGTAGACGGTCGCGCCCTCCTGGTCTGTGACCGTGACGGAGACGGCCTTTCCGGCCGGCAGTTTGTAGCCGTCGTCCGTGCGCTGGCGGAGGATGCCCTTGAAGAAGACCTTCTGCTCGGGGCGGTAGACGGGGCGGTCTGTGTAGACGTAGCTCGTCAGGGCCGGGGCGCCCTCGCCCTCCTCGCCGTAGCCGCCGAAGTAGTACGACTCCAGGTCAGAGATGGCGAAGTTCTCGCCCTGCGAAGCCATGACGAGGTAGGAGTCGGTCGTCTGCGACTCCTCGGCCGCCTCCTCCTCGGTGGTCGCGCCCTCGTCCGCCGGCTCCTCCTCTTCCGCTCCGGCGCCCGGCTTCGCGGGCGGCTTCTGCTCGACGACCTGGAGCTTGAGCAAGCCCTGCCCGTCGGTCGCGCCCTTCGTCACGTCCTGGCGCTTGCGCACGACGAGGACGTTGACGCCCTGGACGGGCCTGCCCGTCTTGCGCTCGACGGCGTAGACGAGCATCGAGCCGTCCTTCGAGGTCTTCTGCACGGTGGCGATGTCCGTGACGACGAGGATGCCGAAGGCGCGCAGTTCGTCGTGCACGGCCTCGACGAGGTAGACGCCCGGCTCGCGCCGGCCCAAGCTAATCATCCGGCGGTCGTACACGTCTTCGAGCGGCGGCAACTTCTCGCGCCAGCTCGTCACCATCTGCGAGGGGTTGAGCAGCGGCACGCGCGCGAAGTCGGTGGCGACGTTTAAGGGCGTGCGGTTGCTCGTGTCGTCCTCCTCGGGGCGGAAGCGCTGGTTGAAGCCCTTGCGCGACTGGTTCTGGAGCTGCTGCCGGACGTAGGTCTTGACCAGCCCGAAGCCCCAGCTCTTGAAGGCGCGCAGGCGTTCGAGCAGGGTCGGCTTCTTCTCGACCGTCTTGCCGACCTCGGCCTCCTCGTCCTCGCCCACCTGGTGCGGGTTGTCGAGCTGGCGGAAGAACTTGACGGGGTCTTTGACCTTGTAGACCCGGAAGTCCAGCGCCTCGACGCCGCGGTAGTTGACCCAGACGCGGGCGCGGTCACTCGTCGCGTAGGTGCGGTTGGTGTGGAGCGAGAAGAAGGGCTTGGCGTGCGGGTCGGGCGGCTGCGGCGTCCGCGCGTAGGGGCTGCTCACCTCGTCGGGCGCGACCGCGGCCGTGTAGGCGTAGCGCGCCTTCACGCGCAGCACGACGAAGCCGACGAGGAGCGCCAGCGCGGCCGCGTAGACCGCAACGGAAGTCAGGAGCGTGCGTCGGGGCATGGGTTTCTCCGAGTAGACAGTAGACAGTAGTCAGTAGTCAGTAGAAGAAGCATCGTTAATGAATCGTCCGCGTGTCGGCGTCAGCACTGGTAAGGCGGAGCCCTACTGTCTACTGACTACTGACTACTGCCTACTCAAGTATTTTTAAGCGGTAGAAGCCGAGAAAGTTCCTGTTGCTCGCGAGGGGTCGCCAGCGCGGGTCGGGGTGGCGCGAGAGCACCGAGAGCCGCACCTTGCGAACCTCGCCGCCGTCCCCGGGCGCGGCGCCCGTGTGGTAGACGACCCAGTCGGCCGCGCCCTCGGAGTCTGTGCGCGCGCGCCCGAGGAAGAGCATGACGTGGTACGGGTACTTCTGAACCCACGGCTGGTGGAAGAAGAGCAGGTCGCCGGGCTCGGCCCGCGCCGGGTCGCGGCCGACGAAGCGCGCGTTGAACTCGCGCAGCGTCCGCGCGTCGGCGAACTCCGAGAAGGTGCCGTCCGCGAGGTCGGACTCGGCGAAGGAGCCTGAGCTTGTGCGGAAGAGTTTCTCGCCGACGGGGCCGCGCTCAAGGCTGTAGGCGCGCACGTCGGGCGCAACGGGGTCGTAGCCCTCGCCCATCCGCAGCAGCCACGCGCGGTCGTGCGCGCGCAGCGCCTCGCGCCAACTGAAGCGGACGAGCCCCGCGCAGTCGCGCTGAGACTCGTTCCACACGGGGCTCGCGTGGTAGAACTGCGCCTCGGCGATGGCCGTGAACCATTGGCGGAAGCTCTCGCGGTCGCCGTAGGTGCGAAGCTCGGCGCGGTCGGGGATGCCGTCGGAGTCCGAGTCGCCGCCGACCGCGGTAGACGCGGCCGGGGCGGCGGGCGCGGGGCGGCCGGGCGCGGCGTCTGCGCGCGCGGGCGTCTGCTGGCATGCTGCTGCGAAAAGGGAAAGCGCCGCGACGCAGGCGGGGACGAGAATGAGACGCAGAGGGGGATGCATCCTTCGGGCTGACGGTTTCGACGACAAAAACGGGCGCGCTAAAACTAACACGGCTGTGTGAAATTGTCTCCTTTTTTCTACGGCGCCCCGGCGGCTCCCCGTCGCCCGCGCCGAACCCCGCCCGGCCGCCTCGGACGCCCGCCCCCACGCGGCGTGGGTTCGCGCCCGAAGGCCGCGGCGCCGCGGATTGTCGCGCCCCGCGCCTTCCGCGGCGAGACGGCCGCCGACAGTCGAGAGCCGTGAAGACGCCCCGCACGCGCTGTGGTTAGCCACAGCAGAGAACGGGCAACAATTATTTGCGTTCGACTCATCGCGCCGCGCGTATGTAGGTTGAGGGCGGGCACGGCCGACAGCATGGAGAACCTGCCGCAGGAGACACTTGAGCGTGCACTCGGGGGCGACGCCGCGGCCTTCGCGGCCGTCGTGCGCGAGCATCAGGGGATGGTCTTCGGGCTGGCGAAGCGCTTCCTCCGCGACGCCTCGGCGGCCGAGGAGCTGGCGCAGGACGTCTTCCTGCAACTCTTCCAGAACCTCCACGCCATCAGGTCGCGCGAGCACCTGACGTTCTGGCTGCGCCGCACGACGAGCCACCGCTGCATCGACCGCACGCGCCGCCGGCTCTCACGCCCGAGCGTGAGCCTCGACGAGACGCCCGAGCCGCGCGCCGAGGCCCCACGGGGCGACCCGCTGCTCGCGGAACTCCTGCGGCAGCTCGTCTCCGCGCTGCCCGAGACGCCGCGCATGGTCGTCGTCCTCCGCTACCAGGAAGACCTCGACCCCGCGGAGATAGCGGCGGTGCTCGGGATGCCCGTCTCCACCGTCAAGAGCCACCTGCGCCGCTCGCTCGCGCTCCTGCGCGAGAAGGTCGCGCGCAGGGTGGGTAAGGTCTACGCATGAGCGGACTGGACGACGAACTCAGGCGCGCGCTCGCGCGCGAAGAGCCGCCGCAGGGCTTCGCGGCCCGCGTGCTGGCGCGGCTGCCCGACCCGCCCGCGCACGCGGGCCGGCCCGACGCCGGACACGAACACTCTCAAGCTCGACGCGACCGCCCTCAAGCCCGAGGCGCCGCCGAGGGTCTGCCCGCGCTCGTCGTCCGCGGCGCGCGGGCCGCGTGGCATTACGCGGTCGAGGCCGCGCCCGCGTGGCGCGTCAGCAGGCTCGCGGGCGCGCCGCGCGTCGGCGCCGAGCCGGTCGAGGGGCGCGCACTGCTCGCCGAGGGCGAGTGGCTCGAAACCGACACGCACTCGAAGGCGAAGATCGAGGTCGGCCGCATCGGCTTCGTCGAGGTCGAGCCGGGCTCGCGCGTGCGCCTCGTCGCGGCGCGGCTCAGGGACCACCGGCTGGCGCTCGCGCGCGGTGCCTTGCGCGCGACCATCTACGCGCCGCCGCGCCTCTTCTTCGTCGAGACGCCGTCGGCCACGGCCGTAGACCTCGGCTGCGCCTACACGCTGACCGTGGACGACGCGGGCGGCAGCCTCCTGCGCGTGACGCACGGCTGGGTGGCGCTCGCGCTCGCGGGGCGCGACTCCATCGTGCCCGCGGGCGCGGTCTGCGAGACGCGCCCCGGCGTCGGCCCCGGCACGCCCTTCTTCGCCGACGCCTCGCCCGCTTTGCGCGCGGCGCTGGCGACGCTCGACTTCGGCGGCGAGCCGGCCGGCGTGCGCGCCGTCGCGCTCGACGTGGTGCTCGCCGAGGCGCGCGCGCGCGACGCGCTGACGCTCTGGCACCTGCTCTCGCGGACGGGCGGCGCGGAGCGCGGGTCGGTCTTCGCGCGTCTCGCGGCGCTCGCGCCGCCGCCGCCGGGCGTGACGCGCGAAGGCGCCCTGCGCCTCGACGCGCGGGCGCTGAAGAGGTGGCGGCGCGTCCTTGAGGCCGCGTGGTTCGAGGGCGACCCGGCGTGGCGCAAGGCGTGGCGCAGGCTGTGGCGAGCCGTCGGCTGAAGGTGGACGGAGGGAGATTCGGCGATGAGAATAAGGTCGGCGCTGAAGGTCTTGCTGCTCTCTGCGGCCTCTTGGGCGCTCGGGCTCGGGGCCGGGATGCTGGCGGCGCGCCTCTACTACGGGGAGCCCCTGAGCGCCGCAGACCTCGCGGGGTTCGCGACGCTGACGCTGCTGCCCGCGATGCTCGTCTGCCTGCTGCTCTACACGCCGGGGCTGAACTGGCTGCGGCGGCGCAGGCGCGGCTGCACACCCGCGCCGCTCTTCCCCGTCGCGTCGGCCGCCGTCCTCAACCTGCCCGTCTTCGCGCTGCTCGCCTCGCAGTCCGGCGCGAGTATGGCCGCCAGCGAGGCAGTCTCTTTCGCGTGGATGTTCGGCGTGATGGGCGTCGCCTACGGCGTCGGCTTCGTGTGGCGCTGCCGCGCCTGACGGATGTCCGGGTCTACCTTCAGAGTCTTCTGCCTCGCCCTCGCCCTCGCGCTCTGCTGCACGTGCGCGTGCGGGCCGCCCGGGGGCGGGGAGGTGAGCCTGAAGCTCCCGCCCTGGTTCGTCGCCACGGCCTTCGCGGACGGCGTCGGCGCGGCGCGGCACGTCGTCGTCGCGCCGAACGGCGACGTGTACGTCGCGCTGTGGGACAAAGGGAGGGAGAAGGGCGGGGTCGTCGCGCTGCGCGACACGGACGGCGACGGCCGCGCCGACGTGCGCGAGCGCTTCGGCGAGGAGGGCGGCTCGGGGCTCGCCCTCGGCGGCGACTCGCTCTACTTCGCCACGTGGACGACCGTCTACCGCTACCGCCTGCGGCCGGGCGAACTCGCGCCGAAGTCGCCGCCCGACATCGTACTCGAAGGTCTGCCGCGGAGCGGCCACGCCGCGCGCAGCATCGCGCTGGGCAGAGACGGCGCGCTCTACGTCAACATCGCCGCGCCCACGAACTCGTGCCAGCGGGCCGACGCGGAGCGCGAGTCGCCCGGCATAGACCCTTGCCCGCAGCTCGAACAGTTCGGCGGCGTCTGGCGGTTCGACGCCGCGCGCACGCACCAGCGGCAGTCGGACGGCGTGCGCGTCGCGACGGGGCTGCGCAACCTCGTCGCGCTCACGGTAGACCCGGACGACGGCGCGCTCTACGGCGTGCAGCACGGCCGCGACTACCTCGCGGAGAACTGGCCCCGGCTCTACACGCCCGAGCAGGGCGCGGAGAACGCGGCCGAAGAGTTCTTCCGGATAGAGCCCGGCGCGGACTACGGCTGGCCGTACTGCTACTACGACCCGCGCGCGCGGCGGAAGGTTCTGGCCCCCGAGTACGGCGGCGACGGCACGGCCGTCGGGCGCTGCGCCGACAAGCGGCCGCCGCTCCTGGCCTTCCCCGCCCACTGGGCCCCGAACGGGCTGCTCTTCTACCGCGGCGCGCAGTTCCCCGCGCGCTTCCGCCGTGGCGCATTCGTCGCCTTCCACGGCTCGTGGTTCCGCACGCCCTTCGAGCAGCAGGGCTTCAACGTCGTCTTCGTGCCCTTCGACGGCGGACGCCCCGCGGGCGACTACGAGGTCTTCGCCGACGGCTTCGCCGGCGCGACCAGACACCCCGACGGCGCGCGCCACCGCCCCGTAGGTCTGGCCGAAGGCCCCGACGGCGCGCTCTACGTCACCGACGACCGGGGCGGCCGCGTCTGGCGCGTCACCTACAACCGCCCGCTCTGAACGAGAAGCCGTCAGCACCCGGCTTTCAGCCTTTCTCTGGCTGACCGCTGACCGCTGACGGCTTACTCGTCACTCGTCGCTCGTCACTTATTCTTGTTGTGCTCGCCGTTGCCGCCCCACGCGTACCAGCCGTCTGCGTCCGAAGAGCCGGTCTTGAGGCAGATGAGCAGCCCCGTGGACGTGCCGACGTAGACGCCGCCTTCGGCGAGCGCGGGCTGGAAGACCATCGGCACGCCGAAGTTGTACATGAAGCCGGGGCGGCCGTCCGACTGCGCGACCGAGAGCAGGTGGCCGAGCGAGCCCGAGAGGTAGAGGAACTCCTCGCCGAGCGAGGGCGGCGAGAAGACCTGCGCGTCGTCGGCGAGCCCGCCGCCCGACACCTCCGCGCGCCAAGCGAAGCTGCCGTCGTCGGCCTTGACCGAGTTCAGGTAGCGCCCCTGCGCGTTGAGCATGTGCCCCCTGCTGACCGCCGCGCGCGAGCCTTGGTAGGCCCAGCCGCCGACGACCGTGTTGACGCCGACGTGCGCGTTCGCCTTCCCCAGCTCGGCCGCCGCCGGCGCGCTAGAGAAGCCGACCGACGAGTCGAGCGACGCCTGCGCCGGCTGCTGTATCGCCACGCCCCCGCCCTTGTTGCGCCCGAGGTAGCCGGCCTTGCTGCGCGCGTGCATGCGCGCCGCCCTGGCCTCGCCGCGGCGCGCGTCGAGGCGCTGCAAGCCCTCGTAAGCCTCGCCGCCGCTCTCCTCCTTCCGCGTCACGACCACGTCGGAGCCGACGACGACGGGCGCGCTCGTCCCCGCGTTCTGCTTCTTCCAGACCGGCTCGCCCGTCGCGGCGTCGAAGCTGTAGGAGGTGCCGTCGAAGGTCGTCGCGTAGACCTTGCCCTCGGAGACGACCGGCGCGGAGATGACGTCGGAGGAGATGGCGCGCTCCCAGATGTGCCTGCCCGTCTTCAGGTCTGCGCAGAGCAGGCGGTGGCTTCCCTCCTCCGCGTCCTGCTTCCCTTCCTGCTTCTGTGCGGGCTTCGGGAGGTTGTGCATCGCGGCGGCGCTCTGCCCCGCGTGCGGGACGACGTTCTGCTGTACGTTCGCCTGGCCGCGCCCGCCGCCGGGGTAGGCCATGTAGAGGCGGCCTTTCGAGACGGCGGGCTGGCTCATCAGCGGGTCGCCGAGCCACTCCTGCCAGACGACCTTGCCCGTCTGCTCGTCCACGACGACGAGCGTGCAGCTCTCCGTGTTGAAGGCGACGAGGCCGTCCTCGACGACCGCGGCCGTCGGCCCGTCGTCGCCCGTCTGCGTCTGCCAGACGAGGCGGCCGGTCTTCGCGTCGAAGGCGTAGAACTCGTGCGAGCCGTAGCCGCCGCCGACGAAGACGCGCCCGTTCGAGTAGGCGGGCGTCGCCAGCGGGCGGTCGCCGGGGATGCGCACGACCCAGCCCTCGCGGCCGTCCGGCGTCCTGAAGGCCGCGGGCACGAGCGCGCGCCCGTGCGCCGGGAGCGTGACCTTGACGGCCTTGCCCAGGTCTATCTTCAAATCCTTGACGCCGCCGGCGCCCGCACGCGCCTCCCTGGGCGGGGCTTGCGCCTGCGCCCCCGCGCCCGCCTGCCGCGGCCGCCCCGCCGCGTGCGGCCCGAGCGCCGAAGCCGAAAGCCCCGCGCCGAGCAGCGCCGCCGCCGCGGCGAGCCGCCAACCCTTGAAGTTTCTCAGAGACCTCATCGCACACACCTCCGCATTCTTCCTAACGGGATTGAGTCCTCGCGGGGAGACTCGCCTGCTTTAAACCTTGAATGGCCGGGCCGCAAAAACTTGCGCGCGAGGTTGGAGACGGGTCAGTACCGCCCGCTACCGCGGGCGGTACTGACCCGGCCGCCGTGGGTTGTGCTTGCATACGGCGCCGCCTTCCCGCTATCTTCACCCCACACCCGAACACACACGACAAGGAAGGGTTAAAGAGACTGATGGCCGAGACGGGCAAACTGCGCGACGACCCCCTGTGGTTCAAGGACGCCGTTTTTTACGAGGTCTACGTCCGCGGCTTCTACGACTCGAACGGCGACGGCGTCGGCGACTTCGCCGGGCTCACTGAAAAGCTGGACTACCTCGAATGGCTCGGCGTGGACTGCCTCTGGCTCCTGCCGATGTACGCCTCGCCGCTGCGCGACGGCGGCTACGACATCGCCGACTACTACTCGATCCTGCCCGAGTACGGCACGCTCGAAGACTTCCGCCGCTTCATCGACGCCGCGCACGCGCGCGGCATCCGCGTCATCACCGACCTCGTCGTCAACCACACCTCCGACCAGCACCCGTGGTTCAAGGAGGCCTCCTCCTCGCCCGACTCGCCCAAGCGCGACTGGTACGTCTGGAGCGACAGCCCCGAGAAGTACAAGGAGGCGCGCATCATCTTCACCGACACGGAGAAGTCGAACTGGACGTGGTGCGAGGGGGCGCAGGCGTTCTACTGGCACCGCTTCTTCTCGCACCAGCCCGACCTCAACTACGACAACCCCGAGGTGCAGCGGGCGATGCTCGCGGCCGTCGACTACTGGCTCGACTTCGGCATCGACGGCTTCCGCGCCGACGCCGTGCCCTACCTCTACGAGCGCGAGGGGACGAACTGCGAGAACCTGCCCGAGACGCACGCCTTCCTCAAGCGCCTGCGCGCGCACATCGAGGAGCGCCACCCGAACGCGCTCCTGCTCGCCGAGGCCAACCAGTGGCCCGAGGACGTGGTGGAGTATTTCGGCCGGGGCGACGAGTTCCACATGGGCTACCACTTCCCCATCATGCCCCGCCTCTTCATGGCGCTCAGGCAGGAAGACCGCCGCCCCATCGTCGAGATTCTGGAGCGCACGCCCGACATCCCCGAGAACTGCCAGTGGGGCATGTTCCTCCGCAACCACGACGAGCTGACGCTGGAGATGGTGACGGACGAGGAGCGCGACTACCTCTACAACGAGTACGCGAAAGACCGCCGCATGCGCCTGAACGTCGGCATCCGCCGCCGGCTCGCGCCGCTCTTAGACAACAGCCACCGGCGCATACAGCTCCTGCACGCGCTCCTCTTCTCCCTGCCGGGCTCGCCCTTCCTCTACTACGGCGACGAGATCGGCATGGGCGACAACATCTACCTCGGCGACCGCGACGGCGTGCGCACGCCGATGCAGTGGTCTTCCGACCGCAACGCCGGCTTCTCGAAGGCCGACTTCGAGAAGCTCTACTTCCCCGTCATCCAGAACCCCGTCTACGGCTACGAGGTCGTCAACGTGGACTCGCAGACGCGCTACGACACGTCGCTGCTGAACTGGATGCGGCAGATGATCCTGCTCAGGAAGGAGCACCACGTCTTCGGCCGCGGCACGATGCGCTTCGTCAAGCCGGAGAACCGCAAAATCTTCGCCTTCGTCCGCGAGTACGGCGACGACAAGGTGCTCTGCGTCTTCAACCTCTCGCAGTTCGCGCAGCCGGTCGAGCTGGACATGCACGAGTTCGAGGGGTGGACGCCGGTCGAGATGCTGGGCAAGGCGCGCTTCCCCTCGATAAAGGCCGGCGCCTACCAGCTCGCGCTCGCGCCCTTCGGCTTCTACTGGTTCCAGCTCGAAAAGTTAGACGAGTGACGGGGCGGAGTTTGACACTTCCGCAACATTAAAAGGGTAAGAGGTGTGGGCGCGGGCCGCGCGGGCGGCCGGCCGGAAGACCGAAGAGAGGACGGGAAGAGGATGCTGAAGGCTCTGGGAAGCGGGCTGGTGGGCGCGGCCGCGCTCACACTGGTTCACGAGACGGCGCGGCGCTACGTGGACGACGCGCCGCGCATGGACGTGGTCGGCATGCGCGCCATCACGAAGACTTTCCGCGCCGTGGACGCGGAGCCGCCCGTCCCCTTGCACGAGGCGGCGCTCGTCGGCGAGCTGGTCTCGAACTCGCTCTTCTACGGGCTGGTGGGGTTGGGCGACCCCGAAGACGGCCTGCGCAACGGCGCGGCGCTCGGCCTCGCCGCCGGCCTCGCCGCCGTCTACCTGCCCGAGCCGCTCGGCCTCGGCCGCCAGCCGGCCAAGAACTCGGCCGAGACCAACCTGCTCACGGTCGCCTTCTACCTCCTCGGCGGCCTCGCCGCCGGCGCGGCCTACCAGGCGCTATCGGGGAGTGACGAGTGACGAGTGACGAAGTGGCGACTGCCGGCGGTCACTTCATCGCTCATCACTTCTCCCCTCCCCTTTCGAGCAGGAGGAAGTCGAGCACGATGGGGTCGTGGTCGGAGAGCACGCGGCCGCCCTCGCCCCTCAAGCCGCCGACGACGCGCGGCGGCTCGCGCGGGTCGGGCTCTATCCCGCGCCCGGCGAACCAGTGGAGCTTGAGCGAGCAGCGGCCGCCGTGGTCTCTGAGCGCCCACTCTATCCACCAGAAGCACCACCGCGGCACCCACTCGCCCATGTTCGTGTTCGCCGCCAAATCCTTCACGTCGTAATGGAGCGTCCCCGCGCCCGGCTCGTTCAGGGGCGCGTAGGCGTAGCCGCGCCGCTCCAACTCCCTGAAGAGCCCGCGCTCGAACCAGCGCTCCGGCTTCAGGTAGTGGTTCTCGATGACGTGGCGGACGCCCATCAGCACGCGGCGGAAGAAGCCCGCGATGGCGTAGGCGGCGCGGCGCGAGTTGTAGGTCGAGGTGTTCCAGTCGCCGCCGACCAGGACTGGAAGGCGCGGCTCAAGCCCGTCTAAAAAATCGAGCACGACCTTCATCTGCCTTCGTCGGTGGCGCTGGCTCGAATGCGCGTCGAGGTGCAGGCTCACGGCGCGGAACCGCCCCGCCGGGTGCCCGACCTCGCAGACGACCGCGCGCTGGCTGCCGAGGCGCTTCTCGCGCCCCCTCATCTTGTCCTTCCCGTTCGGCAGCGCGACAGACCACGCCGCGAGGATGGGCCAGCGCGAGAGCACCGCGTTGCCGTGCAGCGCCTCGGCGTTCTCGCCCTCCGCGCCGCTCTCCAGCCCGCTCCCCTTGCTCAGGTTGACGTAGCACGGCGCGAAGGCGTAGGCCATGCCCAGCGCGCGGGCCGCGTCGCGCGCGACGTGCCGGTTGCCGGAGCGCGCCATGCCGTAGTCCAGCTCGGTCAGCAGCAGCACGTCGCTCCGGCGCATCACGCCGTGTTCGCGGAGCACGCGCACGATCCCGCCGACGTGCGTGCCGCGCTCGACGTTCCAGGCGGTCGCGCGCACCGCGCCCGAGTCGAGCGGCGCGGCGCCCCCGCCGCGGAAGTCGCCCGCCTCGACTGACGCCAGCACGCGCCCGACCTCGCCGCGCAGCCGCGCGTAGAGCGGCGAGGCTTCGAGCGCCTTCGTCGAGTCGAAGCGCGCGAGGCGCGCGAAGTGCGGCCTGAGACTGTGTTCTAACGGCGAAGGGGTTGCTGTCTGCTGTAGGTCGGGCGTGTCCATCTGCGAGGCGTTGATGGTACAGTCTCCGGCCGAAGGATTTCAAATTCGAAATTTCAAATTTCAGGTGTCTGCCACCAACCGCCTACTCCTTCCCGTCAGCGCCACCTCTTCACCTTCTGGAAGCGGCGCTTGACCATGTCGCGGCGCAGCGGCGAGAGGCGGTCGATGAAGAGCGTGCCGTCGCAGTGGTCCGTCTCGTGGAGGAAGCAGCGGGCGGCGAGCCCCTCGGCCTCGCGCTCGAACCACTCGCCCCGCACGTCCTGCGCGCGCAGGCGGACGCGCGCCGCGCGCCGGAGCGGCGCGTGAATCTTGCCGACCGACAGGCACCCCTCCTCGCCCTCCTGCTCGCCCTCGGCCGAGAGGATTTCCGGGTTGGCGGCGACCAGCTTGAGGCCGTCGCAGTCCATCACGAAGAGCCTCAGGCCCAGCCCGACCTGCGGCGCGGCCAGCCCCACGCCCTCGGCGGCGTACATCGTCTCGAACATGTCGGCGACGAGTTTTTCGAACTCCGCGTCGAACGACTCGACCGGCGCGCCGGCCTCCTTCAGAACCTTCTCAGGGAACTCCGTTATCCTCATCACGGCCATGCCGCCAGTGTAGCAGGAGGGAGTAGACAGTAGACAGTAGACAGTAGACAGTAGACAGTAGGAAGACAGAAG
>DASVWB010000024.1:0-26696 GCA_036389815.1 Pyrinomonadaceae bacterium | reverse complement strand
CCGCGCGCGCCGCCGCGAAGCCGGTTCCCGGCGCGCACGGCATCTGGGAGATCGTGCTGCACGTCGCGGCGTGGCAGGAGTTCGCGGCGCGCGCCGTCGAAGGCGGGTCGATGCCGGTTGACCTCGCGGAGGAAGCGAACTGGCCGCCGGTCGCGGGCGCGGGCGTAGAGGCGTGGCGCGCGTCCGTCGAGGAGGCCGGCGAAGTCAACAGGCGTCTGCGTCAGGCGTTGCGCAAATTCACGGACGAAGACCTTGAGAGAATCGTCCCCGGCCGCGAGTACAATTTCTACTTCCTGCTCCACGGCGTCGTCCAGCACATGCTCTACCACGCGGGGCAGATCGCACTGCTGAAGAGGGCAACGACGGAAAAATTATGAGCAGCACTTCCGACGACGCTTCGCGGACGCGCACGTTCACGTGGGAAGACCCGCGCGCGCTGGCCGAGGCGGCGCGCGGGCTTTCGGGGCTGGAGTTTCTGCGGAAGGTCGCCGCGGGCGAGTTGCCGCGCCCGCCCATCAGCGCGCTGATGAACTTCGGGGTGGCGGAGATAGAGGAGGGGCGCGCCGTCTTCACGGCCGAGCCGGCCGAGTACCACTACAACCCCATCGGCGTCGTCCACGGCGGGCTCGCGGCGACGCTGCTCGACTCGGCGATGGGCTGCGCCGTGCACACGACCCTGCCGGCGGGCGCGGGCTACACGACGCTCGAAATCAAGGTCAACTTCGTGCGGCCGCTGACGGCCGAGACGGGCGCGGTGCGCTGCGAGGCGCGCGTCGTCCACGTCGGCGGGCGCACCGCGACGGCCGAGGGGCGCGTCCTCGACGCCGCGGGCAGGCTCTACGCACACGCCACCACGACCTGCCTCGTCTTCAGGAAGTGAATCATTTGTTCATCGGTTCATCGGTTCATTTAGTGATTGAATCAATGACGTGATGAATCGATGAATCAATGACCCGATGAACAAATGATTCAATCCCCCGACACGAGGCCGGTGCGCGAGAGCGAGCAGCTCGACTGGGGTTCGCTGGCGGCGTACCTGCGCGCGCGCCTGGGCGAGTTGTCTGGGGGCCGCGCGGACGCGGACGCGCCCATGGAGGTCGAGCAGTTCGCGGGCGGCCACTCGAACCTGACCTACCTGCTGCGCTTCGGCGCGGCCGAGTTCGTGTTGCGCCGGCCGCCGTTCGGGCCGGTCGCGCCGAGGGCGCACGACGTGGCGCGCGAGTTCCGCATACTCGAAGCGCTGCACCCGGTCTACGCGCTCGCGCCGCGGCCGCTCCTGCTCTGCGAGGACGCGGCGGTCGTCGGCGCGGCCTTCTACGTGATGGAGCGCCGGCGCGGGCTCGTCGTGCGCGGCGAGGAGCCGCCCGGACTCGAAGGCCGGCCCGCCGAGCGGCGGCGCGCGAGCGGCGCGTTGGTGGACGCGCTCGCGCGGCTGCACGCGGTGGACGTGCGCGCGCACGGGCTGGACTCTCTGGGCAGGCCGGCGGGGTTCGTCGGGCGGCAGGTGCGCGGCTGGGCCGGGCGCTGGCAGGGGGCGCGGACGGGCGACGTGCCCGAGATGGACGCGCTCGCGTCGTGGCTGGCCGAACGGCTCCCGCCCGAGCCCGCGCGGCCGGCGCTCGTGCACGGCGACTACAAGCTCGACAACGTGATGCTCGACGCGCGGGACTTCGGGCAGGTCGTCGGCGTCTTCGACTGGGAGATGAGCGCCGTCGGCGACCCGCTGGTGGACTTAGGGATTCTGCTCGGCTACTGGGTTCACGCGGCGGCGCTCGCGCGCGAGGGCTCGCTCGCCGCCGTCACGCACCGCGAGGGTTGGTTCACGCGCGGCGAGATGCTTGAACGCTACGCGGCGCAGACCGGCCTCGACGTAAGGGGCGTCGGCTTCTACGAGGTCTTCGCAGTCTTCAAGCTCGCCGTCGTCCTGCAACAGATATTCTTCCGCTACCGGCGCGGGCAGACCGACGACCCGCGCTTCGCCGCGCTCGGCGGCCACGTCGAGCGGCTGGCGCGCGTCGCGGCGGGGCTGGCGGAGAGGCAATAGAAGAAGTAGACAGTAGACAGTAGACAGTAGACAGTAGGGCTCCGCCCTGCGCACATTGCCGCCGATACCCGGATGGTTCGGGACGGCGGCTGTATTTCTACTGACTACTGTCTACTGTCTACTGTCTACTCCCTACTGCCTACTGCCATACCTACTCTCCTCCCCCTACTAACAAGACCTTCCCGCTGCGCCCCGGGCGCTCGGCGTGCGCGGCGGCGGCGAGGACTTCGGTGAGCGGGTACTCGGCCTCGACCGGCGGGACTATCTCGTGCGTCGCCATCGAGCGGAGCATCTCGGCCGTCACCGCCTGCTGGCGCTCGGGCGGCGCCGAGCGCATCCACTCGCCGAGCCAGAAGCCGCGCAGCGCCGTCGAGTTGAAGATCATCCGGCCGCCGTCCACCGGCGTCGGCTCCCCGGAGAGCAGCCCGTAGACGAGCGTCACGCCGCCGCGGGAGAGCGCGCGCATGACGGCCGCGCCCGTCTCGCCGCCGACCGCGTCGATGGCCTTCCGCAGCCCCTCGCCGCCCGTAATCTCCCTGACGCGCTCGGGGATGTCCTCTTCGTCCGTGCAGATAACGGCGTCGGCGCCGAGCGACAGCAACTCTTCCGCCTGCCCGCGCCGGCGCACGACGTTGATGGTCTTGAAGCCGCGCAGCCGCGCGACCTGCAACACGACGCGGCCGAGCGTCGAGCCGGCGGCCGTCTGCAAGAGCCACTCGCCGGGGCGCAGCGCCAGCTCCTCGACCGTCATGATCCAGGCCGTCAGGGGGTTGACGACGAACTGCGCGGCCGTCTGGTCGCTGACCGAGTCGGGCACGGGGACGAGCCGCGCGGCCGGGGCGACGACGTACTCGGCCCACGTCCCCGCGACGCCGAGCGGAATCACGCGCTGCCCCGCGCGCAGGTGCGCGACGCCCTCGCCGGCCTCCGCGACCTCGCCCATGCCTTCGAGACCCGGCGCGGCCGGCAGCGCGGGCAGCGCGCCGTAGAGGCCGCGCACCGTGAGCAGGTCGGACGGGTTGATGGGGCGCGCGCGCATGCGGACGAGCACCTCGCCCGGCCCCGCCTCGGGCCGCGGCACCTCCTCGACGCGCAACACTGCGGCCGGCTCGCCGAACTCGTGAAACCTCACGCTCTGCATAGTCTGTCTCCTGTAAGCGGGCTTGGTAACGACCGCCGCCAGTCTACATCAAGAAGGGCGTGCCGGGCTCGCATGCCTCCTGCTAAGGCGCGGCGGGGACTTTTAAGGTATAAGTAAATCGGTGTCGTCGGGAGTGGTCATCGTAGACTTCGGGATGGGGAACCTCCATTCCGTCAAGAAGAGCCTGGACAGGATGAGGCGCGGCTCCGTCGTCTCGTCGCGCCCGGAGGACGTGGCCCGCGCCGAAAAGATCATCCTCCCGGGCGTGGGGCATTTCGGCAGGGCGATGCGCAACCTGAGGGAGCTGAACCTGCTCGGCGCGCTTCACGAGGCGGCGCTGGTCGGGCGCAGGCCCGTCCTCGGGATTTGCCTCGGGATGGAGCTGATGACGAGGAGGAGCGAGGAGGGCGACGCGGAGGGGCTGGGGTGGCTCGACGCCGAGGTGATAAAGTTCAACGTCTCCGACAGGGCGAGGTACAAGATACCCCACTTCGGCTGGAACCGCGTCCGCGTCAACAAGGCCAGCCCGCTGATGAGCGGCGTGCCCGCGGCGTCGGAGTTCTATTTCGCGCACGCCTACCACCTGCGGGCCGGCGACCGCTCCGAGGTCTTGAGCGAGACGGAGTACGACTACTACTTCCCGTCGGCGGTCGAGAAGGAGAACATCTTCGGCGTCCAGTACCACCCGGAAAAGAGCCACGACGCCGGGGCGCGGGTGCTGAAAAACTTTATCGAACTGTGATGTTTCGCCCGAGGGTCATCCCCGTCCTACTCCTGAAGAATTCGGCGCTGGTCAAGTCGGTCGGGTTTAAAAACCACAGGTACATCGGCGACCCGATGAACGCCGCGACCATCTTCAACGACCTGAAGGCCGACGAGCTGGTGCTGCTCGACACCGAAGCCTCGAAGGCCGGGCGGCTCATCTCCCCGGAGCTGGTGAGGGGCGTCGGCGAGGAGGTCTACATGCCCTTCGCCGTCGGCGGCGGGATCAGGTCGGTCGGGGACATCAAGGCGATCCTCAGCGCCGGGGCCGAGAAGGTCGTCATCAACACGCACGCCCACCGCGACCCCGACCTCGTCAGGGAGGCCGCGGAGACTTTCGGCTCGTCGGCCGTCGTCGTCTGCATCGACGTGAAGAGGAGGGTGCTCCGCGGGCGGCGGACGTGGGTGCTGGGCGGCAGCCGCCCGACGGCGTTCACGCCCGTCGAGTTCGCGCGGCTGATGGAGGAGAAGGGCGCGGGCGAGCTGATCGTCCAGTCCATCGACCGGGACGGCACGATGGCGGGCTACGACCTGGAGCTGGTCAAATCCGTGTCGGCCTCCGTCGGCGTCCCCGTCGTGGCCCTGGGCGGGGCCGGGAGCGAGGAAGACCTCGTCGCGGCCTACCGCGACGGCGGCGCGAACGCCGTGGCCGCCGGCAGCCTGTTCGTCTACCAGGGTAAAAAGCGCGGCGTGCTCATCAACTACCCCGATAAGAACAGGCTGACGTTCGAGTGAGCGCGCGCGCCGGCGAGTCCGCGCGCCGCGCGGCCTGCGGCTCGGTTGCCATCGCCTGCCAAAAGCGTTACCGTATCCCCACCGCAATGACATTTTGAGAGCGGCGAGCCCGCGCCGGCAAGGTCGGGGGCTTCGGGAAACTCGTCACTGCCCGCGCGGACGGGCGCCTCCGGCACGGAGTCGCCTCTCAAACACAGATGAAGGCCAGAAGTTATCAACAGTGCAGCCGCTGCTTGATGGACACGTCCGACCTCGAAATAACTTTCGACGAGGGCGGCCGCTGCAACCACTGCACCGAATTCCTGAGCATCAGGGGGAAGTACACCTACCGCGGGAGGCACAGCGACGAGAAGCTGGAGTCCACCGTCGGGGAGATAAAGCGCGCCGGGAAGGGCAGCGCCTACGACTGCGTCGTCGGCCTGAGCGGGGGCGTCGACAGCAGCTACCTCGCCTACGTCGCCCGCGAGAGGGGGCTCCGCGTGCTGGCCGTCCACATGGACAACGGCTGGGACACGGAAGAGGCCGTGATGAACATCAGGAACGTCACGAAGGGGCTCGGGATAGACTACGAGAGTTACGTGCTGGACTGGGAGGAGTTCAAGGACCTCCAGCTCGCGTTCCTGAGGGCGTCCGTCCCCGAGGCCGAGACGCCGACCGACATCGCCATCCTCGCCGCGCTCTACCACTTCGCGGCCAAGTATAACGTCAGGTACCTGCTCGGCGGCGGGAACCTGGCGACCGAGGGCATCCTCCCGCGGAGCTGGCACTACAACGCGAGGGACCTGAAGTATTTCAACCACATCTTGAAGACCTACTCGAACCGGAGGTTTAAAAAATTCCGGACCTTCGGGTACGTGAAGGAGACGCACTTCAAGCTGGTGAAGGGTATCAGGACCGTCTACCCCCTCAACTACATCGCCTTCTCCAAGGAGAGCGCCGTCGAGGCGCTGGAACGGAATTTCGGCTGGAGGCACTACGGGGGCAAGCACCACGAGTCCCGTTACACGAGGTTCATCCAGTCCTACTACCTGTTCGTCAAGTTCGGCATAGACTACCGGCGGGCCACGCTCGCCGCGCAGGTCTGCACGGGCGAGGTCACGCGCGACGAGGCCAACCGGCGGCTGAAGAGCAAGCCCTTCGACGAGTCTCAGGTCGAAGACGAGAAGCAGTACATCTCGAAAAAGCTGAACGTCCCCCGCGACGAGTTCGAGAGGATTTTAAGCCTGCCGGCGAAGTGGTACTGGGACTACCCTAACGACGAGAAGAAGCTGAGCTTCATTTATAATACGTACAGAAAACTTTTTAATAAGGAGAGGCTGGCCAGCTTTTAATTCACGGCCGGAGGACGAAGCGGGGGCCGCCCGGGCACGACGTTCGGGCGGCCCCGCTCCTTTTTCGAGGGTTCCGATTCTGAAACCTTCGCGCGCCGCGTGACACTAGCCAGGGCGCCCCGGAGTCCGTGCGAATTCTGACCGGGGCCGGTTTAGATACGCCCGGCGGCGGCGCTTACTTTTCTCTTGCGGCCCCGGCCGGGGCGGGGCAAACTCGGCGCGTGACGCGTACGCACAACAACGCAGGGAAGCCGCCGAGGGCGCTGGCCGCCGCGGCCATCGTCGCCTTCTACACGTTCCTGACGCTGCTCTTCATCCCGCAGGTCTACTTCTACAACTCCAGCTCGCCGCGCCCCGTGTCGTGGGGGCTGGCCGTCGGCCGGCTGGCGCTCGCCAACTACATCTGGGCCGCGCTGACGCCGCTGGTCTTCTGGCTGGGCGACCGCCTGCCGGTCGAGCGCCCGCGCGCGGCGCGCAACCTCGCGCTCCACTTCCCGCTGAGCCTCGCCTTCGCCGCCGCGCAGGCGCTCGCCTACCAGGCGCTGCTCGGCGCCTACTTCGGCGACGCCGCGGGCGCCGTCTCGGGCTTCGTGCGCAACACGGGCGGGTTCCTCAACTTCGTCACCAACGGCTTCGTCTTCTACGCCGGCATACTCGCCTTCAACCAGGCGGCCAACTACTCGCGCAAGTACCGCGACCGCGAGTTCCGCCTCCAGCAGGCGCAGCTCCAGGTGCTGCGGATGCAGCTCCACCCGCACTTCCTCTTCAACACGCTGAACGCCGTCTCGGCGCTCATCCACGAGAACCCGAAGGCGGCCGACCGCTGTATCGCGCAGTTGAGCGACCTGCTCCGCCTCTCGCTCGCTTCGGGGCAGGCCGAGGAGGTGCCGCTCAAGGAGGAGCTGGACTTCCTGCGCAAGTACGCCGAGATTCAGCGGACGCTCCTCCAGGAGAGGCTCGACGTCAGCTTCCGCGTAGACCCCGGCGTGCTCGACGCGCGCATCCCGAGCATGGTCTTGCAGCCGCTCGTCGAGAACTCCATCCGCCACGGCATCGGCCCGCTCGCGCGCGGGGGGCGCGTCGAGGTCTCGGCCCGGCGCGAGGGCGACCTGCTCCGCCTCGCCGTGCGCGACGACGGCGCGGGGCTCGCGGCGGCGGGCGCGAGCGGCGGCGGCGGCGGGGGCGGCGTCGGCCTCGCCAACACGCGCGCGCGGCTCGCGCGCATGTACGGGAAGTCGCAGAGCCTTGAGCTGCGCGAGGGCCCGGGCGGCGGGGCGGAGGTGAGCCTGAGCATCCCTTTCAGGGAGGAGGGGGGGCAGAGTCCGCTTTGAAGGTGCGCACGCTCATCGTAGACGACATGCCGCTGGCGCGCAGGCGCGTCCGGTCTCTGCTCGCCGGGGACGAAGAGATAGAGGTCGTGGGCGAGTGCGGCGGCGGGCGCGAGGCCGTCGCCGCGATAGCGGGCGAAGCCCCCGACCTCGTCTTCCTCGACGTGCAGATGCCGGAGGGCGGCGGCTTCGACGTGATAAGCGCCGTCGGGGCGGAGCGGATGCCGGTCGTCATCTTCGTCACGGCCTACGACGAGTTCGCGCTGCGCGCCTTCGAGGTGAGCGCGCTCGACTACCTGCTCAAGCCCTTCGACGAGTCGCGGCTCCGGGCGGCCGTCGAGCGCGCGAAGCGCGAGGTCGCGCGCCGCCGCGCGGGGCAGGCCGACGAGCGCCTGCGGAGCCTCATCGAGCACGCCGCCGGGCGTGGCCGCCGCTACGCCGAGCGGCTCGCGGTCAAGGCGGGCGGGCGCGCCGTCATACTCCTGACGGAGGACGTGGACTGGGTGGCGGCCGCGGGCAACTACGTGGAGCTGCACGCCGGGCGCGACACACACCTGCTGCGCGAGCGCCTGAGCGAGCTGGAGCGGAAGCTCGACCCGGAGAAGTTCGTGCGCATCCACCGCTCGACGCTCGTCAACGTCAGGCGCGTCGGCCACCTGCGCCCGCTCTCGAACGGCGACCACGAGGTCGTCCTGCGCGACGGCACGCGCCTCACTTCGAGCCGCACGCACCACGCGCGGCTGATGTCCGTGCTCGGCGGCGAGTAAGGTCGCCGCGCGCGGCCGTGCGGCCCTCGACCCGCCCCGCCGGGGCCGCGCTTCGTCACGCCCCGCCCACGGGCCGTCACAAAAGACTCGCCCGCCCGCGCACGGCCGCTAGAATGTCCCCCGCTCCGGCGAGAGAAGTTTTCGTCACACCCGGCCGAACGTCTCGCAGTAAATCAGTCAGGAGTCAACAGGGATGAGAAAAACACGGAAGGGCTTCGCCGCCCTGCTCTGCCTCGCGCTCGCCTGCGCGTGCGCGGCGCCCGCGGCCTCCGCGCGGCAGCGCGGGGCGCGCGTCAACTTCACCGAGACGGCGCTCAAGAACGGCCTGAGGGTCTTCCTCGTCGAAGACCACAGCGCGCCCGTCCTGACCGTCGCCGTCAGCTACAACGTCGGCGCGCGCAACGAGGTCAAGGGGCGCACGGGCTTCGCGCACCTCTTCGAGCACATGATGTTCAAGGGGTCGGAGAACGTCGGCGACGGCGAGCACTTCTACCAGGTCTTCACGAGCGGCGGACAGATGAACGGCTTCACGACGCCCGACTTCACCACCTACTACGACACGCTGCCGGCCAACCAGCTTGAGATGGGGCTCTTCCTCGAAGCCGACCGGATGCGCTCGCTCGAAATCACGAAGGCCAAGCTCGACAACCAGCGCAACGCCGTGCAGGAGGAGCGCCGGCAGGGCGTGGACAACCAGCCCTACGGCCGCGCGGAGGAGTTGCAGCAGGAACTGCTCTACGACGACTTCACATACCACCACACGGTCATCGGCTCGATGGAAGACCTCAACGCCGCCTCGGTCGAGGACGTGGCGCAGTTCTTCAAGACCTACTACGCGCCGAACAACGCCGTGCTCGCCCTCGTCGGCGACTTCAAGCCCGCCGAGGCGCTCGCGCTCGTCCGCAAGCACTTCGAGGCCATCGCGCGCCAGCCCGCGCCGCCCGCCGTCAGGGCCGACGAGCCGGAGCAGAAGGAGGAGCGCCGCCAAACGGTCGAAGACCCGCTCGCGCGGCTCACGCAGGTGCGCGTCGCCTACAAGGCCGCCGCCGGCAACACGCCCGACTACTACGCGCTCGACGTGCTCTCCTACGCCCTTCAGGGCGGGCAGTCGTCGCGCCTCTACCAGAAGCTCGTCAAGGAGCGCGAGCTGGCGACGAGCGTCAGCGGCCGCATGGACGAGCGGCGCGGCGCGGGCGCGCTCTACGTGACCGTGATGGTGCGCCCCGGCAAGAAGGCCGAGGAGGTGGAGGCGGCCGTCTACGAGGAGGTCGAGCGGCTGATGAAGGAGCCCGTCGCCGACTGGGAGCTGGAGAAGGTGAAGAACGCGCGCCGCCGCGGCTACGCCAGCGGCCTCCAGAGCACGCTCAACCGCGCCATCTCGATGGGCCAGAACGTCGTCTTCTACGGCGACCCCGACCTCATCAACACGCAGCTCGACAAACTCAACGCCGTGACGAAGGACGACATCCGGCGCGTCGCCGCGAAGTACCTGCGGCCGTCGAACCGCGTGGTCGTCGTCACCGTGCCCAAACCGAAGTCGGCGCCCGCGGCCGGCGGCGAGTAGAGGAGGGGAGTCATGAGATTAAACGACGTGAACGCGAAACGTTTGGCGGCCCTCCTCGCGTGCGCCGCGCTGCTCGGGGGCGCGCCCGCGCGCGCGCGGCAGGCCGCGACCGCCGGCCCGCAGCAGTCGGGCGCCGCCCCGGGGCAGTCGCTCAAGGGCGCGCAGCTCAAGGGCAAGGTGCCCGTCAACCGCGAGGTCTTAAAGGCCGCGCTCCCCAAACCGCAGGAGGCCGCGCTCAAGAACGGCCTGCGCGTGCTGCTCGTCGAGAACCACAACGTCCCCGTCTTCACCGTGCAGGTCGTCGTCATGAGCGGCGGGCTCAACGACCCGGCCGAGAAGCGCGGCCGCGCCTCGGCCGCCGCCGCGCTGCTGCGCGAGGGCACGCAGACGCGCAACAGCCGCGAGGTCGCCGAGGCGTTCGAGGCCCTCGGCTCGACGCTCAACGTCGGCGCGGGGCTCTCGTCCGTCACCTCCACCGCCACCTCCGTCGGGCTGGCCGAGCACCTCGACCGCACGCTCGACCTCCTCTCGGACGTGGTGCGCAACCCCAGGTTCGCGCCCGAGGAGATAGAGAAGTACAAGACGCGGCTCATCACGCAGCTCCAGTTCCAGCGCACGCTGCCCGGCCTGCTCGCGCAGGCGCAGTTCAGCCGCGCCGTCTACGGCGAGCACCCGGCCGGCTCCGTCTTCCCCGCGGAGGAGGCTGTCAGGGGGCTCACCCAGCAGGACCTCGCGCAGTTCCACGCCGAGCACTACCGGCCGAACAACGCGCTCGTCGCCGTCTTCGGCGACGTGACGATGAAGGAGCTGCTGCCGAAGGTCGAGCGCGCCTTCGGCACGTGGCAGAGGGGCGAGGCGAGGCCGGCCGCCTCGCAGGCCGTGAGCGCGCCCGCCAGGTCGCGCATCATGCTCATCGACCGGCCGGGCTCGGTGCAGACCACCATCATGCTCGGCAACCTCTCGGTCGAGCGCAAGAGCGCCGACTACTTCCCCGTGCTCGTCATGAACCAGATACTCGGCGGCGACCCGGCCGCGCGCCTCTTCATGAACCTGCGCGAGGACAAGGGCTACACCTACGGCGCCTACAGCAGCTTCAGCGCGCTGAAGTTTCCGGGGACGCTCGCGGCCAACGCCGACGTGCGGACTGAAGTGACCGAGGGCGCGCTGGCCGCCTTCATGTACGAGCTGAAGCGCATCGGCGCGGAGCGCGTCACGCCGACCGAGCTGGAGAACGCGAAGCGCGCGCTGGTCGGCGGGTTCGCCACCTCGCTCGACTTCCCCTCGTCCGTGCTCACGAACATCGTCCAGCAGCAGATTTACGGGCTGCCGGCCGACTACTGGGACGCCTACCCGCGCCGCGTCTCGGAGGTCACGGCCGAGGACGTTGAGCGCGTGGCGCGGAAGTACCTCGACCCCTCGGCCCTGCAGGTCGTCGCCGTCGGCGACCTGTCGAAGACGCGCGCGGTCTTCGAGAAGTACGGCGCGGTCGAGGTCTTCGACGCCGAGGGGCGCCCCGCCCCCCCGGCCGGCGAAGTGAAGCAGGACTGACGGCCGTCGGCGGCCTACGTCAGGGTGCGGAAGGTTATCGAGTAGCGGAGCGCGCCCACGGGCGGGATGCTGTGCTCCCACTCGGCGCGCGCCGGGCCGTCGAGCAGGTAAGCGGAGCGCGGCTCGGCCGGAAGGTTCACGCGCTCCCACCTCCTCGCGCCGGCCGCGCGCCTGAAGCGGAGCACGCACGCGGCGAGGAGCGAGACGCCGACCACGCGGCCGAAGACGCCCTTGTCGCGGTGCCACCCGATGCCGGCGCCCGGCGCGTACTCGGTGACGAGCGCGTGCTCGAACTCCCCCGGCGCGATCCCCGCGAACGCGGCGGCGGCCGTGCGCAACGGGAGGAGGTATTCGGGCATGTCGTCCGCTTTGCGGAGGTGGCGCGCGGAGAAGTCGTAGTGCCAGCCGAAGGAGACGACGCGCCGCCGCCCCGTGTGGCCGTGGAACTCGAACTCGCGGAAGGGCAGGCGGCCGAGGCGCGCGGCGAGCGCGGCCTCTTCCACGGGGCCGATCAACTCGGCGCGGTAGCGGAAGCCCTCGGGGAGACTCCCCGGGGCCTCCCCCGCGCCGCCGAAGAGTGCGAACTGCGATTTCATGGCGACGCGCGTCTGCGGCCCCCGGTCATCCTTCCAGCGCCCGCTTCAGCGCCGCCCTCGCCAGCAGCCGCGTCGAATCCAGCGTGGGGAGCGGGGCGTCGTCCGGCCGCACGATCAAAGGTAACTCGGTGCAGCCGAGGACGACGGCGTCGCACCCGCGCGCCTTCAACCTGTCGGCCGCCTCGTTGAGGTAGAGGCGCGAGGCTTCGGGGAAGAGGCCGTTGACCAACTCCTTGAAGATGATCTCGTTGATTCTCACACGGTCGGCCTCGTCCGGAATCTCGCTCTCGATCCCGAACCCCTCCAAAGCCTCCGGGTAGACGCCCCCCTCCATCAGGTACTTCGTCCCCAGTATGCCGAGCCGGGCGTAACCGGCTCGCCGCGCCTCCTCGGCGACCGCGCCGGCGATGTGTATCCACGGGAGGGGCGAGCGCGGGAGCACGTACTTGAACGACTGGTGGTACGTGTTGTCGGGGCAGACGGCGAAGGCGGCCCCGGCCCGCGCGACCTTCCGCGCCGACTCGACGAGCATCCCCGCCAACCCCTCCCAGTCGCCCGCGCGGACGCGGCGCATGTGCTCGGCCAGCGGCACCGAGTTCATGGTTATCTCCGGGTGGTTGTGCTCGCCCATGAAGGCCGGGGCCTCAAGGCAGATGGTGCGGTAACAGAGCGCGGCGCCCTCGGCGCTGCCGGCCACGATTCCGATGTGCTGGGTCAAGACCTCTTCGCCTCCTCCCGCCTGAGGGCTCCGCGTGAACGTTCCGGCGCAAGGCTGCCCGACGCGATTGTGTGCTCAGACACGCGCGTGGGGCCCCCTGCAACGTGCGGTCACGTTTTTGATACGTGAGGCCGAGTCCCTTTGTTTCCCGCGCATGTAGTACGGCGCCGGGGCACGACACGGGGAAGAACGCTCCCCGCCGAGAGGAGAACCGCGCCGGTGTGAAGCAACGTGCGCGGCGCGGAACATTACGGCAACCTCGTCACGTACATGCGCATGAAGAACATCGCGTCGCCGACGAGCGTACCCAGTTTCATGCCGCAGTTGAAGAGGTAACGCCGCGGCGCTTCTGCGCGCAGCGCCCCTCGAAAGGAAAAGCCTTGTTCGACCGACTCCTTCCCACGAGCATAGACAACACGTACCGCGGGCGCGGGCTCGCGCTGTGGCTCTTCGGGCTGGTCGCGGCCCTGAGGGCGATGCAGAGCCTCGTCATCATCTTCAACGGCCGCGCCGTGGCGCGCGACGCCGACGGCATCCCGCTCGACGCGTACGCGCCCGACGCCGCGCAGACCGCCGTCGCGCTCTTCGCGCAGGGCGCGCTCTGGCGACTCGTCATCGCCCTGCTGTGCCTGCTGGTGCTCGCGCGCTACCGCAGCGCCGTCCCCTTCATGTTCGCGGTGCTCGCGCTGGGCTTCCTCGGCAGCCAACTGCTCCTCCTGCTCGTGCCGCTCGTCAGGGTGGGGACGCCGCCGGGGCCGTACGTGAACCTCGCGACGTTCGCCCTGATGGTCGTCGGCCTCGCGCTGTCGCTGTGGAAGCGTCGCGGCGAGTCGGCCTGAGGGGTTGACCGGTTCGGCCTTCCGCGTCAAAGATGCCCGGGACGTGCCCGGCGGGGCCGGGCGGACTCGGAGGTATTGTATGCAGAGGACGGCAACGCCAGACCGCCTCACCGTGACCGCGGTCGCGCTCGTCGCCTACGCGGCGCTCAACGTCTGCCACGAGATAGTCGGCCACTGCGGCACGGCGGCGCTGCTCGGGATGGGTTGCATTCACATCTCAAGCACCTACAACCCCATCCCCACGCTGGAGCCGACCTGGAAGTATAAGATAATCGTCACGGCCGGCTGCGCGGCGAACTTCGCGGCCGCGCTCGTGTGCCTCGTCCTGCTGCGCCGTCGGCGTGCGACCCCCGCGCTCCGCTTCTTCCTCTGGCTCATGATGTCGGTGAGCCTGTTCCTCCCCTCCTCTTACGTGGCGGCGGCGCCCGTCATCAGCTACGGCGATTCGTACATCCTCATCCGGAACCTTCCCGGCGAGCTGTTCTGGAGGTGCGCCGTCGTGCTGGCCGGCGGGGCGGCCTGCCTGCTCTCCTTCCGCCTGAGCCTCGCCGAGTTGAGGAGGTTGGTAGGCCCCGTGGGGCGCGCGACTGCGTGGCGGCTGGTCGCGCACGCTTACGCCGCAGGGGGCGTCCTGTGGGTCGTGTCGGCGCTGTTCAGCCGGCTCGATTACAGGGTGGCTCAGCTTCAGGCGGCGGGCGGGACGTTCGGGTTGACGGCGTGGCTGCTGCTGCTGCCGCTGCTGATTCCCGAGGCGCCCGAGCCGGGGGAGAATGCTTTTGTGCTCCGACGCAGCGCGGGGTGGGTCGCGGCCGGCGCCCTGTGCGCCCTGATTTTCGTCGGCGTGCTGGGGCGTGGGATTGCCCTGTAAGGGTCTGTCCGGCGGTTCGGGCACGGGGGCCCGCGGATGCCTCAGGCGGTCAACGGCCGTCGGCGTTCGCCGGGCGGCCGAGGACTCTGAGGAGGCGGTCGGGGTAGTCCGTCATGACGCCGTCAACGCCGAGGCGCGCGAGGCGGCGCATGTCCTCTTCGGAGTTGACCGTCCAGGCGTGTACGCGCAGGTTGCGCGCGTGCGCGGCGCGGACGAGGTCTTCGGTGAGCAGGCGCACGCCGCCCGCATGCTCCGGCACCTGGAGCGCCTGCATGCGCGGGCCGTAGGAGCCGGCGGCGCCCGCGCGCTGGAGCGCGAGGAAGCCGGCGACCTCCGCCGTGCCGGCCGAGGTGGCGACCTCCGGGCACTCGCGCCGGAACTCTTCGAGGATCGAGTCGCTGAACGAGGCGACCAGGACTTTCTCCGTCATGCCGCTCTCGCGTATGAGGCGGCAGAGCGGCGCGGCGATTGACGGCGCGGCCTGCTTGGGCTCGATGTTGAAGCGCATCCGCGGGAGCGCCTCGAAGACCTCGCGGAGCGTCGGCACCGAGACGCCGCGGCCGCGCAGGGGGAAAGTCCGCCCGCCGTCCGTCGAGAAGCGGTAGGCCGCGTCGAGCCTCTTCAACTCCGGGAGCGTCAGCGAGCGGACGCCGCCCGCGCCGTCGGTCGTGCGCTCCACGCGCTCGTCGTGGATGACGACGATCTCGCCGTCGGCCGTCGCGCGCACGTCCGTCTCTATCACGTCCACGCCGAGCGCGGCCGCGCGCTCGAAGCCGTAGAGTGTGTTCTCGGGCCACAGCCCCGCGCCCCCGCGGTGCGCGATGGCGAGCGTCGTGCCCGGACTGTCCTGTCTGAAGTATTGGTGCTCGGGCACGGCCCCACCCGACGTGCGCCTGAACGCGACGTAGAGCGCGCAGGCGGCGAGCAGCACGAGCGCCGCCGCGGCGGCCGCCAGCCACCTCGCGCACCCGCGCCCCGCGCGTCGCCGCCGCGCGCTCAACGCTGGACGCGGCCCGAGGCGTCGCCGCCGACCAGAGCCTCGACCTCGGCCACGGAGACGAGGTTGAAGTCGCCGCTGACGGAGTGCTTCAGGCACGAGGCCGCCGCGGCGAACTCAAGCGCGCCTTGCGCGTCCCGGCCCGTGAAGAGGCCGTAGATGAGCCCGGCCGCGAACGAGTCGCCGCCGCCGACGCGGTCTACGATGTTGATGTCATACTTCTTCGAACGGTGGACGCGCCCGCCGTGCAGGAGCATCGCCGACCAGCCGTTCTCGTCGGCCGAGCGGCTCTCGCGCAGCGTGACGGCGACGGCCTTGAGGCCGAACCGCTCGGCCAGCGTGCGCGCCACCCGCTCGTAACCCTCGGCCTCGACGCGGCCGCCCGAAACGTCCGCGCCCTCGGCGCGTATGCCGAAGACCTTCTCGGCGTCCTCCTCGTTGCCGATGCAGACGTCCACCCACTCCATCAGCCCCGTCATCGTCTCGCGCGCCTGCGCGGGCGCCCAGAGCTTCTTGCGGTAGTTGAGGTCGCACGAGACGGTGAGCCCCGCCTCCCGCGCGGCGCGGCACGCCTCGGCGGTCGCCTCCGCGACGCGGGGCCCGAGCGCGGGCGTGATGCCGGTGAAGTGGAACCAGCCTGCGCCCTCGAAGACGCGCGCCCAGTCGAACTCGCCGGGGCCGACCTGCGAGACGGCCGAGCCCGCGCGGTCGTAGACGACGACCGAGGCGCGCTGGCTCGCGCCCGTCTCAAGGAAGTAGATGCCGATGCGGTCGCCCCCGCGCGCCACGACCGAGGTGTCCACGCCGTGCGCGCGCAGCACCGCGACGGCGCCGTCGCCGAAGGGGTTCGCGGGCAGGCGCGTGACGAAGCGCGCGTCGAGCCCGAAGTTCGCCAGCGAGACGGCGACGTTGGCCTCGCCGCCGCCGTAGGTCATCTCAAGCTCCTTCGCCTGTGAGAACCGCAGGCGGCCGGGCGTCGCCAGCCGCATCATGATCTCGCCGAAAGTGACGACCCTCATCACAGCTCCTCGAAAATTTCCGCCGCGCTAAAGGCCGCGCCGCGCCTGCCTGATCTCCGCGATAAGGTCGCGCGCCATGCGTGTGACGGCGGCGAAGTCGCCGGACTTGGCGGGCCCCGTCAGGCTTGAGCCCGCGCCGACGGCGACCGCGCCGGCGCGTATCCACTCGCCGACGTTCGAGAGGTCTACGCCGCCGGTCGGCATCAGGGGCGCCTGCGGCAGCGGCCCGCGGATGGCCCGGACGGCGCCGGGGCCGAACGCCTCGCCGGGGAAGAGTTTGACTACGTCGGCGCCGACCTCCAACGCCTCTATTACCTCGCGCACCGTCATCGCGCCGGGCATCACAGGCACCTGGTAGCGGTTGCACAGGCGCACGGTCTCGACGTTGAGGGAAGGCGAGACGACGTAGGACGCGCCCGAGAGGATGGCGATGCGCGCCGTCTCGGGGTCGAGCACGGTGCCCGCGCCGAGGATGAGTTCCGAAGGCTTGTAGGCCCGCGCCATCTCCTCGATGACGCGGTGCGCGCCGGGCACGGTGAAGGTCATCTCGACGGCGGGGCAGCCGCCTTCGAGCACGGCGTCGGCCGTGCGCCGCGCCGCCTCGGCCGTCTCGGCGCGCACGACGGCGACGAGGCCGGCGTCGCTGATGCGCCGCAGGATTTCGAGTTTGGGAATCGTCATTCGCCCTCCCCCCGGGCGTTTCAGCGGACGCCGAGCAGGATGTCCATCGTGAGCTGGTCGAGCCGCTCGTACTTCAGGCCCCGCGAGGCCATCTCCGCGCGGTCGAAGTCGCGCGCGAGAAGCTCGGCCGCCGCGCCCCGCTCGAACTTCGCGCCGCCGCCGTTGCCGTCCGCGGCCGCCATCTCTGCGAGCAGCGACTTTATCTCGGGGTCTGCGTTCCACCGCCGCGCCTTCTCCTTGAGGACGAGGTAAGTCCTCATCGACCCGCGCGCGAAGTCCTTCACGCCCTCGTAGTCTTCGGTGCGGTAGGCGTGCGAGTCGAAGTGGCGCGGGCCGTCGTAGCCCACGTCTTCGAGGAACTTCACCAGCCAGAAGGCCGTCTTCGGGTTGGCCGAGCCGAAGCGCAAGTCCTGGTCGTAGCGGCCGGGCACCTGGTCGTTGAGGTCTATGTGGAAGAGCTTGCCGGCCTCCCACGCCTGCGCGACCGCGTGCGTCATGTTGAGCCCCGGCATGTGCTCGTGCGCGACCTCGGGGTTGACGCCGACCAGCTCCGGGTGCGCCAGCGTCGGGATGAGCGCGAGGTAGGCGCCCGTCGTCGGCATGTAGATGTCGGCGCGCGGCTCGTTCGGCTTCGCCTCTAAAGCGAACCTGTAGTCGTAGCCTTTGTCTATCGAATACTCGCAGAGGTAGTCGAGCGCGTGGCGCAGGCGCCTGACGGCCTCGTCGGGTCGGCGGCAGGCGTCCGTCTCGACGCCCTCGCGCCCGCCCCACAGGACGAAAATCTTCGCGCCCAGCTCCGCGCCCAAGTCCATCGCGCGCATCGTCTTTTGCAGGGCGTAGGCGCGCACCCGCGCGTCGTTGGCCGTAAACGCCCCGTCGCGGAAGACCGGCTCGTAGAAGAGGTTGACGGTCGCCATCGGGACGACGACGCCCGTCTCCTCGCAGACCCCGCGGAACTCGCGCACGATACGGTCGCGCTCGGCGGGCGAGGCGTCGATGGGCACGAGGTCGTTGTCGTGGAAGTTGACGCCCCACGCGCCGACCTCCGCCAGCATCCTCACGGCGTCCGCGGGCGCGAGCGTCGGGCGCACGGCGTCGCCGAACGGGTCGCGGCCGCGGTTGCCCACCGTCCACAGGCCGAAGGTGAACTTGTGCTCCGGCCTCGGAGCGTACTTGTCATCCGTCATGGTGTCATCCCCCTTCATGCTCACGTGCGCCGCCGTAGCGGCCGGAACCGCCCGCGGCAGCGGGTGGACGTTCCGCAGCACGGGAGTTAGTCGGAACGTCCACCCGCTACCGCGGGCGGTTCTGACCTATGTCGCGAAGCGCCGGGTAGAGTTTTTGAAAGGCTTCGTAACGCTCGCCCATCAGCCGCGCCGTCTCCGCGTCCGGCGCGACGCGCTCGCGCACGCGCACGGTCGAAGCGGCGGCCTCCTCGACCGTGCCCCACGCGCCCGCGCCCACGCCCGCCAGCAGCGCCGCGCCGTAGGCCGCGCCCTCGTCGGCCTCGACCAACTCGACCGCGCGCCCGTACACGTCCGCCTGTATCTGCCGCCACAGCGCCGAGCGCGCGCCGCCGCCGCCGAGGCGTATCGACTCGACGGGCACGCCCATCTCCGCGAAGACCGAGAGCGTGTCGCGCAGGGAGAAGGCGACGCCTTCGAGTATGGCGCGGACGACGTGCGCGCGCGTGTGGCTCGCGGTCAGCCCCACGAGCGCGGCGCGCGCGTGCGGGTCGAGGTGCGGCGTGCGCTCGCCCATCAGGTACGGCGCCCACAGGAGTCCGTCCGAGCCGGCGGGCGCGGCGGCCGCCTCCTCGGTCAACCGCTCGTAAGGGTCGCGCCCGTCGTCGAGCCCCGCGCCGAACTGGTCGCGGAACCAGCGCAGGGAGAGACCCGCGCCCTGCGTCACGCCCATGACGTGCCAGCCGCCGGGGACGGCGTGGCAGAAGGTGTGTACGCGCCCCAAAGGGTCTAAAGCCGGGCGGTCGGTCGCGGCGAAGACGACGCCCGAGGTGCCGACGGTCGCGCCGACCGCGCCGGGGCGAGTGAGGCCGACGCCGACCGCGCCGGCCGCCTGGTCGCCCGCGCCCGCGACGACCGGGGTGCCCTCGCGCAGCCCGGTCGCCTCCGCGCCCGCGGCCGAGACGCGCCCCGCGACCTCCGGCGACTCGTATGCGCGCGGGAGCAGGGCGCGGTCGAGGCCGACGAGGTCGAGCATCTCGTCCGACCAGCGGCGGCGCGTCACGTCGAAGAGCAGCGTGCCCGAGGCGTCGGCCACGTCGGTCGCGCGCTCGCCCGTCAGGCGCAGCCGCACGTAGTCCTTCGGCAGCAGCACCGAGCGCACGCGCCCCCACACGTCGGGCTCGCGCTCGCGCACCCAGAGCAGCTTCGGGAGCGTGAAGCCTTCGAGCGCGGGGTTCGAGACGAGCCGGATGAGGCGCTCGCGGCCGACCGTTTCGTTGAGCGCGCGGCACTGCCCGTCGGTGCGCACGTCGCACCAGATGATTGACGGGCGCAGGGGCTCGCCCGCTTCGTCGAGGAGCACCGCGCCGTGCATCTGCCCCGTCAGCCCGACGCAGTCGATCTCTTCGGCGCGCAGGCCACCGGAGGAGAGCGCGAGGCGCACGGCGACGCGGCTCGCGCGCCACCAGTCGCGCGCGTCCTGCTCGGCCCAGCCCGCGCGCGGCGAGGCGAACGGCGCGTGCTCGACCGTCGCCGAGGAGACGACGCGCCCCCCGCCGTCAATCACCAGCGCGCGGCTGCCGCCCGTGCCGATGTCAATCCCGAGTAGTTTCATTGGCCCTTGGCCGTAAGTTTTACCACCCGAACGCCGCCGCCGTCACCCGGCGGGCGCGAAGGCCCGCGTGCTTCGTGTATCATCGTGCGCCGAAGGGAATCGAAAGAGAAGATGAGGCACACAACCTTGAAGGCCGCGCGCCGCGCGCCGCTCCTGCTCGCGCTCGCGGCGTCACTTCTCACGGCCGCCGCGCCCGCCACGGTCGCGCCGAGGCCGACGGCCGCGCAAGCCTCGAAGCGCGCGGACGCGGGGGCGGCGGAGTGGGTCGAGGAGACCCTGCGCGCGCTCACGCCGCGCGAGCGCGTCGCGCAGCTCGTGGTCGTCGCGGCTTCGGGCGAACACATGAACCTCGGCGGCGAGCGCTTCGCGGAGCTGCGCCGGCAGGCCGCGGAACTCAAGGTCGGCGGCGTCCTCGTCCGCGGCGGGAGCCCGCACGAGGTGGCCGCGCTCACGAACGAGTTGCAGCGCGCGGCGCGCGTCCCCCTGCTCGTCTCGGCCGACTACGAGCGCGGGCTGCGGATGCAGATGAAGACGGGGACGCCGTTCACGACCAACATGGCGCTCGGCGCGACCGGCGACACGGGGGCCGCGTACAGGCAGGGCAGGGTCATCGCCGAGGAGGCGCGCGCCGTCGGCGTCAACTGGCTCTACGGCCCCGTCGCCGACATCAACAACAACCCCGACAACCCCGTCATCAGCGTCCGCTCCTTCGGCGAAGACCCGCGGCGCGTGGCCGAGTTCGTCGCCGCGACGGTCAGGGGCATCCGCGACGGCGGCGCGCTCTCGACCGCCAAGCACTTCCCCGGCCACGGCGACACAGCCGTGGACACTCACATCGGGCTCGCCGCCGTCCGCGCCGACCGCGCCCGCCTCGAACGCGTCGAGCTCGTCCCCTTCCGCGCGGCGATAGGCGCGGGCGTTGACGCCGTGATGACCGCGCACGTGGCGCTCCCAGACTTCGCGGGCGACGCGGTGCCCTCGACGCTCTCGCCGAAGGTGACGACGGGGCTGCTGCGCGGCGAGCTGAAGTACGGCGGGATAGTCGTCACCGACTCGCTCGGCATGGGCGCCATCACGCGGGGGTATCCGGGCGGCGAGGCGGCCGTGCGCGCAGTCCGCGCGGGCGCCGACGTGGCCTTGACGCCGCCCGACCCGAAGGCGGCCGTCGACGCGCTGGAGGCGGCGGTCAGGTCGGGGGCGTTGACGGGGGGGAGGATAGACGAGTCGGTGCGAAGGCTGCTCGCCGCGAAGTACAGGCTGGGGCTCGCGCGCGAGCGCCTCGTCAGACTCGAAGACGTGAGCCGCGTCGTCGAGCGTCCCGAGAGCGTGCGCGAGGCCGAGCGCGTGGCCGAGGCTTCGATGACGCTCCTGCGCAACCGCGGCGGCCTGCTGCCGCTCGACCCGGCGCGCTCCGACACGACGCTCTTCGTCGTCGTCGCCGCGGACGAGGACGAGGAGGAGGGGCGCGCCTTCGTCCCGCAGGTGCGGCGCCGCGCGGAGGGCGCGCCCGTCTTGAGGATCGGGCCGCGCTCCGCGGCGGCCGATTACGAGAACGTGCTGGCCGCGGCGGCGAAGGCCGGGCGCGTCGTCGTCGCGCCCTTCGTCAAGCGCGCCGCGGGCAAGGGGACGGTGGCGCTGCCCGAGGCGCAGGCCGTGCTGTTGAGAAAGATTATCGCGACGAAGAAGCCCGTGGCCGTCGTCGCCTTCGGCGGCCCGTACCTCATACGCCAGTTCGAGGACGCGCCCGCCTACATGGTCGCGTACGCCATCGAGGAGGTCGCGCAGGCCGCGGCCGCGCGCGCGTTGTTCGGCGAGACCCCCGTCACGGGCCGCCTGCCCGTCACCGTCCCCGGCCTCTTCGAGCTGGGCGCGGGTCTCAGGCTCAGAGCGCGCAGATGATTCGGGCCGGGGAGGACGAACCGCAGGAGCGCCCGGACACGGCTAAGAACAATTTGAGATTTGAGATTTCAAATTTGAAATCTCAATTCTCAAATTCTTAAAGGCGTGCCTCCGCGCCTCTGCGGTTCAAACGCTATTCACGTCGCCGCTCACGTCACACGGGTCAACACACCTCGCGTCCAAAACTTCGTCCGAAACTTCTCGCGCGCGTCCGACCCCAGACCACCTTTTCGCTCCGACACCGCATCCATAGGGGAAACAAGGGGGCGACGTTCTTAAGTCCGGCCCGGCCCGCGTAGGAGTCCACCGAAGCGCGGCCGGAGGGCCGCCGGACTCTTCTGCGAACAGCCTGACCCGACCCCGCGCGGCCGCGCCTTCCCGTGCCGTGCCCGGCCGAGGTGTGTCCGAACGGAGGGAATATGAACCGCAGGCTTCTCCTCAGGCCGGCGCTCGTCGCGCTGGCCTCGGCCCTTCTCGCCTTCTTCCACGGCACGCAGGCGGGCGCGGCGCGCCGCGTGCGCCAGGACGCGGACAAGATAACGCAGGGGACGCTCCGCGCCTTCGACGCCGCGGGCAGGCCCGCCGGCGAGTGCCCGCTCAGGCACACGGCCGTGCGCGCCGAAGTCTCCGGCTTCATCTCGCGCGTCACCGTCACGCAGGAGTTCGGGAACCCTTTCCAGGACAAGATCGAGGCCGTCTACGTCTTCCCGCTGCCGCAGGCGGCGGCCGTGGACGAGATGACGATGCACGTCGGCGGCCGCACGGTGCGCGCGAAGGTCATGCGGCGCGAGGAGGCGCAGGCCGCGTACAGGGAGGCCCGCGCGCGCGGCCACGTCGCCTCGCTCCTCGACCAGGAGCGGCCGAACGTCTTCACGCAGTCGGTCGCCAACATCCTGCCCGGCCAGTCGGTGACGGTCGCCATCAGCTACGTCGAGACGCTCAAGTACGAGTCGGGCACCTACGAGTGGTCTTTCCCGATGGTCGTCGGCCGGCGCTACGTCCCGGCCGCCGCCGACGCCGGAGCGCAGACGCAGGCGGAGCCGGCCACACAGCAGGAGTCGTCCGCGGGCGAGTCGCAAAGTGCGGGCGTGCCCGACGCGGCGCGACTCAACCCCGCGTTCGCGGGCGAGGGCGTGCGCGCGGGGCACGACATCTCCGTCGAGGTCGCAATCGACGCCGGAGTGCCGCTCGAATCCGTCGTCTCGACCTCGCACGCGATAGACGTGGAGCGCGCGGGCGGCAGCACGGCCCTCGTCCGCCTGAAGGCTTCCGACTCCGTCCCGAACCGCGACTTCGTGCTGAGGTACGGCGTGGCGGGCGGGCGCGTCGAGGACGCCCTGCTGACGCACGCCTCCGCGCGCGGGCGCTTCTTCGCGCTCATCCTCCAGCCGCCCGACCGCGTCGCGCCGGCCGAGGTCGTGCCGAAGGAGCTGGTCTTCGTGCTCGACACCTCCGGCTCGATGTCGGGCTTCCCCATCGAGAAGGCGAAGGAGACGATGCGGCTCGCGCTCGGCGGCCTCAACCCGCAGGACACCTTCAACCTCATCACCTTCGCCGGCGACACGGCCGTCCTCTTCCCGCGCCCCGTCCCCGCCACGCGCGCCAACCTCTCGAAGGCGATGAAGTTCCTCGAAGGGCAGGGCGGCGGCGGGGGCACCGAGATGATGAAGGCCATCCGCGCCGCGCTCGCCGACTCCGACTCGCAGGAGCACGTGCGCGTCGTCTGCTTCATGACCGACGGGCAGGTCGGCAACGACTTCGAGATCATCTCCGAGGTGCAGAAGCACCCGCGCGCGCGCGTCTTCTCGATGGGCTTCGGCTCCGACCCCAACCGCTTCCTGCTCGACAAGATGGCCGAGTACGGCCGCGGCGAGGTCGAGTACGTCGGCAACTCAGACCCCGGCTCCGAGGCCGCGCGCCGCTTTTACGAGCGCGTGCGCGACCCGCTGCTCACGGACATCTCGGTCGAGTGGGGCGGCCTGCCCGTCGCGGACGTCTACCCGAAGGCCGCCCCCGACCTCTTCGGCGCGAAGCCCGTCGTCATCTTCGGCCGCTACGAGCGCGGCGGGCGCGCGACCGTGACGCTCAAGGGGCGCGCCGCCGGGCGCGACTTCGCGCGCGAGGTCGCCGTCACGCTGCCTGACTCCGAGGAGGGGCACGACGTGCTCGGCACGCTCTGGGCGCGCAGGCGCGTGGACGAGTTGACGGGGCGCGACATGGCGGGCATGCAGTCGGGCAAGCCCGACGACAGGGTGCGCGAGGAGATTACGAGGCTCGGACTCGACTTCGGGCTGATGACGCAGTTCACCTCGTTCGTCGCGGTCGAGGAGGGCGTCGTCACCGACGGAGGCGAGCCGCGCCGCGTGGACGTGCCGGCCGAGTCGCCCGCCGCGTCGCCGGGCGTCGTGTCGCAGAGCGTCGCGTCCGCGGGCAGCCCGCCGGCGGCTAACGTGGTCGGGATGAGTTCGCTCGCGCCCGGCGCGGCCGCGGGCGTGTACGAGACGGTCACGGTCGTCGCCAGCGCCCCGACCGTGAACGAGTCTTCATGCTCCACGAGCATGACCGTCGAGACGCGCGCGGTCGCCGAACTGCCGCTCGAAGGCCGCCGGCTGCTCTCGCTCGCGAGGGTCGCGCCCGGCGGGACGGCCGCGCCCGGCGCGCACGGCCCCGACGGCTTCTCCTTCGACGGGCAGAGCCCGCGGTCGAACACGTTAGTCGTAGACGGCGTGAGCGCAGACCCCGCCGGCCCGCCCGTCGCGGCCGACGCCGCGCGGGAGTTCACCGTGCGCGCCGAATACTTCGAGCCCGAGTACGGGCGCAGGCCCGGCGCGCAGGTCTCCGTCGTCACGAACGCGGGGACGAACGAGTTCCGCGGCTCGCTCTTCGGCTACTTCGGGCACGAGGCGCTCGACGCCTCCGACTGGTTCGCGGGCGGCCGCGGCCTCGGGCGGCAGCCGCAGCGCTTCGCGGACTACGGCGGCACGCTCGGCGGCCCCGTGCGCCGCGACCAGACCTTCTTCTTCGCGGCCTACGAGCGGCAGCGGAGGCGCGCGCCCGCCTACGCCTTCACGGAGGTGCCGTCGCCGGCGGCGAGGCTCGCGGCGCCCGCCGCCCTGCGCCCCTTCCTCGACGCCTTCCCCGTGCCGAACGGGGCGGCGCGCGCCGACGGCTTCGCGGAGTTCGCCGCCGGCTACGAAGAGCCCTCGCGCCTCGACGCCTTAAACTTCCACCTCGACCACAACGCGTCCGACAGGCTTTCGCTCGAAGCGCACTACAACGTCGCCGGCTCGGGCGCGGACACGCGCGGCGCGGGCGGCTCCTCGCTCAACACGCTGTCGCGCGTCCGGGCGCTCGCGCAGACGTTCACGGCCGGTGCCTCTTACATGCTCTCGCCCGAGAAGGCTCTGGAGCTGCGAGGCGGCTACGGCCGAGTCGCGTCACGCGGCTCGCGCCTGCTCGACGCGTTCGGCGGGGCCGCCGTGCCCGGCGCGGAGACGCCCGCGGGCGCGCTCCTCAACCTCACTCCGACGACGGGGCAGGGCGGCTCCTTCGTCTTCGACCTCGGCGGCCGCGGCGCGGCGCTCGCGCCCGCGTCCGTGTCGGTCGACGTCCGGCGACAACTGAACCTCGTCGGCGCGCTCGACGCCGTCTCGGGCAACCACACGTACAAGCTCGGCGCGGACTACAGGAGGCTCACGCCTTCAATCGCGCCCCGCGCGTTCGGGCGCGACCTCTTCTTCGAGGGCGTGGCCGGCGCGCTCGCGGGCCGCGCCGCGCGCGACGGCACGTTCGCGCGCGCGGGCGTGGTGCGCCCCGTCTTCCAAGACCTCGCCGCCTACGCGCAGGACGTGTGGAGGAAGACGAGGAAGCTGACGCTGACCTACGGCCTGCGCTGGGAGCTAAGCCCCGCGCCGCACGCGCGCGGCCGACTGGAGGCCGCCGCCGTCACGCGGGCGGAAGACCCCGCGCGGCTCGCGCTCGCCGCGCCGGGCTCGCCGCTGTGGGAGACGACCTACTTCAACTTCGCGCCGCGCTTCGGCGTCGCGTACCAGTTGTCGAACGCCTCGGGGCGCGAGCTTCTGCTGCGCGCGGGCGCCGGCCTCTTCTACGACACGGGCTTCGAGGAGGCGGGCCGCGCCTTCGCGGACTCTTACCCGTTCGGCGTCGGCGGCGCGGCCTTCGGCGTCCCGTTCACGCCCGAAGGCTCCGCGCCGGCGGCACCCGCGGGGGCGCCGCTCTCGGCCTTCGACCCGCGCCTCAAGCTCCCCTTCACGCTGCGCTGGAACGCCTCGGTCGTGCGCGCGCTCGGCGGCGCGCAGAGCATCGAAGCCGCCTACGTCGGCTCGGCCGGCCGCAGGCTCCTGCTGACGCGGACGCTCCTCGACACGGCGCCCGGCTTCGCGCTCGCGAGGGTGACGAATAACGGCGGCGCGTCCGACTACCACGCCGCGCGCCTCGTCTTCACGCGCCGCATGACGGGCGGGCTCCACGCCAGCGCCTCCTACACCTTCGCAAGGTCGCTCGACGACTTCTCGGAGGACGAGCCGGGGCGCGCGCTCTTAAGAAGCGAGACGGCGGGCGCCGAGCGCGCGCCTTCGGACTTCGACGTGCGCCACACGCTCTCGGGGTTCGTCTCGTACGAGCTGCCGTCGCCGTTCGGCGGGGGCGCGTGGCGCGCGCTGACGCGCGACTGGGCGCTCGACGCGGTCTTCGTCGCGCGCTCGGCGCGCCCCTTGAACGTCGTCTACGGCTTCCCGACCGCCTACGGGTTCGCGTTCCTGCGCCCGGACATCCTGCCGGGCGTGCCGCCCTACCTCGCGGACGCCGACGCGCCGGGGGGCAGGCGACTCAACCCGGAAGCGTTCGCGCTGCCCGGCGCGGCGCGGCAGGGGACGCTCGGGCGCAACGCGCTGCGCGGCTTCCCCTCGTACCAACTCGACGTGGCGCTGCGCCGCCGCTTCGACTTCAGCGAGCGCGTGCGGCTGCAAATGGGGGCCGAGGCGTTCGACCTTCTCAACCACCCGAACTTCGACGACCCCGCGGGCGTGCTCGCGCTCGTC
>DASVWB010000023.1:0-2356 GCA_036389815.1 Pyrinomonadaceae bacterium | reverse complement strand
TGGGCGCGGCGGATGCTGCTGCCGAGCTTCAAGGCGGAGGGCGTGGAGTTCGTCTCGGTGGCGACGGCGTCGGGCGTGACGGCGCGCGACGTGGGGCGGCGCTACGGCTTCGCGCGCTTCGTCTCGGGGGCGGACGAAGTGCTGGGCGAGGAGGGCGTCAACCTCCTCGTCGTCGCCACGCGCCACGGCACGCACGCCGAGCTCGCGCGCAGGGGGCTCGAGCGCGGCCTCGACGTGTTCGTCGAGAAGCCGCTCGCGCTGAGCGACGAGGAGCTGGACGGCCTGCTCGAAGCGGCGGGGCGTTCGCGCGGGCGCCTGACGGTCGGCTTCAACCGGCGCTTCTCGCCGCACGCCCGCCAGGCCAGAGAGTTCTTCGCGGGACGCCGCGCGCCGCTCTCGATCCTCTACCGCGTCAACGCGGGGCGCCTGCCGCGCACGCACTGGACGCAGGACGCGCGCGAGGGCGGCGGGCGCGTCCGCGGCGAGGTCTGCCACTTCGTGGACTTCATGCAGTACGTCACGGGCTCGCACGTCACGCGCGTCTACGCGGAGTCGGTCACCTCCGACGACCGCGAGGCCGTTGACGACGACTCGGTCTTCGTCACCCTCAAGTTCGCCGACGGGTCGAACGGCACCGTCGCGTACCTCGCCGAGGGCGACCGCGCGCTCCCCAAAGAGCGCGTCGAGATTTTCGGCGCGGGCCGCGCCTTCGTCATCGAAGACTACCGCGCGTCCGCCGCCTACGCGGGCGGCCGCGAGACCCGGGGCCGCCTGCGCGCGCAGGACAAGGGGGTGCGCGAAGAGGTGCGCGCCCTCTGCGCCGCCCTCCGCGAGGGCGGCCCCGCGCCCATCCCGCTGGGGGAGCTCGCCAACACCACGCGCGCCACCTTCCGCATCCTCGACTCGCTGCGGACGGGGGAGGCGGTGAGGGTGTAGGGTATCGGGTGATGGGTGTTGGGTGGAAGGCGAGGCCCGCGCTCCCCACCCGGCACCTAATCCCTAACACCCAACACCCCTGAAACTTATGTGCGGCATCGCCGGTCTCATCTCCGTCAACCCAGAGCGCCGCGTCGGCGCGATGCTGAAGTCCATCGAGCACCGCGGGTACGACGACGAGGGGGTGTGGACTTCTCCGTCCGTTGACGGGGAAGGGCGGCGGGCGTGCCTGGCCCACAGGCGCCTGGCGATCATCGACACGAGCAGCGCGGGGCACCAGCCGATGCCTTCGGCCGGCGGGCGCTTCACGGTCACGTTCAACGGGGAGATTTACAACTACCGCGAGTTGAAGAAGAGGCTCGAAGGATTAGGGCACGAGTTCCGCACCGACACGGACACGGAGGTCATGCTCGAAGCCTTCGCCGAGTGGGGCGTCGAGGGCGCGCTCCCGCACCTCAACGGCATGTTCGCCTTCGCCGTGTGGGACGAAGTCGAGCAGACGCTCACGCTCGCGCGCGACCGGCTCGGCATCAAGCCGCTGTTCTACGCGGAGGCGGAGACGGAGGAGGGCGCGTCTTTCGTCTTCGCCTCGGAGGCGAAGGGCGTGCTGGCGTCGGGCCTGGTCCGGCCGGGGCTCGACCTCGAAGGGCTCAACCAGCAGCTCACCTTCCTCTGGACGCCCGACCCGCACACCCTCTTCGAGGGCATACGGAGGCTCCCGCCCGCGCACGTCCTGACGTGGCGCGACGGCGCCTTGACGGCGCGCGAGTGGTGGGACGTTTCGTTCGACGAGGTCGAAGAGGGCAGGAGCGAGGCGTGGTGGCGCGGGCGCCTGTCGGAGACGTTGGAGCGCGTGGTCGGGATGGAGATGGTGGCCGACGTGCCCCTGGGGTCGTTCCTCTCGGGCGGCGTGGACTCGTCGGTCGTGACGGCCTTGATGGCGAAGCGTGGGGGCGGCCGAAGGGTCTCGACCTACACGGTCGGCATCGAAGAGGAAGACCTGCGCTTCGACATCATCCCGAGCGACGTGCCGTGGGCGCGCAGGGTGGGCGAGCTGCTCGACGCCGACTACCACGAGACGATGCTGCGGCCGGACGTGGCGGAGCTCCTGCCGATGCTCGTCCGCCACCTGGAGATGCCGGTCATCGACATGGCGATTTCGAGCTACCTCGTGTCGAAAGAGGCGCGCGAGACCTTGACGGTGATGCTGTCGGGGATGGGCGGCGACGAGGTCTTCGCGGGCTACCCCCGCCAGGTCGCGATGAGCCTGGCGGGCGCGCTCGACCCTTTGCCGGCGGCGCTCAGGCGGCCGGCGCTGCGCGCGGTCGCGTCGGCGCTCCCGGGCGGGCTTCCGGGCCGCCTGACCGCGCCGCTCCGCAACGCGAAGAAGTTCGCCGCGAGCGCCGCGCTCGACTTCGAG